>JBJEIU010000277.1:0-8737 GCA_051877355.1 Hominilimicola sp.
CAAGGGATTTCCTTAACACAAACGGCGCAACGAAGAATACCGATATCGAGGTGGTTTTGCCTGATGAAAATAACAGCTTCTTTAAACAGGAGGTTGTAACGGACGTAAAGGCAAAGTGGCTTGAAACATTATCAGATTTGAATGTATGCTCACAGAAGGGACTTTGCGAAAAGTTTGACTCTACAATCGGCGCAAATTCAGTATTAATGCCGTTCGGCGGTAAGTATCAGCTTACCCCGTCAGACGGTATGGTTGCAAAAGTGCCTGTGCTTGGCGGTGAAACAAACACAGCGACAGTTATGACATTTGGCTATAACCCGAACATGTCAAGCTGGAGCCCGTACCATGGCTCAACCTACGCGATAGTTGAGTCAGTTTCAAAGGCTGTTGCTCTTGGCGCGGATTATAAGAAGATTTATCTGACTTTTCAGGAGTATTTTGAAAGACTTGGCACTGACCCGAAGCGTTGGGGGAAGCCGTTTGCGGCGCTTCTTGGCGCATATGCCACACAGCTTGAGCTTGGCATTGCGGCAATAGGCGGCAAGGACTCAATGAGCGGCTCATTCAATGACCTTGATGTACCTCCGACACTTACATCATTTGCTGTTGCTCCAGTAAAAGCTGATAAGGTTATTTCACAGGAAATAAAGAAAGCAGGCTCAAAGCTTGTAATGTTCACGGTAAAGCGTGATGAAAACGACTTGCCGAAGTTTGATGAATTAAAGAAGATGTACGATACGGTTCATCAGCTTATCACAGACGGCAAGGTGCTTTCGGCAAGCGTTGTAAAGGGCTTCGGACTTGCTGAGACAGTTTCCAAGATGGCATTCGGTAATATGATTGGTGTTGAATTTGATAAGAATATCACAAATGACCAGTTATTCTATGCGCCGCTTGGTTCAATTGTACTTGAGGTTGAGGAAGATATTGACGGCGCAGTAAAAGTCGGAGTAACAGGCGGAAACGCATTAAAGATAAACGGCGTTGAAATCGCACTTTCAGAAGCTGTTGAAGCATGGAAGAAACCGCTTGAAAAGGTATTCCCGACAAAGGCAGGACACTTTACAGAGGAGCCGCAGACCTACAGCTACGACAAGAGAAATATCACAGTTGCGACAGAGAAGTTTGCAAAGCCGAGAGTGTTCATTCCTGTATTCCCGGGTACAAACTGCGAATATGACACCGCAAAGGCATTTGAAAAGGCAGGCGGCGTTGCTGATGTATTTGTTATCAGAAACCTTACCGGTGACGACGTTGTTTACTCCATGAAAGAAATGGAAAAGAGAATTAACAATTCTCAGATAGTGATGATTCCGGGCGGATTCTCCGGCGGTGACGAGCCAGAGGGCAGCGGTAAGTTTATCGCAACGGCGTTCCGCAATCCGCTAGTAAAGGACGCGGTTATGAATATGCTTAAAAACCGTGACGGTCTGATGCTTGGTATCTGTAACGGCTTCCAGGCGCTTATAAAGCTTGGACTTGTGCCATACGGCGAAATTCGTGACCTTGACGATAATTCACCCACTTTGACATTCAACACAATTGGCAGACACGTTTCATGTATGGCGAGAACAAGAATTGCATCAAACAAGTCACCTTGGCTTGCGAATGTGAATACGGGCGATGTTCATACAATCGCTCTTTCACACGGCGAGGGACGCTTTATTGCGTCACCCAAGCAGGTAGCAGAGCTTGCCGAAAATGGTCAGATTGCAACGCAGTATGTAAATCTTGAGGACAAGGCGACATACGATATAGACTGGAACCCGAACGGCTCAGTATCCGCTATTGAGGGTATAACAAGCCCCGACGGCAGAGTGCTTGGCAAGATGGGACACAGCGAACGTATCGGCAAAAACATAGCATTTAATGTTCCGGGCGATAAGGACCAGAAGCTGTTTGAAGCAGGCGTTAAGTATTTTAAATAATAAAGAAACAACTGACAGGCTGTGACACAGGTCGCAGCCTGTTTTAACAATAGGGGAATGTTATATGAAACCGAGATTAGGAGTAGTATTTCCGCAGATTACAGATGAGGACATATGTAATCTTGAGGTGGAAAAAATAAGCGTTTCAAAAAACAGAAGAAAAGTAAAAATCCTTTTAGGCTCTGACACCTCCGCGTATCAGTCGGCAAAGGTGGAAAGCGCTGTTAAAAAGGCGTGTAACCTTACAGAGGCAATCGTAAAAATTGACGATGCCGTAAAACAGCAGGACAGAAACGTCATGGTGTACGAGGTCGAAAAGGGACACGAAAACGACGTGATGTCGGGATTTTCGGGGCCGAAATATGTCGGCAAAGCGAATGTGTCAGATATGCTTTACGGCAGACCTATTAAGGACAATATAATTTCAATCAGGTCAATCAATGATAATTCTGGCAGAGTTGTATTTTCGGGCAAGGTGTTTTTTGTTGATGAGCGTGAAATAACGTCAAAAAAGACGGGCAAGGTCTTTCACCTTATAACAATGGACATAACCGATAACGAGGACTCCATATCTGCCAAAATGTTTGTGACAAAAACAGATGATGACGAGCCATTTAATAAGCTGTATTCTGCGCTGAAAAAGGGTGTAAAGGGCGGCGGAATGTACATTGTTGCGCGCGGAAAGGCGCAGTTTGACCAGTACGCGGGCGAAACGATTGTAATGCTCAATGACATTGCACAGATTGAAAAACCGCCTGTAAGGCAGGATAACGCAAAGGAAAAGCGTGTGGAGCTGCATATGCACACGCAGATGTCGGCGATGGACGCCGTTTCATCTGTACAGGATTTGATTAACAGAGCCGTTTACTGGGGTCATAAGGCGATAGCCGTAACCGACCACGGTGTTGTGCAGTCATTCCCAGACGCAATGAAAGTGTCAAACTTTAATGAGAAAATAAAGGTTCTTTACGGCGTGGAGGGTTACCTTATTGACGACAGTAAAAAGATAGTCTACGGTGCAAAGGAACAGAATATAAATTCGTCATTTGTTGTGTTTGATATAGAAACTACGGGACTTAACAACAATACTAATAACATCACGGAAATCGGAGCGGTTAAGGTGATAAACGGCGAGATAGTCGACAAATGGTCAACCTTTGTAAATCCGTGCCAGCCTATACCCGAAAATATTGTTAACCTTACGGGCATAAACGATAGCATGGTAAAGAACGCGCCGAAAATTGAGGAAATACTGGGCGAATTTTTTGAATTTTGTAAGGACTGCGTACTTGTGGCGCATAACGCGGCGTTCGATATCGGCTTTATAAAAAAGGCGGCGCAGAGATGCAATTTAGATTTTAATTTCTGCTACCTTGACACGCTCATGCTTGCAAGGTGTATGTACCCAAATCTGCCTAATTTCAGACTTGACACGCTTACGCGCCATCTGCACGTCATTCTTGACAATCACCACAGAGCAGTGGATGACGCAAAGGCAACGGCGGATATTTTCGTAAAAATGATAGAAGAACTGCGCGAACAGGGAAAAATAGAGCTTAACAAATTCAACACTGAATTTGACCTGCGTGGCGCGGCGAAGAAAAATAAAGCGTTCCATATTATAATTCTTGCAAAAGACCAAACGGGATTGAGGAATATTTATGAAATGGTGTCTGCATCGCAGCTAAATTACTTTTTCCGTACTCCCAGAATACCGCGAAGTCTGCTTGAAGAAAAGCGAAAGGGACTTATTTTAGGCTCAGCGTGTGAGGCAGGTGAGCTTTTCCGCGCGATAATTGACGGAAAGACGGACGAGGAGCTTGAAGACATAGTGAATTTCTATGACTATCTTGAAATTCAGCCGATAGGCAATAACGCGTATATGAAAACGGACAAGCATCACCCTAATGTAAATACCGACGAGGATTTAAGGGATTTAAACCGCCGTATTGTCGCGCTTGGTGAAAAATATAATAAGCCTGTCTGCGCTACTTGCGACGTGCATTTCATGGATATGGAGGGCGCGGATTACAGAAAAATCCTTATGCACTATAAGGGCTTTTCAGACGCGGATAATCAGGCTCCGCTGTATTTCAGAAATACGGAGGAAATGCTTAAGGAATTTGAGTATCTTGGCAAGGAAAAGGCGTATGAGGTGGTTGTTACAAACACAAACCTCATTGCGGATATGATAGGTGATGTGCGCCCCATTCCTGAAAAGAAATGTCCGCCGGTTATTCCGGGCGCAAAAGAGGGGATAGTGGACGATTCAATAAAGCGCGCAAAGGAAATATACGGAGACCCGTTGCCCGAAATTGTGCAGAAAAGACTTGATAAGGAGCTGTATTCAATAACTACATACGGCTTTGCCGTTATGTACAGAATTGCGCAGGAGCTTGTGCGCCATTCGCTGGAGGACGGCTATCTTGTCGGTTCAAGAGGTTCGGTAGGATCTTCCTTTGTGGCGTATTTGTCGGATATAACCGAGGTTAATTCCTTGCAGGGACACTATATCTGCCCTAACTGCAAGAATGTTGAGTTTATGGAGTCGGAAATTGGTCTGTCCGGCTGCGACCTGCCGGATAAGGTCTGCCCGAAGTGCGGCACGCAGTACAGAAAGGATGGACACGACATACCTTTTGAAACCTTTCTTGGCTTCAAGGGTGATAAGGAGCCGGATATTGACCTTAATTTCTCGGGTGTGTATCAGCCGGTAATCCATAAATATACTGAAACCTTTTTCGGTGAGGGAAAGGTTTTCAGAGCCGGAACAATCGGCACGGTTGCGGAGAAAACGGCGTTTGGCTATGTAAAGAAATACTGTGAGGAAAAGAATATCACAATGCGCGGAGCGGAAATGCGTCGTCTTGCAAAGGGCTGTGAGGGAGTGAAGCGTACATCGGGACAGCACCCGGGCGGTATAATCGTTGTACCATTTGAAAATGACATACATGAATTCTGTCCGGTACAGCACCCTGCGGACGACCCTAATTCCGATATTATAACAACGCATTTTGACTACCATAAAATTGACCAAAACTTACTTAAGCTTGATGAACTTGGACACGATGACCCGACTGTTATAAGAATGTTAGAGGACATAACAGGGATAAAGGCAAAGGATATTCCGATAGGCGACCCCGAAACGATGAGCCTATTTACGTCAAATAAGGCGCTAAAGCTATTGCCCGGCGAGGATATAGGAACAAATCTTGGTACCTACGGAATACCGGAATTCGGTACGAAATTTGTCCGTCAAATGCTTGAGGATACGAAGCCTACAACCTTTTCGGAGCTTGCAAGAATTTCAGGACTTTCACATGGAACAGATGTGTGGCTCGGTAACGCGCAGGAACTTATCAGAGAGGGCAAGTGCGATCTGTCTCACTCCATTTGCGCCCGTGACGATATTATGATTTATCTGATTTCCATGGGTGTTGAGGAGGAGCACGCCTTTAAAATCATGGAAATGGTGCGAAAGGGTAAAGGACTTACACCCGAATACGAACAGGAAATGCGTGATAATAACGTTCCCGACTGGTATATTGACTCATGTAAAAAGATAAAATACATGTTCCCTAAGGCGCACGCTGTCGCCTACGTCATGTCGGCGTTTAGAATTGCGTATTTTAAGGTACACTACCCCGAGGCGTTTTATATGTCATATTTCTCTGTGCGCGCAGACGATTTTGACGCGTCAATAATGGCGCGCGGCAAGGAAAGAGTTAAAGAGGAAATCCGCTCAATCAACGCGAAGAAAAAGGACGGAACGGTTACGCCTAAAGAGGAAAACCTTATTCCAATCCTTGAAATATGCTTGGAAATGTACGCCAGGGGAATTAACTTTGTGCCTGTTGACTTGTATAAATCTCACGCTACAAACTTTTTGCAGACAGACGAGGGAATATTGCCTCCGCTTTCCGCCCTGCCGGGACTTAGCGAAAACGATGCGTTGAGCATTACTAATGAAAGAGAAAACGGCGAATTCCGCAATGTGGAGGATTTAAGACTTCGCACCGGCATAGGCAAAAATCCGCTTAATATTCTGGAGGAAAACGGCTGTTTCGACAATCTGCCCGATGCAGACCAAGTGTCGCTGTTTGATTAGAGCATTTGCTTTGCAAATGCGGAATATCGCTTAAGCCGCGCCGCACGATGAAACAGCCACTTTCGCTGTGAAGCAGCAGTCAGTGGCGAGCAGTGTGGCAACAGCGGCAAGTGACATAAAACATAACACAAAAAAAGCGCATAGGGCGCTTTTTTTATTCAGTTTTAACTGATTCTTTAACTTCCTTTTTAGCCTTTTTCGGCTTAACCGCGTCATACATTTCGTCCTTTTTCAGATTTTCAAATGCAACAGCAAGCATAAGCTTGATACGGTTAAGCTGATTAACCTCGCTTGCTCCGGGGTCATAGTCAACAGCGACAATGTTCGCCTGCGGGAACTGGCGGCGCAGCTCCTTAATCATGCCCTTGCCCGTAACGTGGTTGGGCAGACATGCAAACGGCTGAACGCAGGCGATATTCGGCACACCCGAATTGATAAGTTCAATCATTTCGCCTGTCAGGAACCAGCCCTCACCCGTGCAGTGACCAAGCTGCAATACACTCTTTGCGCCCTCAGCAATATCTGCGATGTGCTTCGGTGAACGCATACGGAACTTGGGATTGCTTTCCATAACCTTTGCCATATGCTTTCTGAAGCTTTCAATACCCCATATTGCAAGGTTGCACAGCATCGCTGTCGTTTTCTTTGAACCAAGGTTGTCACGCTTGAAGTTGTTGTTATACAGACAGTACAGCATAAAGTCTGCCAGTCCCGGCATAACAGCTTCTCCGCCCTCCGACTCGATAACGTCAATGATGTTGTTGTTAGCATCGGGGTGGAACTTAACAAGGATTTCGCCGACAACACCGACCTTTGGTTTCTTTACAGTTTCGTCAATTTCGATTGCGTCAAAATCGGCGATTATCTCATCAATAATCTTTTTCAGCTTCAAATTCTTGCGGTTGTTATTCACGATATCGTTATATAGACGCTTCTGCCACTTGTCATGCAGCGCGTTTGTTTCGCCCTTGTGTACCTCATAGGGACGTATACGCAGCGTAACGGCAAGCAGTAAATCGCCCCATGTGCAAGCCTTTAGCAGTCCGTCAACAAGCTTCGGTGTAATTGTAAATCCCGGATTGCCCTCAAGACCCGACACGTTAAGCGAAATAACGGGAACGTTCGGATAGCCGGCTTCCTTTAACGCCTTACGCAGAAACGCAATATAGTTTGTAGCGCGGCAGCCGCCGCCTGTTTGTGTAATCATAACAGATGTGTTATTCGGGTCACATTTGCCGCTTACAAAGGCGTTTACAAGCTGACCTGTTACCATGATTGACGGATAACAAGCGTCGTTATTAACACTCTTAAGACCTGCCTCCACGTCTTCCGCCGTTGCGTGTTCAAGTACAAGCGCATTGTAGCCGTTAGCGCGCAGAACCGCCTCAAACATTCCGAAGTGGGTAGGGGACATCTGCGGGAATATAATAGTGTGCTTTGCTTTTTCTTCCTTTGTGAATTTCACTCGATTAATGGTATAGTCCTCAATCTTGTGCGGAACAAAGTCGCTTGCGTCGCGCTCCTTGACAGCAGCTTTAAGCGAACGTACACGGATACGCGCTGTACCGAGGTTAGAGACTTCATCTATTTTCAGTGTTGTGTAAATCTTTTCGTGTGACTGTATAATTTCCTGTACCTGGTCGGTTGTAACGGCGTCAAGACCGCAGCCAAAGGAATTTAGTTGTATAAGCTCCAGACGTGGATTTTTAATAACCTGCGCCGCTGATTCATAAAGTCTTGTGTGGTACGCCCACTGGTCAACAACTCTGATGTCGCGTTCAAGATGTCCGAGGTGCGCCACGCTATCCTCTGTCAGTACCGCAAAGCCAAGCGATGTAATCATATCGGGTATGCCGTGATTGATTTCAGGGTCAATGTGATATGGACGACCTGCAAGTACAATACCTCTCTCGTCATGCTCGTCAAGCCACTTTAACGTTTCCTCGCCCTTTTGACGTATATCATGCTTGTAATTCTGTAATTCCTCAAAAGCCTTGTCGGCAGCGGCATCAATTTCTGCCTTTGTGAAGCCGTAATCTTTCAGTGCTTTCATCATCTGACGCTTGAAAGACGGTCTGTCCGCAAGGTTTATAAACGGATATAAGAAATTAATATCCTCCTGACGCACCACGTCCATGTTGTTATAGATAACCTCGGGATATGAAGTTACCATAGGACAGTTGAAGTGGTTGCCCGCGTCGGAATACTCTATCTGCTCATAGGGAATACATGGATAGAATATCGTCTTAACGCCCTTGTCTATAAGGTCTTGAATATGGCCATGTACAAGCTTTGCCGGATAGCACGCACTTTCACTTGGGATTGAGTCAATGCCCTTTTCATACAGCTGGTGGGTGCTTCTGCCGGAAATTCTTACAGAGAAGCCAAGCTCCGTAAAGAATGTGAACCACAGCGGATAGTTTTCGTATACGTTAAGAACTCTCGGTATACCGATAACGCCCTTTGGCGCGTCCTCCGCCTTTAGCGGCTTATACTGGAAAGCACGCTTGTATTTATAGTCGAACAGATTAGGCATCTGCTTTTTCGGCTTTTCAAGTCCCGCGCCGCGCTCACAGCGGTTGCCCGATACAAACTGGCTGCCGTCCGAGAATTTAGTTATGGTAAGCTGACAGTGGTTGTTACATTTCTGACAGCGTGTAAGCGAGGTATCAAAGGTGAAGCTGTCAAGCTCATCTTCGCG
>JBJEIU010000278.1:0-8734 GCA_051877355.1 Hominilimicola sp.
TAAGCCGAAAAAGTAAAATTTTACAAAAATGGTCTGTTCAAACGCTAAAAAGTATGATATAATTATTATGTATACTGAATGAACGGAGATAAAATCATGTTTGAGATAAACGGACATACAAAACAGCTTGGAATAATCGGATATCCTGTTGAGCATACCTTTTCACCGAATATGCACAACTTCATATCCGAAACCATACATAATAATTACGTATACGGCACATGGTGCGTAAAACCGGAAAATCTCAGGGAAGCAATAGCTGGCATACGCGCGCTGGGCATATGCGGAATAAATGTTACCGCGCCGCATAAGGTTGAGGTAATGAAGTACCTTGACTGCGTTACGGACACAGCAAAAGAGCTTGGCTCTGTAAACACGGTCGTAAACAGGGACGGTAAGCTTTACGGCTACAACACCGACGCGGACGGTTTCTGCATGGCGCTTGACAAGGCAGGAATAAAAATAAAAGACAGCAGAATTCTTGTAATCGGCGCAGGCGGCGTTGTACGCCCCACTATTATCCGCCTTATTGACAACGGTGCGTCGGAAATCACGGTGGTTAATAGGACAAAGAGCAAGGCTCTGTCTTTGGCTGAAGATATTTTTAAAACAAAGAATTTTAAAGTAAACACTGAAATTGACGAACTGAAATTTGACATCGTAATCAACACCACCTCGGCAGGTATGGAACCGCAGGAGAATGTGCTGCCCATAGACAGCATTGAGGAAATCGACGACCTGTCGTTTATTGACGAAAATACCGCAGCGGTTGACATGATTTACAATCCCGATGAAACGCTTTTTCTCAGAAAAGCGCGCGAAAGAGGCGCAAAAACCATGAACGGTCTCGGTATGCTTATATATCAGGGAATTATCGCATATGAGCTGTTTACGGATACTCATCTTCCCGCTGATATGGGCGAGCGTATCAAGAAGGAGGTTTTTGGCAGATGAATATAGTCCTTACGGGATTTATGGCGTCGGGTAAGACAGAAATAAGCAAGGCTATTGCCGAGATATCAAAATACATCCTCGTTGATACGGATGAACTTATAGTGAGAAAAATGAATATGACCGTAAATGAAATTTTTGATAAATACGGTGAGGAATATTTCAGAAAAATCGAACAGGAAACTGTCCGTGAAGCGGCTGAAAAGAAAGATGCCGTCATTGCTACAGGCGGCGGTGTTGTGCTTAACAAGCAGAATATTGAAGTTCTGCGTAAAACAGGCAGAATATTCAATCTCTCACCGGATTTTTCGGTTATAAAGGAAAGACTTGAGGAGGCAAGAAAAACACGCCCACTACTCAAGCATGACAGCATTGAAAGCATTGAAAAGCGCTTTAATGACAGAAAGCCATTCTATGACGACTGCGATTACAAGGTGCACGTTATAAAAGGACGCACGCCGCGCTCATACGCGCTTGAAATTTTGGAAATTATGGAAAAGAAACCGGGAGGCATACGGAAATGAAAATAACACGCGAAGCGGACTATGCGCTCAGGATAGTGGCAATGCTTGCTGAAGAGGAAAAACAGATTGAAGCAAAGGTTATTGCCGAAAGAAACGATATTCCCTATCGTTTTACGCTGAAAATACTTCGCAAAATAGTTCAGTCGGGAATAATCAAGTCCTACAGAGGCGTAAACGGCGGATACGTTCTGAACAAAAAACCGTCTGAAATCACCTTAAAGGACGTTATTGAGGTCATTGACGGGAAAATTGCCATCAATAAGTGTTTTGAAGACCCGGAAATATGCCAGAACAGCGGTGTATGCAGGGTGCAGAAAAAGCTCTGTCAGGTGCAGAAAACTCTTTCGGATGAACTTGACAGTATTACATTTGCCGACATTTTGGAATAGCAGCAAAAAACGGTGTTCACTTCATATGAACACCGTTTTTATTTATACTGGATTTACAACCGACAGCGCGGAGCGTTCCTTTACGAAATGCTCGTCAAAGCGCTTTTTCACGTCCTCAAAGGTTACAGTTTTATACACGTCATAGTAATTAAAATAATCAATTCCCATAAACAAATGCTGCATAAAGGTTACGGCGTAATCCTCCACGTCATTCTGTGAGCGGATATATTCGCCCCACATAACCTTTTTGATTCTTTCAAAGTCCCGCTCGTCAAGTCCCTCTTTTCTTACTCTTTCCACCTCGTTTATAACCGCGTCATAAACAGCCTTCGGGTCGGAACTTTCGCCGTCTATCGAGGAATATCCGTAATCGGGCTGCATTGTGTATTCAAGAGAAAAGGAATTGTTTATCAGTCCCTTTTCATATAAGTCCTTATATAGCTTTGAGCTTTTGCCGAAAAGCATTTTCAGCAGAATATTTATCTCAATGCTCTTTTTCAGTAATCTTTCACCGCCATATCCCGTATCGGTATCCTTGAAACCCAGCATGAACAACGGCATAGCAACACTCAATTTTTGCTCCGCGTAATTTTTTGCTATTTCCTTTGGCTCTTCGGGATAAACCTTTTTAATTTCCTCGTCAAACGGCTCGTTTTTCTTCACGCCGTTTTCAATCACCTGCGCAATTCTTGCCGCGTCTACATTTCCCACTACAACTATTGACATATTGGAAAGGTTATAAAAAGTATTATAGCACTTATAAAGATAATCTGCGGTTATATGGCTTATGCTCTCCACAGTACCCGCAATTTCCTTTTTGACAGGATGATTTTGATACAGGCAGTTAAGGAAATTGAAAAACAGCTTCCAGCCGCCGTTATCGTCATACATTCTGATTTCCTGCCCGATTATCCCCTGCTCCTTCTGCACGCTTTCCTCAGTAAAATAAGGACTTTGAACATAGTCCATAAGCGTTTCAAGGTTTTCCTCTATATTCGCCGTTGCGGAGAACAGATATGCTGTCATATTAAACGAGGTGAATGCATTCGCATTGCCGCCGTACTTTGAAAATTTGTCGAACACATTGCTGCCGTCAGGCTGATCAAACATCTTATGTTCAAGATAATGCGCTATACCGTCAGGAACTTCGGTAAGCTCCTTTTCGCCAGGCACTACGAATTTTGAGTCAACCGAGCCGTAGCGCGTGCCGAAAATAGCGTAGGTTTTACTGTAGCCCTTTTTGGGTATTATATAAATTCCCAGTCCCGAGGAATGTGTACTGTAATACATTTCCTCACCTGTTACGCTGTTCTTTGTGTAATTAAGCTCCATTTATGCTTCCTCCTTTCCCGCAAGAAAATACACCGTGTCAAGCTCTACATTTTTAGCCACTCTCTTTACGTCCTCAACCGTCACACGGCTTATCTTTTCCTTTAATTCATCTATGCTGTAATTTGTACCAGCAATTTTTTGTCCAAGGCAGTAAATCTGCATCATTCTCTGATTGTCCTTGTAGGATTCAAGGTCATTTTCAAGCGCGCGTATGCTTGAAGTAAATTCAAGTTCCGATATTTCTCCGTTTTTAACTGCGTCAAGCTGGACAAGAATTTCATCATACGCCTTTTGGAAATTCTCAAATTCAATTCCCGCATTTACAAACATGATACCCTTATTCTTTACAAGATTGCTTGAGGCGTAATAGCAAAGGCTAAGCTTTTCTCTGACATTATTGAACAGCTTGCTATGCGCTCCGCCACCGTACACGCTGTTCATCACCATAAGCGCGGGATAATCGCTGTTGTCAGCGCTTATTCCCGTCTTAAAGCCCATGCTCAGCTTGCCCTGTACCACGTCCATATGGTCTGTAACGTGTCTGATTGCTCCCTCTCTTGCGAATATTTCAGACTTTGGTATTTTTGCGTCCTTAAACGCAATTTTATCGGTATACTTCTTTATTTCCTCCGCAAGAGCGTTTATATCGGCATCTCCGCATACGTATATATCAACAGGCGAAGATGTGATTATATCTTCATAATGCGCCTTAAGGCTCTGCGCCGTTATGGCTTCAACGCCATCCTCTGTACCCAGCGTCGACAGCGCAAAGCTTTCGCCTTTGCACATTTCCTGACCGCATCGCAGCATTGCGTACTGACGCTTGTCGTTAATTTCAGCCATTATTCTGTCAACGGCATTTTTCTTCTCCTGACCTACAATCTCGTCTGTAAACGATACAGGCTCGAACATAACCGACATCATCAGCTTTGTTATATCCCGTGAAAGCGTTTCTCCGTTCGGCGCATATTTATCAGATATACTGTCAAAGCCGAGGTATATAACCTGGTCATCTCCCATTTTCAGAACGCTTGTGCCAAATGCCGCGCCGTAAAGATTTTCAAGATATTTTGCAACCGCTTCGCTGTCAGAGCAAAGCTTGCAGCCTCTTTTCATCACGTACGGAAGCAGCGCATTTTTTGATACTTCCTCCTCGCATAACCGTCTGTGCATATACACACCGACCATGGTGGTTTTCAGCGTAGTCATAGGGATATAATACAGATTTATATTGGAATTTATTTTTAAACTGTCCATTCATATTCTCCTTTACACTTTTTGTATATATTTTACTCTTTTTCCCCGATTATGTCAACCCACATAGCTTTCCACGTCACGCAGCGTCATATCTCGGTGCAGCGCAAGATTTATGCCGTTGGCGACCGTTTTTGCGGTGCGCTCTATAACAAGGTCAATGTCTTTGGTAGTAACCATCAGCGGCGCCATTTCCTTTGGTATTTCAACCTTTGAAATAGTTGCCGCGTCTATAACCGTCGGCACTCCGATTGCAATTACCTTGACACCAGTGGTTTCTTCGTTCAGCCCTTCACGGTTATTTCCCACACCCGCACCCGGCTGTATCCCCGTATCGGAAATCTGTATTGTTTTGCTGATACGCTCAATATCCGCTGCCGCAAGCGCGTCTACCGCTATAATAAGCTGCGGCTTCACCTTTTCCGTTACAGCCTTTATTATGTCCGCCGTTTCTATGCCCGTTGTACCCAGAACCCCGGGTGCTATCGCACATACGCCGCTTATGTTATCGTCAAAAAAATCACTCATACGCTGCTTTATATGGTGCGTGACAAGCAGTTTTGACACAACGCTTGTACCCAGCGCGTCGGGCGTTATTTCACGATTACCCAGTCCCACCACAAGCGTAAGCATATCACCGCTTATATCCGCCATTTTTCGTATTTCCTCGGCAAGTACAGCACATACCTCCTCATATGTTTCAAGACTGTATTTCAGGTCAGGCGCGTCAATTGTTACATAGTTTCCTATCGCCTTGCCCAATGCCATACTTCCATTTTCGTTAGTTATCTCCACACGCGTCACCGTCATGTTTTCCTTTTCCTCAACACCCGATATTACTCCATCAATCTCCGTAGCATTCTTCGCTTCCCTTTTGCTCAGCTCGTGCGCCTCGACCGCAAGGTCTGTTCTTATATTCTGCATAATTCTTTCTCCTTTTTTCTTTTTAGTTTTTGAAAAAGAAGTATTAATTATACAAAAACCCCGGATGACATAGAATCCTCCGGGGTTTTTGGGATTTATTTACTGTAGTGCCGCGTCTATATACGATTTAAGTTCATCTTTGTCACTGCACTTTGGCGCCATTGCTGAAATATCATTTGATGTGTTCAGCATGATAAGCATAGGCGTATTGCCTTGTACAGGAAAATTGCTTGCCGCTTCTGTATTTTCATCTATGTTAATTACATTGAAGTTAACCTTGTCCTTGTACTCCTCCTGAAGTTCATCAATTGTTGCCTGTGCAGCGTCAAAATCAGCGTCGCTGTTTGACACAAAGTACATGAATGTAGGCGTTACCTTCGCCTGTTCTGTAGCAGCCGGTGTTTCTGTTTTGTTTCCTCCGCAGCCTGTCATCATAAGTGACGCGGCTGTAATTGCTGCAACAAGGGCAGCGGTAATTCTCTTTTTCATCATTATTCCTCCAGTTGTTTTTTTACTATATTTAAAGCCCTGTTCGCTATTTTATTATAGCGCTCGGCTTTATTACGTATTTTTTCATTCAGACCCTCAATAATTCCGAAATTGGCGTTCATAGGCTGAAACTTTGTGTTTGCAGTATTTGAAATATACAGTGGCAGAGCACCTATGCACGTTCTTGCGTCGGGTTCAAACATTTTTTCATCCTTAAGCATTGCCGCCATATTGAATCCAGCCAGTATTCCGCTTGAAGCCGACTCCACATATCCCTCAACACCCGTTATCTGTCCGGCGAAGAATATTTTAGGATACTTCTTCATACGGTAATATCTGTCTATCGTCACAGGCGCATTTATATATGTGTTTCTGTGCATAACGCCGTAGCGCACAAATTCGGCATTTTCCAGACCAGGTATCATGGAGAACACACGTTTCTGCTCGCCCCATTTCAGATTTGTCTGAAATCCCACAAGATTATAGAGTGTGCCCTCCTTATTGTCCTGTCTGAGCTGTACAACAGCGTATGCGTCGTCCTTTCCCGTTTTCGGGTTTACAAGCCCCACTGGCTTCAAAGGTCCGAATACGAGTGTCTGTTCACCGCGCTTCGCCATCACCTCAACAGGCATACAGCCCTCGAATACCTTTTGGTTTTCAAATTCCTTGAGCGGCGCTGTTTCGGCAGTAATAAGCGCGTTATAGAAATCGGTGTATTCCTCCCTCGTCATTGGGCAGTTTATATAATCCGCCGTACCCTTATCATAACGCGCGGCTTTAAAAACCTTATCCTTGTCTATGCTTTCCTCGGTCACAATCGGCGCAGCAGCGTCATAGAAATACAGTTCGTCACCGCCTGTGATTTCCTTTATCGCCTCCGCAAGAGCGTCCGACGTCAGCGGGCCTGTGGCTATTATTGTGTATTCATCTGTGTCTATTTCCGTAACCTCACCGTTTACGACGGTTATAAGCGGATTACTCTTTATCTTGTCGGTTATATACTGTGAAAATACCTCACGGTCAACCGCCAGCGCGCCGCCCGCAGGTACGCGGCTCACGTCTGCCGCCTCCATCATAACAGAACCGAAAAGCCGCATTTCCTCCTTTAAAAGTCCGCATGCATTCTCTATCCTGTCAGCCTTTAAGGAATTTGAGCAGACAAGCTCCGCAAAATTTTCATTTGTATGGGCAGGTGTGAATTTTTGCGGTTTCATTTCGCAAAGTTCCACCTCTATACTGTTTTTTGCAAGCTGCCACGCCGCTTCACAGCCGGCAAGTCCTGCTCCGATAACTTTTACCTTCACTCTTTCTCTCCCAATTTTCTCTCATATTTGCAGTCCTCGTTGTAGCAGTAAAGCTTTCCACGCTTACCCTGCTTTTTAAGCAACAAACCGCCGCACTGCGGACACGCTTCGTCCTTTACGGGCATATCCCATATCATAAAGTCACACTTGGGCGCATGCTCACAGCCGTAATATACCTTACCGCGTCTCGACTTCTTTACAAGTATCTCACCGCCGCATTTCGGGCATTTCGCGCCTGTTTCCTCACGGATTGCCTTTGTATTTTTACACTCGGGATAACCCGGGCACGCAAGAAATTTACCGAATTTACTCAGCTTATATACCATCTTTCTGCCGCACTTTTCGCAGATGACATCAGATTCCTCATCCTTTATCTTAATTTTTTCGATATTTTTCTGTGCCTTTTCAAGACTGTCATGAAATGACGGATAGAACTCATTTAAGACTTTTTTCCAGTCGGTTGAGCCTTCCTCAACGCTGTCAAGCTCCTCCTCCATGCCTGCCGTAAATTCTACATCAACTATATCTGAAAAATTATTCTTCATAATTTCAGAAGTCACAAAACCCAGCTCCGTAGGTACAAGCTGCTTCTTGCTTCGTACGACATATCCTCTCGACACAATTGTGGAAATAGTAGGCGCATACGTGGACGGTCTGCCTATGCCGTTTTCTTCAAGCTCTCTTATCAGCGTCGCATCGCTGTAACGGGCAGGCGGTTGTGTGAAATGCTGTTTTTCCTCGCTGTTTTTTAGTTTCAGATGATTATTTTCCTCAAGCGGCGGAAGCATTTTTGTTTTCTTTTCCTTATCATCAGTCGCTTCAACATAAACCGTCATATAACCCTTGAACTTAACGTTTGAGCCGCTCGCCTTAAAGGTATGACCGTTTGCGTCAATTGTAACCTGCATTGTGTCATACACCGCACTTGCCATCTGGCTCGCCGCAAAGCGTTCCCATATCAGCTTATACAGCTTATACTGATCGTTTGTAAGCTTATCCTTAATATCAATCGGCTTTATGTTTATTGATGTGGGGCGGATTGCTTCGTGGGCATCCTGGGCACTCTTTTTAGTCTTATACTGCTTCGGATTTACATACTCACTGCCGTATTCCTTTGTAAGATACTCAACAGCTTCCTTCTGTGCGTCGTCAGCAATTCTCAGAGAGTCTGTTCTCATGTACGTTATAAGACCGATTGTGCCGATTTTTCCGCCAAGGTTAATTCCCTCATACAGCATCTGCGCGATTTGCATTGTCTTTGCCGCCTGAAAATTATATTTTCTTGAAGCCTCCTGCTGCATTGTACTTGTGGTAAACGGCGGCTGCGGGTTACGTCTTTGCTGTCCGCGCTTTACCTTCTGCACAACAAAATCAGCGTGGGGCAAATCGTCAGAAACCTTTTTCGTTTCAGACGCGTTATTAAGCATTACCTCCTTGCCGTTTTCACCATAATACTTTGCGGCAAAATCTTTTTTTGACGAAGGGTCGGTAAGCGTTGTCTCTATTGACCAGTATTCCTGAGGAGTGAAATTTTCAATTTCCTCCTCCCTGTCGCAAATAAGCTTTG
>JBJEIU010000279.1:0-8720 GCA_051877355.1 Hominilimicola sp.
TATCTTCTGTCCCGCAAAGCTCTGTGAACCAAGTATTTCAATACTTACATCAGGGTGATTACTAAGAAGCCTTACAAGCTCTATGCCCGCATATCCCGTTGCACCGAGAACTGCCGCCTTTATCATTTTTATCCTTCCTTCCACATATGTAAAAATTCTGTTTTTAATCTTATCTTATTAATTATAGTACATATTTTTTAATTTGTAAAGAGGGAATTTGCCACATTATTGTAATACGCTCTTAACAAAAATCACGTTGAATTGTCACAGTTTTATCTGTATAATAGACAATGTGAATTATGTAAACAAACATAAAATTATGTAAACATAGGGGGTGTGATGTTGAAAAACAGAATATTCAGGTTTTTATCTGTTTTCTGTTCAGCTGTAATTGCTTTATCATGCCTCACCTACAGCGGAGCAAGTGCTGACGAGCCTGTGGGCAAGATGTCGTCCGTATACGCTTATGTACTGAACGATTATCTATACACCTACGGTGCAATGTATACTGACAATGCGGGAGATACTTTCCGTGATGACGTTGAAAATGAGTTTGCCCCGAACGGCGTAATACACAGTGAGATTATAAATTTTGACGCAAACGAAAATCCCTATCTTGTAATTTTCCTTGCAGACGCAGGATATAACACAGCATCATGCCATGTATGGAAATACAATGAGCAGGACGAAAAGGCTGAGCGTATTGCGATACTTGATGTTAATTACACCATGCTTGCAGACGGTCAGGTGGGCGCGTTCGCGCTTGGCTTTAATGATGACAAGCGTTATATCATCTACAAGGTATACGAGGACAATGTGCTTACACATGCCGATTACTACACTGCGATAGACGGTGATGCGTTCGAATATGTTAATGCGCCGCAGGTGCTGAGCGAAATAGGTGTTATGGATTTCAGCGCTTCCTACTTCCACCCGGGAGTTGACGTTTCCCATTACAATGAAAATGTGGGCAAATTCTTCGATACTCTAAAGAATTCCGCCGCTGACAGCGTTACATATGAGGATATCGCGGAACGTCTTAGCGGTGAGGATGAGGCGCAGATTGAAGCTGTGCTGAAAAATGTCACAAGCTTTACCGATTTTGATATTGCAAATTACACATCAATGGAGGATTACAGAAAGGCGCTTGAGGTTGAGCCGAACGGCGACAGATTTTATCTGATTTCCGAGGCATACGATTTGGGCGATGAGATATATTATATCAGATTTTCCACAGACCGTTCGTATTACAACTATGCGCTTTTGCGCAGAAGCGACGACGCTGAAAACGGCTATCAGATTTTAAAGGTCAGAACAGACTGCATACCGCTTTCGGACAGAGAGCTTAAGCAGATTAAGACAGATTACGACAGAAATACACTTCTGTATAAGAAATCAAAAGGTTCTCTAAAGCTTTCAAAGCAGTCAGAATGTGATGACGCAAGGCCGTCAAAAAAACCTGTCATTGAAATTGACAAAACGATAAGCTCACAAACAAGACTTCCCATTGTGTGTGTAGGCGGCGGTATAGCCGTTGCTCTGCTCACAATTCTTTGGGTATATCTGTACAGTGACAACGACTAAAACCAAAAAGAAGCATTTCAAATGAAATGCTTCTTTTTTATCTTTTGAATTTTGCTTTAAGCTTTTCAAGCTGTTCATGGTGACGGTGCGAACGAATATTGGGGAAAGCCTTTATAATACGTCTCTGGAACAGGTGTGATTCCTTTACCATTTCCGCATACTTTGCTTTCAGTTCTTCCCTTTCCATTTCGTACTTCGCCTTTATTTCCTCCTGCTTCTGCTTAAATTCCTCTACGTCCTCGGCATACTTTTCACGAATTTCACGAACGTTTTCACTGTTATATATCTCCTCGCCTTTTTGCATAACAGCGCTTGCGCCGTCATATACGTGTTCTCCGATTTCGTCCGAAACGGCGCGGATTTTCTCTGCGATTTCATCCATTATCCTTATACGCTTTGACAGCTTATTGATGGCAACAACCGTAACAACAATATCCGCAACAAACACCGCTATCAGGCACACAAGAATTATTACACCAAGAAAATGAGGTACTGCCGTCAGCAGCTTAAATATGGCGGGGTGTATTCCCTTCATAAGCGCTATACACACCAGACCCCAGTATATTGAAAATTTAAGGCATATGTAACCGCCCAGATTAAACGGCTTGTCCGTATAATCCCACCACCTTGCATGGAATATCTTATCAAGCGCAAAGCCCGTCACAAGTTCCAGCAACGACGTAAGCAGTGCCGAGCCGATAAACAGAATTAAAATATTGTCCTTAATCGGCGTAAGGCACAGTATTACTATTACCGCACCGACTCCGTAAATCGGACATATGGGACCATTGAGAAATCCCCTGTTTATAAAATGTCCGCTGTCCAGTCCGCAGTATACCACCTCCACGCACCAGCCAAGAAAACCGTAAATAAAGAACAGGCTTAAAAGTTCATAAATTGAATACCCCAAAATCATTATTTCCCTCCGTTATTTTGTATTTATATTAATGTACTTTCCTTTTAATTTTGAGTACATGATCTTCTGACTACTGTAAAGACCGTAATATCCCGACAGCATATAGCTTACACCTGCGGCAATGGCGAACAATATAAGCCCCTGCGAGCCAAACACCTCAATGCTCAGTATTATTGACGCCACAGGGCAGTTCAGCACTCCGCAGAACATAGAAATCATACCGAGAGCCGCGCCGAAGCCGGGAGTTATGCCGATAAGCCTTGCTACAGCGCAGCCAAAGGTTGCGCCAATAAAGAATGTGGGCACAATCTCACCGCCCTTATAGCCCGCGCCGATTGTAATCGCTGTAAACACAATTTTCAGCGCCCACGCCCAGTTTTTCACATACGCGCCCGTGACGGCATTTTCGATAATATTCATACCTGCGCCGTTATAATCCCTTGTGCCGAGAATATACGTAAGCGCCACAATCACAAGTCCGCCCACAAATATGCGTATATACGGATTTTTAAACCATATCCGCATATACCTTGCTGTATAGTGCATAACTGTGCAGAAAATTATGCTCAGTTCCGCGCATAATACCGCTATAAGTATCGTTTGAAGTATTGTTATAACCGAAACTGCCGGGACGTATATCATGGGGAAATAAGTCGGCTCTATTCCCGCAAGAACGGTTATAAGATACGCCGTCAGCGAGGATATCAGGCACGGCACAAGTCCCGAATAATATATTATTCCTATACTCGTTATGCCCAGCGCGAAAAATGCCGCTGTTACAGGTGTACCGAACAGCGCAGAAAACACTCCGCTCATTCCGCACATTATAACCATATGCATATCCTTTTTATCAAGACGGAACAGCTTTCCTATACTGCTGCCTATGCTTCCTCCAAGCTGAAGCGCCGCACCCTCTCTGCCCGCGCTGCCGCCGAGAAGATGGGTTATGACCGTGCTTATAAAAATCAGCGGCGCAAGCGCAAAGGGTACGCCCTTATGGCTGCGGATTGACGCGATTACACTGTCAGTACCCTTATTTTCAAGCATTCTGCATTTTTTATAAAGCGCCACAATCACAAGTCCGCCAACCGGCAAAAGCAGTATAAGCTTATCATATTTCGCAAAAAACATATTTGCGTAATTTACACTTGTATGAAACAATGCTCCCACAATGCCGCCGATACCCCCGATTATTATGGCTATAAGTCCCCACTTCAGAAACGCGCGGACATAATTTGAAGCTGACCAAAATTTATTCAGCATTATTTTCTTAAACATCAAAACCGTCCCTTTTCATATCATATTATTCACAAACAGATTATAACACTATACGACATTTTTTTCAATAATTTAATCAGTTAAATATTACTAACAAATTTTCAGAATATTATTTTTATCCGGGTGCAAAATAGTAGTGTAGTCGATATAATTCGACACAAATTTTAAATAGATTAAAGACTTTGGTTTTTAAGGAGGGAAAAGAAATGAGCAGAAACAAGATTCAGGTTCCTGAAGCAAAGGCAGCTATGGAACAGTTCAAGATGGAAGCAGCAAGCGAGGTAGGCGTAAACCTAAAGCAGGGCTATAACGGCGACCTTACTGCTAAGCAGGCAGGATCAGTCGGCGGACAGATGGTTAAAAAGATGATTGCGGATTACGAAAGCAGAATGAAGTAAGACATTCTGGAGTTAAACCTATAATCATTAAGGCATAACCAATAAGAAAAACGGTGACTAAAAATGATGTTTCATTTTTAATCACCGTTTTATTTTATATATGGCTTTGTCACAGGCAGCGGCTCAGAGCCAAGCGAGCGCAGAAGCTGCATACCAGCCTCGCGCGCGTCCGTTACAGCCGTCTTTACAGCTGACGCCTCACCTGTGAAAATTATGATAACCTCGTTTGAATGGCTTGTTCCGCTGTCAGGGCGAAGCGTTTTCACAAGTTCCACTCCTGCCGACTTCATAGCAATATCAGAAATTACCATACCTATCGGCGCGGGTGACGCGCACACAAACCCGAACGGCTGTCCCACTCTCACGCCGAACGCCATATTTATAGCCTCGCCGCTGCGTGCGCTGTACTGAAACTCCATATGTCCCGCTTCGCTTATGTAAATCTCGCCTGCGTTTATATCAATATATTCAAGAGATAATTCCACTGCGCGTCTTGCGTCCGACGGCGTTTCGCCGCCGATTATGATAAAGTTGCCGTGTCCGCCCCACCCCTTTGTATCACGCGGTATCTCAATAGATATAACCTCAGTTGAGGTTGCCTTTACAGCATCGTCCACAGCCTGAATTTGCGCGCCGGCGCCTGTACGCGAGCCTACAAGTCCGATTGCATGAAATTTTTCGGGGATACTCATCTGCTTTTTTAGTTCTTCGTCCACATTGGCGATTACAAGTCCGATTGTATCGCATACGCCGACGCCCACAAATTGCGTAAGTCCGCATTTTCCGAACATATCATTCTGCATAATATCCCTCCGTTCCGTATTGATGATATCAGTATACCATATTACGACCTGTTTTGCAACTTTTTTTGAAATAGCTATTTACCAAAATAGATTTTTGTGGTATAGTATAAAAGTGAAAGAAGGTAATGAATATGTATAATCCAAAATCACTTAATGCAGATGAATTTATCGACGACAAAGAGGTCACAGACTCTCTTGAATATGCCGAACAGAACAAAAACAACAGGGAGCTTATAAAGTCCATTATAGACCGAGCAAGAGACTTAAAGGGTATAACACACCGCGAGGCGGCACTGCTGCTTGCCTGTCCATATGACGACCTGAACGAGGAAATGTATTCCCTTGCACGTGAAATCAAGCAAAAAATTTACGGCAACAGAATTGTTATGTTTGCGCCGCTGTATCTATCAAATTATTGCATAAACAGCTGTGTATACTGCCCTTACCACGTAAAGAACAAGCACATATGCCGTAAAAAGCTGACTCAGGAACAGGTAAAGGCTGAAACTATCGCATTGCAGGATATGGGTCACAAGCGTCTTGCGCTGGAGGCTGGCGAAGACCCGGTGAACAACCCAATTGAGTATATCCTTGAATGTATTGACACAATTTACGGAATAAAGCACAAAAACGGTGCTATCAGACGTGTGAACGTGAACATAGCCGCAACGACTGTTGAAAATTACAGAAAGCTGAAAGAAGCCGGAATCGGAACATATATTCTGTTTCAGGAAACCTACAACAAAAAGAATTACGAGGAGCTGCACCCCGCAGGTCCGAAGCACGATTACTGCTACCACACAGAGGCAATGGACAGAGCCATGGAAGGCGGTATTGACGACGTTGGACTGGGAGTGCTCTTCGGGCTTAACACATACGCATACGAACTTGTAGGAATAATCATGCACGCGGAACATCTTGAAGCTGTACACGGGGTAGGTCCGCACACAATCAGCGTGCCGAGAATATGTCCTGCCGATGATATTGACGTGGACGATTTCTCAAATGCCGTTCCTGACGAAATTTGGCAAAAGATTATCGCAATTATCCGAATTGCCGTTCCGTACACGGGCATGATTGTTTCAACGCGCGAAAGCGAAAAGAACAGAAAAAAGGCGCTTGAATTGGGTATTTCACAGATAAGCGGCGCGTCAAGCACAAGCGTCGGCGGTTACGTTGAGCCTGAAAAGGAGGAGGAAAACACTGCCCAGTTTGACAGAAGCGATACGCGTACCCTTGACGAGGTTGTAAACTGGCTTATGGAATTGGGTTACATTCCGTCCTTCTGCACAGCTTGCTACAGAGAGGGCAGAACAGGCGACCGATTTATGTCTCTTGCGAAAACAGGCGCAATTCAGAACTGCTGTCAGCCAAATGCGCTGATGACGCTAAAGGAATATCTCGTTGACTATGCTTCCGAAAAAACACGTGAAACAGGCGAAAAGCTGATTGAGGAAGAAATGAAAAAAGTTCCGAACGAAAAGGTAAGAACAATTGCTGAAAAATACCTTAAAGAAATAGAAGACGGAAAGAGAGATTTCAGATTTTAATTATGTATAACGGCGCTCAAACGAGCGTCGTTTTTATTTTTAAATGGTCAGTATGCCTTCCTCGGATTCAATCAGCAGGAATATTTCCTCCTCGCGTCCGTTATCGGCATTAACATACACGAGAAAATTCTTTCCGTTGAAAACACCCTTGAATTCATAGCAAAGCACCTCGCGCATGCTGTCTTTCGGAACAAGGGTAAGCTTTGTGCCCGAAACCTCAAGACCTGTGGAAATTTTTGATTTTGCCTCCTCCATTGTAAGCTTCGGCGATGACAGCTCTCTTTCACAGTGATTCATAAGGTATCCTTTTGATTCCATACCCACAATATCGCCTGTGTCAAGAGCGACGCGAACCTTTACAAGGTCGCTGTAGCATGTGACATTATCCTGCACATACGCAAAATTAATCGTGGCTACATTTCCCGACTTTTCATAATAGCTGTTCTGCATACTGTAAAAACCGTTATTCTGCAAGAACTGCGATGCCTTTTGTATCGCCTCATCTATGGTAAGCTTTTCACCGTCTATACTTTTGCTGTCAAGATAGTAGAGAATATAGCCGCCTTTTTTCGTCACACTTATTGAAATCTGTTCATCGTTGTTATTTTTTACAAAGGTATAGGATTGAATCGCCGTGTTTTCTGAAAGTCCCTCAAAGGTCAGACCGTCTCCCCTATCGCCGAGGAATTTCTCTGCCCTTACAAGCGCCTCCTCCTGTGAAATGTCGGGCGCGTTTTTAAGCATTACCGATTCTCTGTTCTCTATATGCTCCGAAAACGGACCGTCATAAATAAGCGAGGGGTATTCGTCAAAGGATTTCTCCACCTTTTCTAAATCCTGCAATATGCTGTTGCCTGCCGCGTCAGCAACAGTTCCGCGCTTTTTGCTGTTTATCGTTGAAATTCTCACTTCACCGCTGTAAATTCTGTTTTCTATATCGGAAAGCGTATTTTTCAGCGTTGCTGCGTACTCGTTCATTGACGCAAGATTGTCATATTGCTCCTGTGAAATTTCCTCGCCGTTTATCATATCCTGCGACAGCACATATGTGTAGTCGCCTACCTGCGACAGAAATTTTGACGTATTGTCAAGCTGTACCTCCGATGTTGGGAGCTGTCCGAGACATGACTTCGCCTCCGCGCTCTGGCGGAAAATATCACTTGACAGCTTTGCAAGCTGCGCAGGACTTTTTGTAAGCTGTGCCTTGCTTAAAAGTGTGTCAATATTATCCACATAGCCAACAAGCTCATGGAAAGCTCTGTTGTACTGATTTTCGCTTGTTATTTCAAGCGCCTTTGCATTTTTGCTCGCCGTAAAGCCCCATATCAGCGCCGCTATAATGCCCGCTATCAGCACGGTATATAGCCAGACGTGTATACTTTTCATTCTCTCCATTATTTATATTCCTCCTAACTGCAAAATCTGTGCTTGCCGATTTTCACGATAAGCGGACGCGACCATATCCATGAATTTGTGGCGGTTTCTGGATTGAAATAGTATATTGCTCCGCCTGACGGGTCCCAGCCGTTAAGCGCGTCATTGCACGCCTTGTATACCGTTGAATTTTCATCAATAGGCACGTTTATCTGACCGTCGCTGACTGCTGTAAAAGCTCCGGGCTGATAAATCACACCCGAAATCGTATTCGGAAATGATGAATGTTTTACCCTATTCAGTATTACCGCTGCAACCGCCACCTGCCCCTCATAAGGTTCTCCGCGCGCTTCGCCGTTTACGGCTCTTGCCAGTAACTGCTTGTCGTTTGCCGAAGCATTGACAGCGTAAGCTGTATTATCATCATAAGACACGTAATAAACTGCCGCCGCTGTCATAAATACGAATGCCAGCACGACAGAAAGTATTTTTTTCATAATACTTCCTCCTCGTTAATTTTTCTTTAGTATTTCCATGGTCAGGCAGAAAATATGTATTGAAACTGAAAAAATGTTAATACTTAGAAATGAAAATACAAAAAGCGAGGTAAAAACATGAACAAATTTATAGCGGCATTCGCCCTTGCGCTGTGCATGACAGTGATAATCACATCATATTCCGACAGTGTGCAGGCGGATTTGCAGGATAACCTTATAAGACTGCACATAATAGCGGACAGCGATGATGACGATGACCAGGCGGTTAAAATAAAAGTGCGCGACGCCGTACTTAACGAAGTCGGAAACAGGCTTTCCTC
>JBJEIU010000280.1:0-1859 GCA_051877355.1 Hominilimicola sp.
GTTGACAACACAGACGGATTTTATATCTGTAAGATGAAAAGGATTAAGTAGATGATTGATTTAAAGGATTTTGAATATGACGAACTAACCCGATATCTTCAATCCATTGGCGAGAAGAAATTCAGAGCCGAGCAGATTTTTTCATGGTTGCATAAGGGAGTTACGAGCTATGACGAAATGACAAATCTGTCTAAGGCAATGCGTGAAAAGCTTCAGCAGGAAACGTATGTTTCAACGCTTAAAATACGTGAAAAGTATGTGTCGAAAATAGACGGCACCGTAAAATATCTTTTTGAGCTTCCCGACGGAAACTGTATTGAAAGCGTTGTAATGCGTTATCATCACGGACTGACCATATGTATTTCAAGTCAGGTAGGCTGCCGTATGGGCTGCCGCTTCTGTGCTTCCACAATCGGAGGACTATACAGGAGCCTTACTGCCGGAGAAATACTTAATCAGGTGATTTTTGCACAGAAGGATTTGGGAGAAAGGATAAGCAACATTGTTATGATGGGTATAGGCGAGCCGCTTGATAATTTTGATAATGTCATAAAGTTCCTGCATAACGTGAACCATGAAAAGGGACTGAATATCGGCTACAGACATATATCGCTTTCCACCTGCGGAGTAGTGCCTATGATATACAGGCTGGCTGATGAAAAGCTGCCGATAACTCTTACAATATCGCTTCATGCGCCTAATGACGAAATAAGAGATACAATAATGCCCGTCAATCATAAGTATAAAATAGCGGAGCTTTTAGAGGCGTGCAGGTATTATATTGACAAAACAGGCAGACGCATGAGCTTTGAGTATTCGCTTATTCACGGAGTAAATGACAGTATGGAAAATGCCGCGGAGCTTGCAAAGCTTGTAAAGGACCTGCACAGTCATATAAATCTGATACCCGTAAATAAGGTTGAGGAAAGAAGCTTTGAAAAGGGAAGCAAGGCGGATATACGCGCTTTTCAGGAAAAGCTGACAGCAATGGGCATAAACGCCACTGTCAGACGTGAGCTTGGCAGCGATATTTCAGCTTCCTGTGGACAACTGAGAAAAAAGGTGCTATAATAACCTAACAGCGTATACCAAATCAAAGATTTTGGTGCTTGAGAGAACATTTGAAGTAATATTTTAAGAAAAGGGGTGATTTTCGACATGAAGTTTGGTGCGATTACCGATATTGGAATGCGCAGGAAAATAAACGAGGACAATTATTATGTAAATGATAATGAAGCCTTTCCGTATGCCATGGTGGCTGACGGTATGGGCGGACATCAGGCGGGCGAAATCGCAAGCATGATGGTTGTCGATATAGTAGAAAACCACTTGAAGAAAAATCTTGATGAATCGCTTGACTACGTGGAGGCGGGAGAAGCCGTAAGACAGGCGTTTATATCAGCAAACAGTATTATTTTTAACTATGCAAAAAATCATTACAAAATAATGGGAATGGGAACAACCGCAACCCTTGCCATGATTTATCAGAATAAGATAATAGCGGCTCATGTGGGCGACAGCCGCGCCTATATAGTAGGTGATGACATAAAGCAGATTACAAGAGATCACTCTTATGTGCAGGAGCTTGTAGCCCGCGGTGAAATCAGTCAGGAAATGGCGAAGCACCACCCGAAAAAGAACTACATAACGCGCGCCATGGGCGCAGAGGACACTGTAAAGGTAGATATTACAATAAAGCCGTATAACGGTGAAACAATAGTGCTTTGCAGTGACGGACTGACGAATTTTGTTGACGACGATGAAATTATGACGCGCATAAAAAGAGAAAAACCGTTGCAGGAAAGCTGTGAGGAGCTTGTTTCTCTTGCAAACTCGCGCGGCGGTGGAGATAATATAAC
>JBJEIU010000281.1:0-1857 GCA_051877355.1 Hominilimicola sp.
CATCACGTCCGCCGAAAAATCCGTCGTCCATATTGAGATATGTATAGCCGCAGTCTGCAAGCCCCGTGCTTATGAGCGCGTCCGCCTGCTGCTTCATAACTTCTGCGCTTATATTTGTCCTGAAACAGTTCCATGACGCCCAACCCATTATAGGCGTTTTTCTGTACAAATTATTATCTTTCATTGCTGTTTTCCTTTCTTAAATATATGTGACCCGCTTTCCACAAAATATTTTTCTCCGTCTATTATAATCGTTGCCTTTACCGGTATTGTAATTTCATAAATCACCGTATCGCCGTCATAGCGCCACGAGGATATTATTTTCCCATAAGCGGTATCAAAGGACGCCTTTATTCTGCCGAGCCGTTTATCGGGAACAGGTGCTATAACCGCTTCTTTAAAGCCCGCGTTTTCCTCCACAGGCTTTATGCCTGCCGCGACGGAATAAAGCCAATCCACAACGGAGCCGTATGCGTAGTGATTATAGGAATTCATATCCGAACTCCAGAAGGTTCCGTCATCTCTTATTCCGTCCCAATGCTCCCATATGGTGGTAGCGCCGTGATTTACCTCATAGAGCCACGAGGGATATTCCTCCTGCAAAAGCAGGCTGTAGGCAGTGTCTGCATAGCCGTTTTCACTCAACGCGTACAGCAGATACGGAGTGCCGACAAAGCCTGTCTGAAGCTTCATGCCGTTTGATACAATCATATCGTTAAGCTGCTTAGCGGTTTGTTCCTTATCGTCCGTAAGATTAAAATACAGTGCAAGAACACACTCCGTCTGAGTTGTATAGCTTGTAAATGTCTTTTTAAAGGTATTCACAATATTTTTATACAGCTCCTCGTACTCCGTCATATCCTTTCCGATTACTTTTCCGGCTTTTATCAATAGTTCCGTTGAATATGCGTAAAATGCGCTTGCAATAAAATTATCGGGAGTTATTCCTCTGTAGCTGCCTGACGGCGCGTCAAGCGCGAGCCAGTCGCCGTAATGCTTGCGCCACATTTTATCCGAATCATCGGCGCAGGTCCACAGGTATTTGTCAAGGCTGTCGTTAGTCATAAAGTCTACCCAGCGTTTCATTGCGTCAAAGTTGACCTCAAGGTCATTTTTGTCGCCGAACATCAGATACATCTGCCACGGAATGACTGTCATTGCATCGCCCCATGCCGTACTTGACCTTGAAAGCAACCAGAAATTCGGCACAGTATCAGGCACAGAGCCGTTTTCACGCTGTTCCGCGCGCAAATCTCCCAGCCATTTACCAAAGAATTTTTTAGCATTGTAATTATAGCATGCTGTTTTTGCGAATACCTGCGCATCGCCGAGCCAACCCATACGCTCGTCCCTCTGGGGGCAGTCGGTGGGAATGTCAATGAAATTATCTCTCTGCGACCACAAAGTATTTTCAAACAGCTTATTTACCTTTGTGTTTCCCGTTTCGATATAGCCTGTGCGCTTCATATCGGAATATATTGCAATAGCAGTAAAGCCATCGGGATTTACTTCACCCGGATACTCGTCAAGCCTTATATATCTGAACCCGTAAAAGGTGAAAAACGGCTTATATATCTGATGTCCGTCACGGCAGATATATTCAAGTTTTGCCTTTGCGCTTCTGTAATTTTCGGTATAAAAATTATCCTCACTGTCAAGAACCTCCGCGTGGGAGATTGCTATTTTATCACCCTTGTTTGCGGTCACCTCAAAGGAAACATAGCCTGCGATATTCTGTCCAAAATCTATCACGCGCTCGCCTTTGGGCGTCGTAAACATCTTTACAGGCTTTATTCTCTCGTGTTCGGACACATTTTCGCCCTCCTGCGGAATAAGGGTTGATTTTGAAATACTGTC
>JBJEIU010000282.1:0-1852 GCA_051877355.1 Hominilimicola sp.
CGAACTTTGCTAAGAATGGTCAATCGGGCGATGAAAGGGAAATTTTTCTTGAATTGAAGATGCTTGCAGACGTGGGACTGGTGGGCTTCCCGAACGTGGGTAAATCCACACTTCTGTCCATGACCACAAAGGCTGATCCCAAGATTGCCAATTACCATTTTACCACGCTTGAGCCTAATCTGGGCGTGGTTGATTTGGGCGACCACAGAAGCTTTGTGCTTGCGGATATTCCCGGAATTATTGAGGGCGCAAGCGAGGGTGTGGGACTTGGACATGAATTTCTGCGCCATATTGAGCGTACAAGAATTCTCATACACGTTGTAGACGTGTCGGGAATTGAGGGCAGAAACCCGGTTGAGGATTTTGATATAATTAATTCCGAACTTTCAAAGTACGACATGGCGCTTGAGGAAAGACCGCAGATTGTGGCGGCGAATAAGACCGATATTATACAGGACATGGACGCGTATAATGAATTTCTTGCTGAAATGAAAAAACGCGGTATTGAGGTGTTTGAAATTTCCGCGGCGACCAATAAGGGCGTAAATGAGCTTATGAACAGGACTTATGAGGAGTTATCAAAATTACCACCGATTGCGGTATTTGAGCCTGAAATGGATATAGAAGAGGAAGAATATATCATGAAGGACGAAAAGGGCTACGAGATTACGCGCGATAATGATGTGTTTGTTATATCCGGCTCATGGATTGAGGCTGTCGGCGGCAGCGTCAATTTCTCCGATAATGAGTCCTTGCAGTATTTCCAGCGCGCGCTCTTAAACCGCGGTGTTATTGAGGACCTTATCAATATGGGCATACAAGAGGGACAGCTTGTCCGTATCGGTGATCTGGAATTTGAATTTGTATTTTAATATTAAAGGGGACACTAAAATTTAGTGTCCCCTTTTGTATTCTCTCACATACAAACCCAACGCGCACACAACACATAAGCACACTACCGAAATGGCGGTAACGGTTTCAAAAGCCGATGCTGACGCAAACGAACGCCCCATAGACGGCGCAAATACGGCGGTGGTAATAGGGTTAAAGTGCAGGTAAATAAACATATAAAGTCCCGCGATAATTCCGTGCAACGTCTTTCCGACTATGTAGGGTGCAAGGCTTAAATGGTACTTTGCAATAACCGCCATAACCTGCGCGTGGACGCTTATTCCGGCAAAGCCGACAATGATTGATGTCAATACCAATTTCTGCGCTACGGGTATTGTCAGTCCCGATATTTTTACTGTCCCCGTCACAAATTCCAATAATCCCGAAACAATTGCGGAGGCATAGCCGCTTAAGGGCAATATATCAAGCAGCAGACGGCTTATAACGCTGAAAAACAAAACTGCGCCGCACACCGTTAAAATATTACGTATACCGTTTTGCAACGCAATATCAAAAATTTCGCCTACGCTTCTGTCTGGTGAGGTCATTCTCGTGGGCGGAGCGCTGTGTTTGTTTCTGCCATAAAAGCGGAACAGTATTCCCACCGTCAGCGCCGCAAGTATATGCGCGACATACAGCGCAATACCATAGCGGATATTTGTATATATGGCAATACCTACCGAACCTAAAATAAACAGTGGTCCTGAATTATTGCAGAATGCGAGCAGCCTTTCTGCCTCGGTTTTGGAAAGGTAGCTGTTCGCGTATAATTCCCCTGCTGTAACAGCGCCCAGCGGATAACCGCTGACTATCCCGAGAATAAAAGCGCTGCTGCCCGCAGGACTTACGCGAAACAGCGGATACATACAGAACTGGAACGCCTTGGCGAGCAGCTCGCAGAATCCCGAATAGATAAGTATTCCCGAGCAGATAAAGAACGGGAACAGCGACGGAACAATCA
>JBJEIU010000283.1:0-1849 GCA_051877355.1 Hominilimicola sp.
GCTGTTTTATACCGTTCCATGCTTCTATGTCTGACGCTGAAATACCGTCAAGAACAGTCTTGTTTGCGTGGGTGTGTGCCTTTTCCTCGACAGTCTTAACACGTCTGTCAAGGGCATTGTCGGCAGTTTCGCGGGCGGTTGTCTCGGCAGTTATTTTCTGCTGTAATGTGTTATCCGCGGTCTGACGGTCGGATATTTCGTCATCGATGGTCTGCAAAATAGTGCTGTCGGCGTCCATTCTTGCATTTTCTTCCGCCGTGATGCGCTGTCCTAAAGCCGTATCGGCATTTGAGCGTGTGTTTGTTTCTGTGGTGATACGGTCGCTTAACGCTATGTCGGCATTGGTGCGCTGCGTTATCTCGGTGGATAGCTTTTCACTTTCCGCCGCAACAGTGTCCTCAAGAGCGTTATGCACCTCCTGCACCTGCGTAAAGTGCGCCTTAACCTCTTTCCACCACCGCTTCAAGCGCGTTGTTCCCTTGTATAGGGAAAAGTCTAAGTTTAATTTCACATTTATTTCAGTCCTTTCGTTTATGTATTAAAAAAGCACGTTCTATAACGTGCTGCTATGGCGGTATTCCTCTGTACATATGTCCTCCTTTCGGGTATAAGAAAAGCACGCCGTATGACGTGCTTCTTAGATTATTGTGCTATTTTCAACTGTTCAACCAATGCATTTTGTAATGTCTGAGAAAAATTTACATTTTCCTTTATCGCCAATTCATTGAGCCATGCAGGAATTGTCAATGTTTTTTTTACTGCTTTGTCATCGTGTTTCTTCATATACTCAATCATATCAAACTCTACCATTACAACAAACTCATTTTCATTTGTAACGATACCCTTTGGATTTGTCGCTTTTGGGTATTCGAAACCTGTCTCGCTGTCCTCTAAATATAATCCCAAAGCATCAATCGCCATTTCATAAGCTTCCTCTAAAGTGTCTCCTTCTGAGAAACATCCCTCAAAATCAGGAAATGTAACCGAGTATCCTTCCTGCTCCTCTGTAAATATAGCCGGATATAAATGTTTTGCCATATAAAAACCTCCTTACAAATATATATGCAGAAACTTGCAGGGCTTATTTTAGCCCTGCTTGTTTCAAGATGTTTTGCTCCGTCCCTTTTTTAAGGGATTTATTATGAAAAGGAACAATGGTTGTTTTCTTAGTCTTTGGATTATACATTTTTTTATGTGACCCATTTTGACTGATTTCTTCAAAACCGTTTTTCTTGAGCAATGCTATCATTTCTCTTGGTGTTATCGGCATCTCTTGTCCCCCTTTCCTTAAGTACATATATATTATAACACGTGTAAACACGTATGTCAAGAGTTTTTTTACATTTTTATCCCTCTATCGGTGCTTTTAATTTGTTGATTTCATCTAAAATATCCACACCATTTATCCGCACATAATTCGCGTTAATGTCCATTTCATGGTCTACCACCCGGATAGTGCCCTCTGTAGTAGCAGGACCCTCAAATTTTATAAGAGCCTCTGCGCCGTTTCCAACAGATACGAACGTTCCGAATTTTGCATTTTTACTCGTTTTTACTTCCCCAGAGAAATACACTTCACCATTTTCATCCATATAAATCGCAGGGTTGCCCTTGTTGTCATAAATAGCAAAGGCATAATTGTCGCCGTGGTCGCCGAGTTTGATTTTAAGCAGCTTGCCTGTTTCATCATAGATATTCAGCGCGAATTGTCCGTCTACGTTACCGAGTTCAAGACGTTTCTTACCGCTGTTGTTGTATATCGTTAGCAAATCCCCGACAATCTTAAGCAGCTCATTATCCGACTGGACATTATTCCTGTCGCTGTTGACAACGCCCTGCATTTTGCGTG
>JBJEIU010000284.1:0-8624 GCA_051877355.1 Hominilimicola sp.
CAGCACATCATGCACAGACGGTAAAGCATTTTCTCATCCTGTGTATACGCGGCGGCGACTGTCATTTTGTTCTGCGTAAGTGTGCCTGTCTTGTCGGAGCATATGACGGACGCGCTGCCAAGCGTTTCAACTGACGGCAGATTACGCACAATGGCATTGTGCTTTGACATACGCATAACGCCTATAGCAAGCATTATTGTGACAATTGCCGGAAGTCCCTCTGGGATTGCCGCAACGGCAAGCGAAACGGCGGTCATAAACATATCAAAGGGCGGCAGGTGCTGAAATAGTCCTACTATAAATATCATAAGGCAGATAAACAGTGCCGCAATGCCAAGTGTTTTGCCTGTGTCCGCAAGCTTTTTCTGAAGCGGTGTCTGTTCCGCTTCGTCCGTAAGCAGCATATTTGCAATATGTCCAACCTCTGTGTTCATACCTGTGCCTGTAACTATTGCCGTGCCCTTTCCGCCTGTCACGGATGTGGAGGCGAGAATAATGTTTTTTCTGTCCCCAAGCGGCGCAAATTCGTCAAGCACAATGTCCGCTTCCTTTTCACTGCTCATGCTTTCACCTGTCAGCGAGGATTCGTCTATGGTGAGATTGTTTGCGCTTATAAGGCGGCAGTCCGCCGCTACAAGGTCGCCTGCGGAAATTATGAGTATGTCGCCGGGCACAACGTTTGCGGCGTTTATATTAAGCGCATTGCCGCTGCGCAAAACACACGCGTGGGGAGAGGAAAGCTTTTTCAATGCTTCAAGGCTCTTTTCAGCCCTCTTTTCCTGAATAACGCCCAGAAGCGCGTTCAGCACCACTATTGCAAGTATTATAACAGGCTCCGTAACGTCCGCGTCACCCTGCATTATTGATGTGACAAACGAAACTGCTGCCGCGGCAAGGAGTATTATTATCATGAAATCGTTGAACTGTTCAAGAAATTTTATAAATATGTTTTTCTTTTTCTTCTGTGTAAGCTCATTTTTGCCGTAGATGCCAAGCCGTCTTTTGGCTTCCTCGGTTGTAAGGCCTGTTTTTATGTCTGTCCCAAGCGCTTCGGCTGTTTCCTTTATTGTTTTGTTGTGGTAGATTTCCATGTCTGCACCCTCCTTAGTTATCGTAAGATATAAATATTCCGTTTAAGACATGTTTATTACCGACTTGTCTTTAAAATGTAATCAAAATGTTTTAGTGTCCCTTAATATTTTATGCTATAATATAGAAAAAGGAGGGAAACTAAATGGCACGTGAGGCAAGGAAGATAAGCAAAAGCGGAAATTATTATGTTGTTTTAAAGGGTGAGGAGCTGTTCGTTACAGACGAGGATAAAAAAATGTTCCTTGAAATTCTTGAAAAGAATTTTGCCACGGGCATAGTGCATGGATATGAGCTTATGCAGGACGAGATACGTCTTGTGGTGAAGGAGGGGGAAAAGGGCATTTCAATGACCATGAAGCCTGTAACCACAAGTTATGCAAGATATTTTAACCGTACCCATGATAGAGAGGGAAAACTGTTTACAGGACGCTTTAAGAGCGAGCCGCTTGAAACGGACGATGAAATTGAAGAATGTATAAAAAATCTTAAAGGCGAAAAGAAAACCACGCCGAAAAAGGCGGCTGCAAAGCCAACACCGAAACAGACTAAAAAGGCTGTGCCGAAAAAGCCGGACGCACAAAAGACAGAACCGAAGAAAACGGCTGTTATCGAGGAAACACCAAAACCTGCGGCAAAGAAAAAAAATCTGCCGTCATGGCTGCTATGATGTAATAAACAAATGCTGACGCGAATAGAATAGTAATATGAATTACTGTTTCGGGAGGTCAGCATTTTGAATTTCTATGTAATAAAGCTAAAGCATATAATAGCAGCGGCATTAATTCTTATTGCGATACCTGTCATATGGTTCTCTGCGACAAGAGCCGTAACCGTATTTCAGGTAAACGGCAGGGAAGTGCCGATTTACAGCGTGGAGCGCTCTGACAATAAAATTTCAATAACTTTTGACTGCGCATGGAATGACGAGGATATTGACTCAATTTTGGATACGCTGGACAAGTATAACTGCAAGGCGACCTTTTTTGTAGTGGGTGACTGGGTGGAAAAGTATCCTGACGCATTAAAAAAGATAAGTGAGAGGGGACACGAAATCGGCAACCATTCATATAACCATGCTGATTATACAAAAATGTCTGCGGAAGCGATAACTGCCGACCTGGATAAATGCGACGCGCTGATTGAGCAGGTGACGGGCAAGAGACCGTATCTTATGCGCGCGCCGTCGGGCGGATATAACGACACAGTTATAAGAGCTGTGGATAAGAGCGGAAGAACATATATCCAGTGGTCTGTGGATGGAATAGATTACGGCGACGCAATTCCACAGGACATATATGACAGGAGCGTAAAGAAAACAGAGGCAGGCGATATAATCCTGCTGCATAACGGAACGAAAAGCACTGCCAACGTGTTACCGAAAATTCTTGAGGCTCTTGAATGTAAGTTTGAATTTGCCACAGTGTCGGAACTTATATATGCAGATAACTATATAATTGACAATACGGGCAGACAATTTCAAAAATCGGTAAAATAGATATTTACAAATCCGCTTTTTGCTATTATAATATACTTTGGTATAAATTTGAAAGGCGGATTTTTTATGGATAAGGAATTTGAATATAACAGCCCGCTTGTATATCAGAGGGCAGACCCGCATGTGTATCTGCATACGGACGGATATTATTATTTTACAGGCACAATGCCGCAGTATGACTGTATTGAGATAAGACGCGCACGAACGCTTAATGAGCTTTTAACAGCCGATTCGTTCGTTGTGTGGCGTAAACACTCAACAGGAGAGATGGGCTCGCATATATGGGCTCCGGAGCTTCATTATATAGACGGTACGTGGTACATATACTTTACAGCGGGCGACGCTGTAGACGTGTGGGAAATAAGACCGTATGTGCTTATGTGCCGTGATGAAAATCCCATAACGGGCAAATGGCTTGAGGTAGGCAGGATTGACGTGGGAATTGAAAGCTTTTCGCTTGATATGACTACATTTATTCATAAGGGTGAGCAGTATGTGCTGTGGGCGCAGAAGATTGTGGATAACGGTCCGTCAAATGTGTATATTGCAAAAATGAAAAATCCATGGACGCTTGACACAAAGCCAATGCTTTTAACAACTCCCGAATACTACTGGGAAAAGCAGGGGTTTGAGGTGAACGAGGGCCCTGCGGTACTCCAAAGAAACGGTAAAGTAATCGTTACATATTCAGCGTCCGATACAGGCTGGAGATACTGTATGGGTATGCTTTGGGCAGACGAGAACAGCGATTTGCTCGACAGGATTTCATGGCATAAGAGTGACAGACCTGTGTTTATGACCAGCGAGAAAAACAATCAATACGGTCCGGGACACAACTGCTTCACAACCGATAACGGCAGGGATGTGCTTATTTATCATAGCCGCAATTATAAGGAAATTGACGGTGACCCTCTGCATGACAATAACCGCCACGCAAGGGCAAAGGTGTTTGAATATGACGAGAACGGATTACCTGTATTCGGCGAGCCGGTAAAGAAGAATATATGAAAAAACGCAAGGCATTTTGCCTTGCGTTTTTGTTTATCTTACAATTTTCCTCAGCATTCTTTTAATGCGTCTGCACGAAGTACCCTTTGTCTGATAAATCTTCTTTTTATTTTTCATCAGCTTGTAGGTAGCTGTGCGCGCAGTTGAAACAGCGTATTCCTCGGAGAATACAGTGCTGTTATCGTTGTCTGCGAAGTCACCGGAAATGGCAAGGTTTGAAATAGAGGTCGGTATAATTTCAAGCTTTGAAGCAACAGGCGCAAGGTATGACTTGTCATAGCGTCTGTGGCACGGTATTACGTTTATAACCGTTTCTCGTATGTCGTCCCAAGCCTCGTCAAGGTTGAAGCAGGAAACAAGCTCGTATAATATTTCCGCACCGCTGCAATCAGTCATAGGCTTGCCGCTTCTTTCACCGTCACGGTCAAAGCGTGCAGCTGTACCCCAGATAATAGCAACATCTTCACTCTGTTTTTTGAAGTGTGACGGCGGTACAGCGCATATTGTCATTTTCCAGTTCGAATTATCAAGCACAATTACTCCGTCATTGCCAAGCGCACCGCATGTGACCTTGTCTATTAACTCGGGCAGCAGGTGGTTTGAAAGCGTAATTGTAAATTCTTCGGACATATTTTCGTCCATATCATCAAAAAGCACCGATGGATTTTTAAATGCAGGGTGCTTGTCGGCAAGCTTTTCCCAAAGCTGATATGGCGCACAGAAATGTCTTGGCGCGCTTTCATTGAAATTGCCGTATGTTTCACATTCAGCCATTTCGTCTGTGGGGAATATACATATATCACCCTCATTCATGTAAACGGTCTTTCTGACGCCGTTGTCTGTAAAGTGGATTGCGTCTGCTCTGCCGTTTTCAAAGTCAATATCTGTAACGACGGCTCTTTCGCGGATATCTGCGCCAAGTCCCTTTAAATGTTCTTTAAGCGGCTCAATTATTTCCTCATTCCTGTCAAAATCACCGGGAAGTGTGCCCGAAAGCATATCGTCCATATGAGTTACAGCGTTTACAAACTCGTATGCGCTTGATTCAGCTGAAAAGCCGTATGCCGCACTCACGAGCTTCCAGAAGTGTGATGTAAAGAAATCATTCGGAAATACCTCGTGGACAGGCACATTTCGTATATTTTCCGTCTTTTCCTGCATAAGGCGGATTATGGCGCTTCTGTGCGCCTTGTCAAGACGGATTTTTGATATGTCAACCACGTTCTTCTCGTCATCAATAAAGGTAATATGTCTCAGCGATGGATTTGAACGGTAGATGTTCAGAATTTCATCACATACCGTAAGATCCGGTATATCCAGTGAGTGTACGCCGCTTAAAAGATCAAAGAAATTCATGCTGCTCTTTTCGTTTATTATTTTGCCTCTGTGGCAGATATATCCGTTTGTCTCATCGCCGTGTCTGTGTTCAATGTTGGTAAAAATATGCACGTTCGACGGTCTCATGCCGCAGTCGCGTATAAGGTAAAGCGCTGACGCAAGCGCGCTCAGCCCTCCGCCTGTGATATATGCGTTTTTACGCGAAAGCTCAATTGTTCTCTCCTCTTGGTCAGCCTTGTGTTTCTTATACTGCGAAACCACAACGGCAGTAGTTGCTGCCGCGGCAACCACAACAGCGCTTACTGCGATAATCTTTTTCAAATCACTTTTTTTCATGATAATCCGCTCCTGAATTGATATTATTAAGTTTATTGTACCACAAAAAAATTAATTTGTACATACAAATATTTCATATCTGATAAATTTTCGTTGAAAATGTTGTAACATTATGGTATAATTCATATAAAATACAAAATTGAGTAAGGAGTTAATTGTAATGAAGAAAATAGGTATGTTAACAGCGGCGGTTATGGTCTCGTCAATGGTATTTGCGTCGGCGGCGGTGCAGGCAGACGATATATCCATAGTGGTAAACGGTGAAAAAATCGAAACGGAAACACCTGCGGTAATTGTGGAGGAAAGAACGCTTGTGCCCTTGAGGGCAATCAGTGAAGCACTTGGCTGTGACGTGGCATGGAACGGAGATACGCAGGGCATTACGCTGACGGACGGTGACAACCTGTATTTTACATGGATAGGCCGTGACCGTGTGTTCAAGACATCGGCAGTGGCATTGGAGAATACCTCCGTGATGGACGTGCCGCCTGTTATAATGAACGATTACACAATGGTACCTCTTCGCGCAATAGGAGAAATGTTCGGCGCACAGGTGAATTGGGATAGTGAGTCATCTACTGTGACGGTAAATTATGATAAGAAAAACGTGGAAACGGGACTGGCGGAAAAATTCAGTATATATGAAAAGACGCTGGATAAGAAATATGATACATATAAGGACTACACCGACGGCACCGGCAGTGTGATAAATGCTGAAATTCAGCTGGAAAACGGCGGGAAAATAGAGCTTGAGCTATATCCTGACATTGCGCCGATAACGGTGAACAATTTTGTAAAGCTTGCAAATGAGAAGTTTTATGACGGACTGATTTTCCACCGCGTTATAAAGGATTTTATGATTCAGGGTGGCGGCTTTGATACCGATATGAACCAGAAGCAGGCAGATAATATTACGGGTGAGTTTATTACAAACGGCTACTTTAATTTGATTCCGCATGACAGGGGTGTAATCTCCATGGCTAGGGCACAGGATTTAAACAGCGCCTCAAGCCAGTTCTTCATTATGCACGCAGACAGCGCGTCACTGAACGGTCAGTATGCTGCATTCGGAAAGGTGACAAGCGGTATGGAATACGTGGACGCCGTTGCAGAATGTGAAACAAAATCTATTGATGAAATGGGTATGGATGATGTGCCTGTGGAAAACCAGATCATAAAAACAATTATTATAAAATAAAACATTGGAATATATTGTGCGTTGAATTAAGTCACTCCCTTATGGTATATTACATACTGAAAGGGAGTGATTATTATTTCAGTAAAAAACAGAAAAAAAGGCAAAATTGGAATTATAGAGAAAATCGGGCATAAAATCCCAGATCCTGTGATTATATTTGCTGCCCTTTATGTAATTGTGCTTGTGATAACGGCGTTGTTCGGAGGAAGTGAGTTTTCCATGACAACAGCGGACGGCGGCAGTATAGATTATTCAATAAAGAATATGTTTACGTCTGAAAATATCCGCTGGATATTTTCAAATGCGATACTTGACAACTGGCTCGGATATGCGGGCGGTATTCTCGGTACTATTCTTATAGTAATGTTCGGCATAGGTATTGCGGAGGAATCGGGACTGCTGTCCGCGCTAATAAGGCGCATGGGAACAAATGTTTCCGATAAATTTCTGCCGTTCATACTTGTCTTTCTCGGAATAATGAGCAACATTGCTACGGACGCGGGCTATCTTATACTGATACCGCTTGCGGGACTGCTGTACGCGGGTATAGGTAAAAATCCGCTCATAGGCATGGCGGCGGCATTTGCTGGCGTGAGCGCAGGTTTCAGCGCGAACCTTATTCCTGCCACAGTGGTGGACGTGATAATCGGTACAAATGCCGAAGCTTTTGCAATCAGCCAAAATATCCCGTTTGTATCCTATCTCGGCAAGGAAATCAATCCGTTTACCATGCACTATTATTTCATGGTAGCGTCAACTGTATTGCTTGTGCTTGTGGGCGGTTTTGTGACGCTTAAATTTATAAAGCCGCGCTTTGAAAAGCAGAAATATACTGTTCCGTCAGATATAAGAATAGGCGACTTTGAGGTTACAAAAATGGAAAAAAAGGCGCTGTGGTGGTCCGGGGCGGGGCTTTTGCTCTCTCTTGCCATAGCGGCGCTTCTTGGTTTCGGACCGCTTTCCTCATATGCGGACGAGACTGGCAAAACGGTTACTCCGTTCCTTGATAATATAATTCTTATTATAACAATGGTGTTTTTCCTGCCTGGCATGTTCTACGGTTACGCAAGCGGCAAATTCAAAAGACTCGGCGATATTGTGGGAGCTATGTCAAAGCAGGTGGGCGGCATGGGATATGTAATAGTGCTGACATTTTTCTGCTATAACTTCCTGTCGCTTCTAACCTACACAAATATCGGAACGTATATAACATACGTCGGCGCAAAGGGACTTCAGGCAATCGGCGCGTCAAATATGCCCGTACTGCTTATAATCGGTTTTATTATAATAACAGGTATAATTAACCTGTTTGTGGGCGGATTAAGCTCAAAATGGATGCTTTTAGGTCCAATATTCGTGCCTATGCTGTACCATGTTAACAGTTCCATGACGCCAGACGTTGTGGCTGCAGCGTACAGAATTGCCGACTCGTCAACCAATATCATAACTCCGCTTATGACCTATGCGGGCGTGGTGCTGATGTATATGCGCAAGTATAAAAGCGACTTTTCGGCCGGCGACCTTATCGCAACAATGGCGCCCTATTCCGTGATATTTATGGTGTCATGGACGGTACTTCTTTTGATGTTCATGTGGCTTGGAATACCGCTGGGATTTTAAAAAAATTCTTGCAATTGCAAAAAAAATGTTGTATAATAATATTAATCGAGCAGCGCAGGCGTAAGTCCAGATTGGGCTTATGCCTGCGTTATTTTTTTGCGAAAAACAGGAGGAAATAAAATGGAAAAACAAAAATCACTTGACAAAATGGGCACAATGCCTGTGGGTAAACTTATGCTGTCTATGGGAATACCAATAATTATTTCTATGGTATTGCAGGCTCTTTATAATATTGTGGACAGTGCGTTTGTTTCCAATATGCCCGAAAACGGAGAATTGGCGCTTAATGCTTTGACGCTTGCGTTTCCTGTACAGATGCTTATGGTGGCAGTCGGTATTGGTACGGGCGTGGGCGTTAATGCGCTGCTTTCAAAAAGCCTTGGTATGGGCGACAGCAAAAAAGCGTCACGTGTTGCAGGCAATGCAATTTTTCTCGGTATAATTATTTATGCGCTTTGTCTGCTGTTCGGGCTGTTCGGCGTAAAGGCGTACATAGGCACGCAGACAAGCAATCCGCTGATTTTTGATATGGCGGTG
>JBJEIU010000285.1:0-1837 GCA_051877355.1 Hominilimicola sp.
TAATGAATATCTATTACCACAAGCGTGTAGGACTTGATATGTTCTTTTTCTGGAGGGAAATTTTTAAATTTATCCCATCTCTGATACTTCCTGTTACTACTGTCATTCTCATACATCATTTTGTTTGGGCAGACGTATTTTCAATAATTGTTTCCGCAGTCATATTCACCATCGTTTACGGCTTTTCAATATTGACACTGGGACTTAACAAGTCAGAAAGAGATTATATTACAAAACGGACAGCATAGCTGTCCGTTTTGATTTATAAATTCGCCCTTAAAAATTCCTCAACTGCCTTTGCAGCCTCATCCTCGTCAGCGCCCTCTACCTTTACATTAATTGTCTGTCCGCACTTGACGCCAAGTCCCATTACAGCAAATATTCTCTTTGCGTCGCCCGTCTTGCCGTCCTTTTCAATTGTGATGTCGGACTGATACTTTGCTGCTTCCTTGACAAGTATTCCTGCCGGTCTTGCGTGTATGCCCTGTGAGTCTGTGATTGTGTAGCTAAATTCTTTCATTTTGCATTTCTCCTTTTATTTTTATAGGTTTCTTTAGCAGTGCAGGCAGGAGCATTGTAACTTGCGAGCCTGCCAGCAATGATACAAGATACATAAGCCGTTTTGTGCAACAAGCTCAATGATTTCTCTTGCTGATAAATTGCGATACACATAGTTTTTCCCTCATTATATTGTTTTATATACATTTAAAATTTCTTCCTTTGTTGCAAGGTTTTCCGAAAATGCGCTTGCGCTTCCCGCTGACAGTCCCATTTTAAACGCGTATAGGTAATCTTTCTTTTCCATATATCCCGCAAGGAAACCCGCAACCATCGAATCGCCTGCTCCTGTGGAATTTACTATCTTCCCTTTCGGCGCTTCACTCTCGTATACATCACCGTTTTCACCTGCGAACACCGCGCCCTCACCCGCCATGGAAACAAGAACATTTCTTGCGCCCATTTTCTGCATTTTCTTTGCGTAATAAGCAGCCTCTGCTCTCGTCTTTATTCCAGTTCTGAATATTTCACCAAGCTCATAGTTATTGGGCTTTATCAGGAAAGGTTTGTATCTCAGTACATTTACAAGCAAATCTCCCGCTGCGTCCACTGCTATATAAAGCTGTTTATCCTTAAGATAGTCCATTATGTCACAGTAAATTAAATCAGGAAGCGTTGACGGTATGCTTCCTGCAAGCACGAGCACATCTCCGTCCGACAGTGTGTTAAGCTTTTCATAAAGCTCTTTTAGCGCCTCCGCAGATATGTCGGGACCCTGACCATTTATTTCTGTTTCCTTGTCCGATTTTATTTTTACGTTTATTCTTGAAAATCCGCTGTTAAGTCTGATAAAATCAGTTCTGCATCCCATCTGATTAAGTATGTTTTCAATTTCATCACCGGTAAACCCAGAAATAAATCCAAGTGCAGTATTTTTCACTCCCATATTATTCAGCACAACGGAAACATTTATTCCTTTTCCCCCTGCCAGTATTTTTTCGTACTGCGTTCGGTTGACTTCTCCCTCAATACACTTCTCAACAGCCATGATGTAATCCAGCGCAGGATTAAAGGTTATAGTATAAATCATAATTTATCTGCCTCCCCTTATCTTATATCCTTCGATACAGACGTTGCTCCGCCGCACGTCATTATAATTCAGTTATCATCAGCGAATCTCCGCGCCCCATATCCATCTCGTAGCCTGCGCGCTCAATTCGTCCTTTAAGGCACATGATACATTGTGCAGCTTCATCTCCTGTACATATTTTGTTATCGTAAAGAGAATAATCCTTGCGCACGCTTGTCGGAGAAAGATTGGGCATAACCACATTTGCAC
>JBJEIU010000286.1:0-1828 GCA_051877355.1 Hominilimicola sp.
ATTTGCTTTTTTATTCTCACTAAGCTGTATTTCCACGCTTGAGAATGACGCTTCCTTGAACTCCAGTCCCTTATTCAGGACAATGATATTTTCGGAATTTTTGTTGTAAAACTTTCTCCACTGCTCTTTAACCTGATCAATCACTTTCTGCTCTACTCGGTTCTCCGCCTGTATAAATCCTTTTTTTCCGCCGCTGCGCACAAGGTTATTTTCAAATTCAAGAGTGTTATATGCCACTAAAAGAATTTTTGCGTTTTCCTCCACTATACCGCGCCCCGATGCGCCGTTTACAGTGTTTCTCGTGAGCTTTAAAAACTCAAAATCCCTATATCTGCACCCGTTTACCGATATATCATAATCCTTGAAGATAGGGTCTGTATTTTCCAGTACGCTCACCTTCGCAGACGGCACATAATACAGCCCGTTTACACGGTTCCGGCACCTTTCGATATATATGTAAGCCTCGCCGTCAAGAAGCATATCGGTAATCCATGCCTTTTTCATCTGATACGCGTCAAGAGTATCATTCGTCACCGAATTGAGCAGCTCTACCCTTTTATCACCGGCGGCGATTTCTGTTCCGTCGTAAAGCTCCACCGGCAGCATCGCTATTGTATCAGCGATAAAATTTACGCATCCGGAAAGGCTCGGGATGTTAAGCGCCATATCCCGCGTTATTGTGTCCTCTCCTAACAGGCGCTTTATTATTATTTCATTTGCGTCCTGCCGTATTTCGCGTTTTCTTCTGAAAAGCATTTATTTTAAACTCCTCCCTTACAACACCTGTATCCCCCAGTCCATACTCTGGTCAATTATCTCATACTGCATAAGCTCATGAACTGCGTTTATCGTGGCGACAACCATATCAACCTTTCCGTTCGAGCGTTTTTTATTGACATACCGGTTAAAATTGGTATCAAACGTACACTGCGCATTCTCGAAGTTTATCTCATACAGCATATTTTCCTCATATGCGAATCTTCCGTCCATAACCGTTTCAAACAGCAGCTTTGTCGCCGGATGCAGCACATACGAATGCTGAAGAATCTGGTCTGTATTTAACCCCGCCTTTTCCCATTTCTGCGCGGAGCTTATAGCGTTCGCTCTGTCAAAGCCTATAGATGCGACCTTCACCTTGAATCTGCGTTCAATATTGAGAACATATTCTTCCACAACACTGTAGTCAATAATCAGATTTCCGCACGGAATACACTGCCCCGCGCGGATAAACCGAGTGTAGTCCACCTTTTCAAGTCTGCTTTTTTCCTCTGTTCTGCCCTCGGGTATAAACACCATAGGCTTGGAATAGATAATCCCATCACGCTGTCCGATCATAACGACACTTGTGTTGTCGTTCGAGATTGACAGGTCAACGCCTACATACACGGTCATTCCGCTCCAGTCAATCTCCTTTACCGCGCATTGTCTGACGTACTTAATATCAATATAGCTCTCAGTTCCAGCTCCCTGATAGATGATATTACAGTGTTTTGTCAAAAAATTCTCCCGCGCTGACTCCATTTCGATCGCGCGCTTCCGTTTATGCTTTAAATCCTCCATTATCTTTGGAAGCTCAAGCGCGAGCGGATTTGACTGTTCCAAAATACTGTCGTCAGTTTCCCAATTCTCCGTATTGTCCGGCTCATACAGCAGTGCGAACAGCGTTTCATCCGGAATTATATCGTCCAACACTCTTTTGGCATATGAAACCTGATCTTCAAACGGATTCGCCGATTTCGGATATTTTGTGCTTATAATACAGCCCAGCTTGTTGAGAACTGTCAGCTGTCCGGAGCTCATAGCGTCAATCGCGTATGAATCGGGAAGC
>JBJEIU010000287.1:0-1818 GCA_051877355.1 Hominilimicola sp.
CGGTTACGGTAGTCTGATTTGATGTAGTCAGTTCGCTTGTATCAGGAAGTTTAACACTGATTTTTCCATCCTTGATTTCAACATAGGCATTTTCGATTTTAGCCGCTGTGTCCTCAACAACTACATTATATGTGTTTTCACCCTCAACAACCTGTGCATAGCCGTTTTTGTCGGTTATATCCGTGCTTGTCGGTGGCACAACTGCAATTCCCTCATTATTTGTCAGGTCTTTTGCTTCTGTGCTGTCTTTAGCAATAACCGTTACAGGGACACCGTTTACAGGTTTTCCGTCCTCGTAGGTAACGCCTACAATAATTCTGTTATCCGGGGTAATAGTTTTACCATCTGGCAGCTTAACAGTAACTCTGCCGTTTTCCTTATCAACGCTTACGATTGTGCCGCTTATAACTCCGTCACTATCGCGGACAGATACCTTATATGAATAATCGGGTGAAATAACCTCGCTGCCCTCGTCTGGATTTATTGTTGGTATCGGTTTATCTGTTTCGCCCGGCTGCTCTGTTGCGTTCGGCTTGTCTGTTTCGCTCGGCTGCTCTGTGGTGTTCGGCTGTTCAGGCGTATCAATGCCCGGCTTCTGGGTTGGTGTAGGCTCCGGCATCGGTTCATCAATTATATTTTCATTCAACGGCGGAACAGTAACCTTTCCGTCTGCGTCGGTAATCTCTGTTCTGTCGCCGCCTGCATTGTCATAAACATTTACGCTGATACCCTCTACGGCTTCACCGTCCGAAGTTCTGACCGTAACAGATGTGCGGTTATGATAGTCTATTATTTTACCGTCCTGCAAGCATACAAGAACACTGTCATTTTCAACTGTTACAAGCGCGGTATAAATTGATTCTGTTTCGTCCTCAACAAGCACGATATAACCGTTTACATTCGCAATACCGTTTTTATCTGTGTATGCCTGATTTTTTGTCGGCAAAGTGACCTGACCGTTTGCATTGGTAACGCCCTTTTCTATGTAGTCCGCGTCACCTATAACGATAACATTGATATTTTCCTGCACTGTGCCGTTCTGGTCTTTAACCGTAACAGTAATGCGGTTATCCGTATTGAACGCTGTACCTGTCGGCAGCTTTACAACAATATCGTGATTTTCGCCTGTTTCAATAGTGCAGTCGGGGATAATCATATCGTTTTTGTCGGTTACAGTAACAACATAAGTGTATTTGTTTTCGCTGTCCTCGCCGCCTATAGTGCCGTTATCATCACCCGTTGACGACTGGTTATTCGGAACGATAAGCTGACCGTTTTCGTCCGTCTGACCTGCTGCGGCATTATTGTTTTTATCATAGATAAAGATATTCAAGCCGATTGCCGCTGTCTGATTTTCTGTATGGAATACTGTAATAGTTGTTCTGTCCTCGTAATCAAGCAAACGTCCCTCCGGCAGCTTGATATTGATATTATCGTTTACATCAATCGTGATTTCACTATCAAAAACAGGCTTGCCGTCTTTGTCCGTAAGAATTATGCTGTAATCGCCAACAGTTGATTTTCCGTCCTCGTTCGAATTATCCTTGTCAATAAGCTGCGGAATTTCCGCTGTTTCAAGAATTTCACCGCAGACAGTACATTCAATATGCTTGCTGCCCGCGCCCTCAATCGTTGCAGGAATATCAATTATCCAATCTGACGGCGTGTGTCCTTTTGCAGACACTTCATCAGCGCGGTGAGTGTTGCCGCAGGTTTTACAAGTATATGTGGTATATCCCAATTCCGTGCAAGTCGGCTCTGTCACGGTAATTTCATAATCATGTCCTGTTGCGTCAACATAATCACCGATATATGTAT
>JBJEIU010000288.1:0-1806 GCA_051877355.1 Hominilimicola sp.
GGATTGCCATTCGGAAATTCGTTGTATCTTTCGTCAACCTCAATATACGGCATACCATATTTACCGCGCGGCTGACCTCTTTCACTTGACTTCTGAGATGATGTATGACTCTGATTACTTGACGTCTGACTTGACGTTGATGTACCTGATGTTGTGCCTAAGCCTGATACACCCGTCCCTGCTGTATGACCGCTAAATGTCGAGCCGGCATTTGTTGTACTTCTATTATCCGCACTTCTGCTTGAGCTATGGTCGCCGCTTCTGTGATAATGGCTGCGTGATGAACGCCGTTCTCCGCCCGAACGTCTGCCGCTGCCGGACATACCGCTATTTTTGATACTGCCGCCGATTGCCGACGCCATTGTACGTACTGCAACCGCTGTCATCATTCCCGGAAGTCTGCTTCCTACTCCATCACCTGTCTGCGCGGGATTTAAGCCGATTTTGCCGATATGACTGTCTATCTTCCGTGCAACTCTTGTAAGCGCTACAATAAACACAAGCCACACAAGCACGCTGCCGCTTGTTATGTTTGCCATTGATGATAATATCAGTTTTAAAAATACGATATTCATAATCATCATTATCATCATAGAGCCGTACATTCTGCACCAGCCCTTAAAAATATCGTTTGTATTCTTACTGCCGCCCATTGAAAACGCAAGCGGAGCAAAAAATGTCAGCACTGAGGTTACAACATATCTTTCACCTATTTCAAACAACAGCTTAATAAGCTGAAAGATAAGTATAAACCCGACAATTATGACAATAAGCCACTTTGCTCCAGAGCCTATGGAGAACATACTCTCATCAGGTATAGAAAAATTAAGCACCGACGGGATTTCAAGCATTTCAATCACCTTGCCCGTCATACCAAGCGCAATATTACAAATTTGCCTTGAAGCAAGCAGTAAAAATGCAAACACAAAGCTCCGGCAAAATATATGCTTCGGATCTTCGCTTTCAAAGCCTGCGCCGGACATCATTGATTTCAGCGACTGAAACACCATATTAGCAAGCAATAATCCCCACGACAGAGCAAGGATAATATTTACTATATCCGTAATTATCGGAGCTGACTTCTCAAAATATTCTAAGTCCATACTCATAACGCCGACAAGCTCACCCGCTGCATAGTCCATAATCTCTACAACTAAGTCATATATCCATTGAACAAGTCCCTTTAGTATTGGTTCCAGCAAAGGCACCACCTCCTCTCTCGTTTTTACTTTATGGGATTATTCTATCGTCGCCAAACCTGCCAAAAGCGGTCTGACATACGCAAGGAATGCGCCTATACCGTTTATAATAGCCCACGCAATCCAAATACGTTTGAGCCAATCCACACTCTGATCTACCTTCTGCTGATTATTTGATAATTTCATTCCGACAACGCATACCGTTGTCATAAGCGCCGCCAAAACTGTGCTAATCCCTGCAATCTTATTGTAGACGTCTACAATAATACGGTTCGCAACCTCCCACATATCCTCCGCATAAGCTGTTACCGCAAAGCAGAACAACAGATAAAGGACAAGCGGAACAGTGTTTTTGAGTATCCTTTTTATTTTCATCGGCTAACCTCCCTTCATAAATATTACGGCTCTAAAAGTAATGTATCCTATAAAGAATACAAAGGCGAGCGGAACGCTTTTCTCAGACTTTATATACCCATATGCAACCGCCGTTATTGTTGCCGGAATAAGCGCCAACGCAAGGTTATATAGTCCGAGATACGCTCCGACCGCCGATAAAAATTTCACATCACCTCCCCTCATACCCTCGTATTTCAGGGCAATAAAAAAG
>JBJEIU010000289.1:0-1800 GCA_051877355.1 Hominilimicola sp.
ATCCCGAAATCGCCGTTTCAAATCAAGGCGAGGGCGGACTTGAGGCGAATGATACAGATCATTTCAATAACGCCGTGGCACATATGCAGAGCGGAGATTATCTCTATGTTCAGTATGGCTGGAACGACGCGAGTGCGGACGTTTATAAGAGAAACCTTGAAAAATACTACACCGCCGCGCACAATAAAGGTGTAAAACTCATTATTGTAAGTCCGACGGAAAGAAGAAATACAAACGCTAACTATGACTTTACAAATCACCAATGGACATCTTCAAACGCGCATATGGCGGCAGCAGGCAAAGCGTTTGTTGATGAAAAAATCGCTTCCGGCGCGGACGATGTTGCATTTATAGACCTTCAAGCGGCGATTATTGACTGGATGAACAGCGCGTCCGAAACGATTTTATCTCAGCGGCAAAAATCGGGCTTTACCGATACAACTGCGCTGCCGAATGCTATGGATTATTATTATCTGTGCGGCTGGGAAACAGGCGCGGATACAGTGCATATGAATGACGCGGGCGTTGATAACGCGGCATATCTCGTTGTACAGCAGGCGAAAAAAACCATAGCTGAGAACCCCGATAGCGTTCAGGCAAAGGTTTTGGCGGAACTTGTGAAAAACGCGCCCGACAATACTCCCTACACGATTCCCGATGAAATCGTGGCGGACGGCTGGGCGCCAAACGAGCATTATCCGTATCCGTCGGCAGAATCGGTTGAATTTCAATATCCGACTATGGTAAAGAGCGTTGACACCTCGGACGGAAAGCTAAACAGCATGACAGTTAAGGTACAAGGCAATATGACAAAGTACGCGCAGGGAGTCGCGCAGATACTTGACGCTTCGGGAAATACCGTTGCCACACTATATACAAAGACAACCGATAAAAACGGCGCGATAGGTCATATAGACAATACTGCCGCGAAGTACGGCGAACTTGTCACAATGTATTTTGATACAAACGACAACAATAATTCGCTTCCCGAAGGGTACAGCTATAAGGCGTATTTGCTGCCGATAGAGAACGGAGCGGATAAGCCTGACAGCGAGCCATATTATTCCTCGATTTATACCGAGCCGCCCGAAATCACCTCGTATCTTATTACGGGAACGGACGGAAAAAGCTCCGAAATGTTTGATTATAGCGTTGACGAGGGTACATATATAGGCGGACTTGGCGCGGACGGAAACAGTGGAACAACCAACTGGGCATATGTCGGCAGCTCAAATAATGTTAAATACGTTACGGCGACAAAGGACGATATGACGGCTGTTGATTTATATAACAACGGCAGCGGCACGTTCAGTCTGACAAAGTATTTTAATAATTATCAAACGGTTGAAAGCGGCAAGGTGCATCTGCATTTTCAGGCGAGCTTCATTCTCGGCGCGTTCACTGTTAAGCTGACAAACTCTGCAAAAGCCGCGTCATGGATGGACGGAATAACGGTTATGAGCGTCGGTGACGGATATGTGTATATGTATGACGGCACAGAGGCGGGACAGCTTAAAAACGGCAAATGGACGGATATTGACGTGTGGATTGACCTTGACAGAGGTGAGGAAAGCATATCAATAGCAGGCTCGGATATAGTGAAATGCGATATAGATAAGCTCCAAACCTCAAACAAATCGGACGCAAATTCGCTGCTGCCGTTAAGAGGCGTAAACTTCATTTACACAAGTCACCCGAGTACAATTGTAAGCTATACCTTTGAAACATATATTACCGATCTTTCCGTAACAAGCGTGGAAACAGACATGCCGCAGGTTACGGCTGACGCGTCTGTTGAGA
>JBJEIU010000290.1:0-8428 GCA_051877355.1 Hominilimicola sp.
AACTGACGATCCCTATACATTAGCATTGTTTGCAGTGAAAATGAAGGGATCAACTAAACCAGACTCCGATACATCTGTAGTAGAAGGTTATTTTGATAAAACAAATGCGGCAATGAGCGTTGGTCAATCATCAGATGGAAATATAGGATATGAATATAATGTTCAGCGTGATTTGGAAGGAGATAATGGTAATACAAACCTTAATAACCGCTTTAATATAACATCGGTCATTTCTTTCCCAACTTCCGGAGTCGAGCATGATGTAACCATAGCGGGTGACGCCAACGGCGGAGTAGAGGTAAAGAAGGGTACAACAGCGGTAAGCGGAACATTAGATGTATATGCTCTTGAAGAGGGTGTTACATACACAATTTCACCGAAGCCTAACACAGATTACAGACTCAATGAATGGACATACAGCATAACAAAGCCTGAATGGATTACAGAAAATGAAGATGGCACATTGTCAGTAAAGATACCGGCAGACACGCAGGACAGTGCTATTCCGACAATCACAGCAACATTTGAAGAGAACACATATGAATTTACAACAGGTCCAACAGGCGGAGGACACGGATCGGTTTCAGTTAAAGAGGGTGAGCAAACAAAGGATCCTGACACACCAGGAGGAAATAAGTACACTCTTTATGGAGGCAAGAACTACACTCTTTGTCCGACAGCTGACGCAGGTTACCATTTCGGTACTTGGTCGGCTGATGCATCGCTAACAAATACAGATAGTGTACCTATTAATGGAAAAAATCTATCACCAATCACATTCACAATGCCGAATGCGGACACAACAATTCAAGCTAATTTTGTAGAAAATGACACGCTTACACCGTCTTTAGCCAAGACAGAAGAAACATACAGCGCTGCAGATATTACGCCGACAGTAAACTTTACAGGCGGCACACCGTCTACTGATGATTATACATTAACTTATGCAACAGTAATCGGTGGTACAACGGGAGCTTACAGCAACACCAAACCGCACAATGCAGGTGACTACAAAGTTAAAATAGCTTTAACAGAGGCAGGTAAGGCAAAGTATACATTTGCAGATAGCGCTACTGAAGCAGTTCTTGACTTCAAGGTTAAGCCATACACGGTTTCATTTGCAGCCGCAGAGGGTGTAACTCTTTCTAAGAAGTATGACGGAACAACAGATGCTAAGATTACAGCAAACGATACTGAGAGAGCAATTACATACAATGATATCAAAGTTGCAGACGGCACACCTGGCACTGTAACAATTAGTTCAATCGATGGTGCGGCATACGATTATGCTAATGCGGCGACTGCTTCTAAGATAACATTCACATCAGCTGCATTGTCAGATACTACAAACTATGCGCTTCCTACAGAATTGTCGATATCAGCATCAATCGCAAGAAAGCCTGTTTCATTGACATTTGCATCTGGCAAGGATTCAAGAACATACGGTGACGGCAAGACAAGTTTTGAGGCGGCAGACTTTACTACTACAGATTTTGTATCCCCTGATACGCTTTCAGACGCTGATGTAACCGCATTGGGAATTACGTCAGATGGTCTTGGCAATGTTGACGCAGATGCTAATGGTTACGCCGTAACTGTTACAAATGCGGACGCAATAGATAACTACACAATTTCAATAGCTGACACTGTAAAGTTTGTTGTAAACAAGGCTTCAACAACATATGAATTTACACCTATAACAAATGTATATTATAAGAATGAAGCGATAACATCATATGGCACACTTACAATAAGCGCAGGATCAACAGATGTAACAAGTCAGTTTGATGTAAGCTATACGGTAATGAAGAGTGGCTTAAACGCTACAATGAAGGACGTAGGTACATATACGGTAACACCTGTAATAACAGCAAAGACAGACAACAAAAACTATGCTGTACCTACATCAATTACAGGAAAAGACATTACAGTTCAGCAGGCTGTAACATCAAGCCTTGTTATTACAACCCAGCCGAACATGACATATAAGACAGGCGCAACATTCAGCGCAGCCAACGCTGCATTCAAGGTTGTGTACAACGAAGACACAGATTATGAATTTGAAAAGGTTGTAACACTTGGAACAGATGGTGTTACGATAACAGCTCCTGCATATGTTGTGGCTGGAGATCCTTTGACAACTACTGATACTGATAAGGTAACCTTCTCATACACAGAAGCAGGCGACTCAAATATTGCAGGGAATACTGTAACAGTGCAAACAAATGACGGCTTGACTGTTACGGATAAGACTCCCGTAACCGCAGAGTTAAGCACAGACTTGCCGCCAACAACAAACAAAACATTGGCAGCTGATGACAGAACAATCACATTGTCTGTTCAGGAAAGTGTAACAGACCCTGCAACAGGAACAATCACAACGTATAAATGGTATAAGAAGGGCGCGGGCGATTCTGATTTCGTAGAAATTTCAGGTCAAACTTCAAAAACATTGACCATAAATGATTTGACATACTCCAATAACGGTGATCAGTATAAGTGCGTTGTCACCATAACACCTCAGGGTGATACAGCGAATGAGTATTCAGCTAAAGTAATTACATCAACAGTAACTACACTAAATATTACAAAGGGTAGTAATACAACACCTGATGTAAACGTTACCCAGCCTTCAACAGCGGGCGGAAACGGTAAAATTACAGTCAGCGGTACTAAGAATGCGATAGTTGAGTATTCTCAAGACTCGACATTCTCATCAGGAGTAACGGAAATAACTCTTGATGAAGCGGGTTCATCGGATTCTGAGGGTAAAAAGACCATTGACAATCTTGCACCGGGTATATACTATGTAAGATATAAAGCAACAGACATATTGAACGCAAGTGACAATGTAACAGCGACAATAAAGAATTGTTACAGCATAACATACGATGAGGGCTTGTATGCAGCTGCTTCAGGATTAACCTCGACAGCGCCTGTGACATACCTTGAGGGCGATGATATTAACCTGTCATTGATAAAATATGTTGCACCTACAGGCGTTACACAGAGAGATTGGACATCTTCAAGCGGCACAGTAGCAAGCAATGTTATTTCGGGCGCAACGGGCAATATTACAGTAACGGCTCATTGGAGCATAAACGTTCCTGTAGAAAAGAGTTCAACAGGAAAGACAGATGTAACTCTTACAGTTCCTGCAACTGTTACATTTAATGAGAACCAAGAGAGTAACGCTCTTACGGCAGCAGCTCCGATTACTATAAAAGCGCCTGCAACAGACGGTAATTACAAGTTTACCGGCTGGACGGTAACTCCCACAGGTGTTACAGGTACTATCGGAAATGAGTCAAGCAATGAAACAATATATACACTTGGTACTCTGGCAACGGTAGACACAACAGCGAAGCTTGAGGTTGTGGCTGCATATGAGATTATAAAGAGCACTGTCACTGCACCGGCTTCAACAAACGGTACTTACACATATGCAGTAGACGGCGGTACAGCAGTAGACGGCGGTACAAATACAGATAATGTAGAAGCAGGAAAAGCGGTTGTAATCACTGCTACACCTGACAGTGATTATGTTCCGAACGTTACGGTTAAAAAGACAGGCGACAATACTGATGTTAACGTAACAGATAATCAGGACGGCACATATACATTCACAATGCCTCCGTATGCGGTAGATATCAGCGTAACATTTACGCAGAATCCTCCTGTTGAGGCTGAAATAACTGCTCAGCCTGTGAATACAGAAGTTAAGCTTGCTACAGGGTCAACAGCAACATTCAGTGTGACTGCGGCAGCAACAAATCCTGATGATGCGGCAGTTTCATATCAGTGGTATAAGGTAGGCGCAGACGGCGCGGCTGATACAGCAATCGACGGCGCGACAACAGCTGATTTGACGCTTGAAAATGTAACGGTTGAGGACAGCGGTTCACAGTATTATTGTGTAGTTACATTCACAAAGCAGGGATATACAACAACAGAAAAGACATCGGAAAAGGTAACATTGACAGTAACTCCAAAAGCTAAGAGTACTATTACCGCGACAGTTTCAACAAACGGTACTTATAAGTATACTGTAGGCGAAGGCACAGAAGTAGACGGCGGCATAAATACAGAAAATGTTGAAGAGGGAACAAAGGTTAAGATTACTACAACTCCTGCTTCCGGTTATAAAGCAGGTTCTGTAACAATAACCAAGACCGATGATGCAAACACAAAGGTAACATATGCAAACGGAGAGTTCACCATGCCGGATTATCCTGTAACGATTACAGTAACGTTCTCTAAGTCGTCATCAGGCGGTGGCGGCGGTGGCAGCGTGACAACGCTTTCCATTACAAGGAAAAATCCGGAAACAAATAAGTTTGAAACTGTCAGCAAATCTCTTACAGCGGTTGTTGGAGATAAGGAAGAGCTTGGATACAAATTCTCAACATCAAGTGCAGACAATGGAGTTAAATGGTCAACAAGCGATGAAAAGATAGCGACTATTGATGAAAACGGTATTGTAACATTTGTTGGCAAAGGTACGGTAAAGATTACCGCAACATCTATAAAGTCAAGCGCTATCAAGGACACAATCACGTATAATGTTACTGAGCCTGTGGCTACTCCGACTCCGGTACCGACAGAAAATCCGACACCGACAGCGGCGCCGACAGAAAAGCCGTCAAGAAATTCAATGATTGACAAGTCTTATCTTGAGCCTTATATTGTAGGCTATGAAGACGGTACTTTCGGTCCCGAAAGAACAATAACAAGACAGGAAGTTGCTGCAATCTTCGCAAGACTTCTTACAAATCAAATTGATATAAACCAAACATATGATGTGGCATTCTCAGATGTTCCGGAGGATGCATGGAGCAGAAACTATATCGGATATCTGACAGAATTGGGTATTCTGTCAGGCTATGAGGACGGCACGTTCAGACCGTATGACAGTATTACAAGAGCTGAAATGGCAGTTATTATTGCTAAGATTGAGGACTATGACCTGTCTGACAGCGATATGACAACCATGTTCACAGACGTTGATGAAGGATATAATTCATGGGCTACTCCGTCAATTAAGGTTCTTACGAATGATGGTGTTATTGAAGGCTATGAGGACGGAACATTCAGACCGGGCACAGGTATTACAAGAGCTGAAACTGTGTCTATGGTGAACAGAATTCTTGGAGAGATGGATATTGAGGAAATCACTGTAATGCCGTCAGACGTTACAGATGCACATTGGGCTTATACAGATATTATCAAGGCAATGAATCACAGAATTCTTAAAGCGGTCGCTATATCAGAAGCCCCTGATGCAGCAGAAGCTCCCGAAGTAACGGAAGCTCCCGAGGTAACGGAAGAAAACGAAGAAGCAGAAGCTCCGAATGCGGAGGAATAATTATGACTTTACGGGGAAAGGGAATGAATTATGAAAAAAGTATTATGCCTTGCGGCAATGATTATGACAATTTTTATACTTCATGTGTCGGTATATGCGGACACGTCCCTTTCCTTTGTAACAGATGAAACTTTGCCTGACGCAGTTATTAATACATATTATTCAACCAAGCTTGAGGCAAGCGGCGGACAAGCGCCATATACCTTTAAAATTGCTGATAAGCTGTTTCTGCCGTCAGGTATGACACTTTCCGAGGACGGAGTTCTTTCGGGAACTCCGTCTGTAGGCGGTGTTACATATTGCAATATAAAAGCAATCGTTACGGATACAGCCGGAAATACTGCGGAAAAGGTTTTTTCTCTTTATATTTCGGCAAAAAAAGTGACATTTAAGATTTTACAGAATACTTTTACTTATGACGCTCAGCCGCATACTGTTACAGCAGTACCGTATGTAGATGGTATTGATGCGTCAGCATTAATAACTGATTTTGATATTACTTATAACGGCAAAAGCAGCCAGACGAATGCCGGTAATTATCCTATAAAGATTAGTGTAAACACTCCGGGATATGTTTTTGATTCCATGGACCAAAAACGCATGTATATTGAACAAAATCCCAATACAAATATATCTTTTACAAATACGGTTTTTTCTTATGACGGAAATGCCAAAAGCCCTGATGTTTCAGTTACGGGAAGATATACGGAAGATTCCAACGTGATGAATTTGCCATACACTGTTTTATATGAGGGAATAAACGGAACGGATTATTCAAGTGATGAACCGCCGTATTTGCCGGGACAATACCGTCTTTCATGCAAAATATCGAATACAAATTTTGCAACGCCTGAAAATAACAGCGTTACTTTTGAAATTACACCGAATACAGTGAATTTTACACTGAATGATACAAGTGATTTTTATTGCGTTGATATATGGAACAGAACGTATCAGCCATCAGTATCTTCGGTTACGGACTACACCGTAAAATATGTAAAAAACGCTGTGGAATATGACGCGCCCGCTGAATTGGGCGTTTATACAGTAAAAATAACATTTAACGACAGCAGCTTGTATACGGTGGGAGAAATTTCTCCTTCAACGGTTACCGTGAAGAAAAAACCGGTTAATTTTACAGTTACAAGAAATCCGCAGGAGTATACAGGAGAAGAATTATATCCTGTTATCACAAACGATTGCGGACTTAGTGAAAACACAGATTATATTATAGAATATTATAAAGACGAAAACAAGACCGTGCCTAAGGACGCGGGTGAATATAAAATTGTAATTAACATATTGAATGACAAATATGTTTTGGGTTCTCAGTCTGCCGATGTGTTTAAGATTTATGAAGCGGATGAAAAGGCAGAAATTACTCTTGGTGACGGTAATTCTATCTTTGCGCAGATAAATAATGCGGGAGGCGATACTGAGGGTGCCAAGCAGAGTTTTACAAATACTTATACATACAACGGAAAGTATTACAGTCCGAAAGCGTGGAGTGACGAAAACCTTGATACAGATGAGAAGGCTTTATTCATGTATAACGGAACAGAAACTGTATTGCCGTCAGTCAACGCCGTTGATTACGGCGGCGGAACGGCTCAGGTGAAAACTGTTCTGGAAACTGAAAAAGGCGATATTGATTTGACAGGCAAAACAACGTATATACCCGATGATATTCCATGCGGTATATATACAATAAAATATACAATACTGGGGGATACGTCGGATAATCCCGTTACAGAAACAAGAAAAGCAGTTGTGCTATGGCAATTAGGTGACGCTAATTTTGATAAACATGTCAATTCTATAGATGGTAATTATATATTCAGCACTTATGCCGCTATGGCAGAATCAACTCCGAATGAAAAGCTTTTTAAATATCGTATGTGCGACGTTAATAAGGACGGAGTGGTTAATGTATTGGACAGAGATGCTGTATACAGCAGAATGGTTACGCCAATAGCAGAATATTACAGGTAAATATTGCGGAAGGATAATGTATATGAAGAACAGGTGTTTTAACAGGACAATATCTTTTATATTAGGGCTGGTCATTTTGACACAGCTCTTTTGTGCTGTTCAGGTAACGGCGGTAGGAGATTATATATGCTTTTTTGAATATAACGACGCTTCTACAACAGAATATCCCAATATTGAACAGCCCAAAAATTCATATACTATAGATAATGGCGTTTCACTTGATAAAACAATAGAGGAATCCGGCGAAGCATGGCCAGACGCCCCTGCAAGAATTATAGGCAAGAGATTTTTAGGCTGGTTTGTGAATGACATTCAAATAACGCCTGAAACAAAGCTGACAGCAGATATGGTGTCAAATAAAAATAATATAAAAATTGAGGGTAAGTGGGCTGTTGACGATTGCGCGGACATTGAAAGCGCTGTTTTAAGAAGCTATGATCACCTTGGAAATATGCTGTCATCAGATGTGGAGCTTCGTAATAGCTCGGGAAATCCTATCGAGTTCAGCAGCGATGTTACGGAGTATTATATAAAAGTTTTGGATAATGCAGTATTTGCTGAGTTTGATTTTCGTGTACATGAGCCGGCGGCAGCTTATGACATTACTTATAACGGTTCTGCCGCCGCTTCTGCCGAAACTGTGGTGAAAACATATTCCGAGGCTGAACAGCAGGAGTTTCCTTCGGGCATTGACGTCAGTATGGAGCGCGTGACGCTCGCAGAAAAGTCTGACGGACAGGAATACAACGATATTGTTATACCCATAACAGCAAAAAACGGAGCTGTAAAAACATATAAATTCCATATTGAAAGGTCACATGCGCAAATTAAACTTGCATACGGAAATACACCCTTCGGAAGAATTGCGAAGGATTATTCAAGTGCGTCGTGGACTGAGGCAGATAGGCAGGAAAAGCGTGACACATTTTCAAATACATATACTTTTTATGGTTCCAATGTAACAATTCAGAATAAATATGACCCAAAGGCCTGGGGAGAGGGCGAGGAAGTTGCAGGCGGAGTTGAAACGAGCGGCGGACAGTACCGCAATTATGATAAAGATGGAACTGC
>JBJEIU010000291.1:0-8365 GCA_051877355.1 Hominilimicola sp.
TAACGCAGGAAATAGTCCTCAGAATAAAATTTTATTTGTCAATTTTCCAGCCATCTATTGTGCTGTCCTGTATTGCGCGGAACAATCGCTTGCGAAGTCCCGGATGGGTTTCCTTTTCAAGACGCTTTATAAGGTCTTTCATATACTCGCGCTGCGTGTAGCCGTTGGCAGGACATTCGTTATGAAGCACGGGGATATCATGATTACGTACCACTCCGCGTATATCACGTTCACGGACGTAAATCATCGGACGTATCTGATATAAATCCGTTCTGTCAAGATACGTTACGGGTGAGAAGCAGTGTATTCTGCCCTCGTGCATAAGGCTTAGGAAAAATGTTTCCAGAACATCGTCATTGTGATGCCCCAGCGCTACCTTGCGGCAGCCGTTTTCTATGGCAAAATCATTAAGCGAGCCGCGGCGCATTTTTGCGCATAGCGAGCAGGGATTTGTTTCCTTGCGTATATCAAATACAATTTCCTTTATATTGGTGTATTTGATTTTATATTCAACGCCAAGCTTGTCACACAATGCCTGTATTTTTGAGTAATCAGCTTTATAGCCCATATCAAGGGTAAGTCCCATAACGGTAAATTTTTTCGGGTAATATCGTGATAATTCCGCCAGCGCGCACAGCAGCACAAGGCTGTCCTTGCCGCCCGATACCCCCACAGCGATTTTATCGCCCTCGTCTATCATGTTGTATTCTTCAATGGCGCGCCGCGTAAGGCTTACTACCTTTTTCATTACTTCACCGCCTTAATGGCTTCCGGCAGGTCAACCTTATCTGTGTAAAGCGCCTTACCAACGATAACGCCCTCAACGCCTGTAGGTACAAGCGCCTTTATGTGGTCAAGGCTGCCAACACCGCCTGAGGCGATAATATCTGCGTCCACCGCCTTTGCCATTTCAGCCATTGCCGCTACGTTCGGACCTGCAAGTGTACCGTCTGTGGCAATGTCGGTATATACAATGGTCTGCACGCCGATTGAGACCATTTTTTTCGCAAACTCAACGGCAGTGAAGTTGCTTGTTTTTTCCCAGCCCTCAATGGCAACCATGCCGTCCTTTGCGTCAATGCCTATGACGATTTTTCTGCCGTACTTGTCAACGGCTTTTTTCACAAACTCACTGTCGGAAACTGCCTTTGTGCCGATAATTACTCTGTCAATGCCGCACGCAAGCTTCGCTTCAATGTCCTCCATTGTGCGTATACCGCCGCCTGTCTGAACGGGCACATTTACGCTTTCACATATTTCCTTTATTTTTGCGGCATTCACGCCGTGACCTTTCAGCGCACCGTCAAGGTCAACCACATGTATAAATTCGCCGCCAAGGGCTTCCCATTTCTTCGCCATTTCAGCTGGGGAGTCGCCGTATACGGTTACATCCGAAAACTGTCCCTTAAAAAGTCTGACACATTTTCCGTCTTTAATGTCTATTGCGGGATAAATTCTCATTTTTCAATCTGCTCCTTAAATTTCTGTACTATGTTCATAATACGTTCCTTTTCCATTTTCATGCTGACCTTGTTCACAACGAACCGCGCGCTTAACGGACACACGTCCTCAAGCACGTCCAGACCGTTTTCCTTAAGGGTTTTGCCTGTTTCAACAATGTCCACGATTACGTCCGAAAGTCCCACAAGCGGAGCAAGCTCAACAGAGCCGTTCAGCTTTATTATTTCGATAGTCTGCCCCTTGTCGTCCTGAAAATACTTAAGCGCAATATGCGGATACTTTGACGCAACACGCAGATTTGTCATTGTGCTGAGTTTCCCTTTAAGCTCAACAGGTCCGCATACAGCCATTTTGCATTTGCCGAAGCCCAAATCAATCATTTCATAAAGATTTCTGTTATCCTCCAGCAACGTGTCCTTGCCGACAATGCCTATGTCCGCCGCGCCGTATTCAACATATGTAGGAACGTCCGACGCCTTTACAAGAATGAACTTCATCTTGTTCACTTCGTCTGTAAAAATCAGCTTTCTTGTTTTCTCTTTCATTTCGGAGCAGTCCATTCCGATTGATATGAACAGCTCCATTGCAAGCTCCGCAAGTCTGCCCTTTGCAAGAGCAACAGTTAAATATCTCATCAATCTATCCTCCCAAATCAGTGTTCACAGCCACAGTCGCAGTCGTGGTGGTGTCCATGTCCATGTCCATGTTCATTACCACAGCCGCAGTCATCATGTCCGAACATCATATCATCGTCATAGTAGCCTAAAAATTCATTCGCGGTTGTCTGGGTCGTTTCATGCTTTGTGAAATCGTTTATTGTGAGCTTGCCATCAGGAAAAACTCTCAGCATTGCTCCTATATCGCGGCTCTTTGCGTACTCCTCAGCATCGGAGTAATCGCCGCCGCCGATATACATTTCCACAAGACAGCCGTTCACGCGCAGATTGTAGGCTATGTCATAACCGATACCCTCCGCATTATGCTCCGCAAATACAAGCGAAGCGGAAATATCGTGGTTTTCCTTATCTGACAGAACGGAAAGAATTCTGTTTATACCGATTGCCGCGCCCACAGCGCCTTTTGGAGAGCCGAACTGCCCCATGAGGTTGTCATAGCGTCCTCCCGCGCATATGGGGAAGCCCACTCCGTGGGTGTAGCACTTGAAGATTGAGCCTGTGTAATAGTCAATGCTTTCAAGCATACCGAGGTCGATTGAAACGTATTTTTCAAAGCCGTACAGGCACAAAAGCTCATATATGCGCTTTAAGTTGTCAAGGGCAATTTTTGAGGTTTCATTAAGACCGTCAACATATGCCTTTTCAAATACCTCTGCGCTGCCGAACAGATACGGTAAATCGATAATAAGATTTTTAATTCCCTCGTCTATATCAAGCTTGTCGGTAATTGTTTTAATGCCGACAGAATCCTTTGAGTCGATTCGCTCGCGGAGCTTTTCGGTGGATTTACTGTCAAGTCCCGCCTGTTCAACAAGACCGTTGAAGAAAGCTATCTGACCAATTTCCATTGAGAAGTCCTCAATACCTACAGCCATTATTGCCTCCATTGCGGCGGCGATAACCTCCGCGTCCGCGGCAGGCGCGTATGAGCCGATAAGCTCTATACCGCTCTGTGTAAATTCCCTCTGACGCGCGCCCTGTGTCTGCTCAACTCTGAATACGTTTCCTGTGTAAAGGTAGCGAAGCGGAGCGGTTGCGGCATCTACCTTTGTGGACGCCATACGCGCGATTGACGTTGTGAAGTCGGGGCGGAGCGCGAGAATACGTCCCTGTTCGTCAAAGAACTTGAACATATGCTCCTGTGAAATCTGACCGTTCACACCCGCATAGCAGTCGTAATATTCAAATGTGGGTGTTTCCACCTCCTTGTAGCCGAAAGAGGAAAAAACCGACCATATTGTTGATTCAATTTCCTTTTTTACCGCACATTCATCAGGCAGTATATCGTTCACGCCGTTTGGCGTATGCAGTTTCCAGTTAGACATAAGTAATATCCTTTCAATTTTAGATTAACTTTATCGTGCTAAAGTGCTAAAGCTATTATACACGCAAAATATGATGTTGTCAAGATATAATTTTAACACTAAAACGGCATATTTTCAAGTAATATGCGGTATATAGGGACAAGAGAGAAGATAATTGAGAAAGAATTAACAAATTGTCAACAAAATTTTTAATTTTAGCTGTTGAGATTTCACAGAATATATGATAAGATATATTATAGAAGAAAAATTTACGGAAAGGAATTTAAAAATGGCTATTCATGTTATAAACGAGGCAAAGCGATGCCTAAACTGTAAAAAACCCATGTGCCGCGAAGGCTGTCCGATACATACTCCGATACCCGATATGATTCATACGTTCCTTGAGGGTGATATAAACAGGGCGGGGGAGATGGTTTTTGAAAACAATCCTCTTTCCATTGTCTGCTCGCTTATCTGTAACCATGAAAATCAGTGCGAGGGACACTGCGTGCTTAACCATAAGGGTTCTCCTGTACATATAAGCAGTATTGAAAATTATATTTCGGAAAACTATTTTGATAAGCTTGGCTTTTCAGGGATAGAGAAGAATGGTATGAAAGCAGGCATAATCGGTTCAGGTCCTGCTGGAATTACGATTGCGATAATTCTCGCGCAGCGCGGATATGATATTACGATTTTTGAGGCAAAGGAAAAAATCGGCGGTGTACTGCAATATGGTATCCCTGAATTCCGTCTGCCGAAAACAATTCTTGCCAGATACAAGAGAAAGCTGTGGGAGCTTGGAATAAAGATAAGACCGAACACGTCAATCGGCACGACGATAAGCGTTGACGATATGTTCCGCGACGGCTACAGCGCGATATTTATAGGTACGGGCGTATGGCGTCCGAACACGCTGCATATCAAAGGCGAAACGCTCGGCAATGTGCATTACGCTATTAATTATCTGACAAATCCCGATGTTTACCGTCTTGGCGACACGGTTAATATAATCGGCGCGGGCAACAGCGCAATGGATGTGGCGCGTACGGCGCTCCGCCACGGTGCGAAAAAGGTTACGGTATTTTCGAGAAGTGACCATCTGGCTGCGAGTCAGCGAGAGGTGGACTATGCCAAGATTGACGGCGTTGAGTTTGTGGTACATGTTGAGCCTGTGGAAATCGTCGATGATGGTGTTATCTTTGTTGAACTGGAATGTGACGGACACGGAAATCTGTCGCCCATACGCGGCACAGAAAATCTGTATCCTGCCGATTCAACGATTATAGCCATAAGTCAGGGTCCCAAGGACAGGATAGTTTCCACAACGACAGGTCTTGAGGTAAATGAAAAGGGACTTCTTGTGACAAACACCTTTGGCGAAACGACCCGTGACGGTATATTCGCCTCGGGAGACGTTGTAAGGGGCGCAAAGACAGTTGTCGAGGCGGTTGCCTATTCAAAGCAGGTTGCCGATGCAATGGATGACTATATGAAAGGACTTCTGCACGAAAGAGACAATTAATATAAAAATGCTGTCGCTCAGCGACAGCATTTTTAATTGCGGAAAAAATCGTATATATTATCAGGTCCCTCCAGAATACGGCGTTCGGCGTACAGACTTAAATCGTCCTTTGCGGAAACAGACCATTTTACGAGTGCAATTTGTCCGTTTGTTATTTCTATTCCTGTTATGCTTCTCGGATGGACGCAGCTTCCGTCGTTAAAATAAAGACCGCCTCCGGGGGACGGATAGGCAGGCCTGTGAGTATGTCCCGCAATTAGCATGGTCTGCCGTGAGTAAGCATAAGCAGCAAGTTTTTTTTCGATTATTTCCTTTTTGCTGTGGGTGCGCGCCGCGCCTGTGGGAGCGGTAAAGCCTATCAGTTCAAGCGGTCTCCAAAAATAACGAACAAGAAACCGCGCCACAGGCCATGCAATGTCGTTGAGGAAGCTGCCCTGATGACCGTGAACAAGCAGTATTTGATTTTTTGTCTGTATATCCTCCAGAATTAGTCCCTCGTGCATTTCTATGCCCGGGAACAGCTTACATTCGCTGCTGTCGCAGTAAAAGCTGCTGAAAGCTTTGTTTGCAAGCTGTTTTCGCCGCTTCACAATATCGTGGTTGCCATAAAGCATATATAAACGTTTATCGTCATAAAATTTTGCCATAATACTGAAAATATCACTGTGTGCCGAAATAATAGGCTGTATTTTACGGTTTTCCCATAATTCATCGCCGTCGCCCAGTTCAATATACGTAAATCCTCTTTTATAATAATAGTCAAGCGCGGCAAGGTGTAATGTCTGATTAGGCAGAAAATTATCGCCCGTATTGCCTTGACCTCTGTGGCAGTCGCTCATTATTATAAATTTTGAGCTTTTATCAAAGGGTATCACCTGAGCAGCGTTATATACGCTGCTCAGTCTCCTTATAACGGCTGACATTTTAAGTATCATCCTTGCCGCAGGATTTCATCTGCTCGCAATGCCTTTTGCAGCATTCTTTGCATAGCTTTTCCGCGCATGGATTGGGCTTGCAAGGTGGTTTCGGCTCGCAAGGCGGCTTTGGCTTACAAGGCGGTTTCGGCTCGCAAGGCGGCTTTGGCTTACAAGGCGGTTTCGGCTCGCAGGGCGGCTTCGGCTCGCAAGGCGGTTTCGGCTCGCAAGGCGGCTTCGGCTCGCAAGGCGGTTTCGGCTCGCATGGTTCTTCGGATTTGTCACCGTTAACAAGCTTAATCAGCCACTCAAAAGTCTTGAAGAAATCCTTGCAATATAATGAATTTATCATAAATTCATAAAGTTCAGGCACGAATGACTTTAAATATTCAAGTTTATCTAATGTATCGTGATATTTTACCGTAGCGATTTTAAATGCAGCGCAGTTTGTTTTGTTGAGCTGCTGTACAATATCCTCCTGAATTCCCTCCTGCGTGGCAGGCTGACGGGAATGGGGAATGGTGTATTTTATTCTTATTGTTCTGCGTTTTACGGAAAATTCGCTGCGGCTGTAGCCGAGGTCAATCAGTGCGTCTGTGAATGCTTCGCACATTTGCCGTGTGGGGAATTTAATTGACGCGCTCATTGCAAGGCTGTCTTTTTGTGAAAATTCTCCTAACTTAAAAGCAGTCAGCCACCAGTGTCGCGCTCTGCGTTTTAGCAACTTCCGTCCGTTTTTGAAAAGGACAAAGGACATGTCAAGCTGTTCATCTTCACTTATCGGCTCGTAAAATGTTCCCGTAAATTTTTCAGAATGTATATCGGGGCGGGGGGTATTGTAGACGCCGATTTCTGCGCCTGTGGTTATACCGTACTGTCCTTTCCATAATTCAATCAGCCACCGCTTTCCTCCGTAGGAAAAGGTGACGGGTTCGCAGTCCATTATCATATTAAAGAACGGCGCTCCCTCGTCATAGAGTCTGCAATAGCCGGCTTTTTTCTGCCAGCAGTCCTTTGTTGAATAGAAATAATCTCCTCTGCGTCTGTAGGCAAAACCGGCACTGCGCAGCGCGTTGTTTAATTCCTTTTGCTGCTGTTCTTTGTCTGGGTTAGGTCTGAAATGTTTTCTTCGTAAAAAAAATATTGCACCCAATGTTATCAGAATAACTGCAATTACCGCAATTATAATATAGGTCAGCATTTATATTCTCCTTTCTTTTAATAGTTTCTATCTCATACTATTCATATGGGAGCTAATTGGTGATATGTAAAAGCCCCGCTTACAGCGGGGCAAAGCATATTTTATTCAGCTGTTTCAGTTTCTTTTTCAATTTCTTTTTCTTTTTCTTTTTCTTTTTCTTTTTCATATTCCGAGCAACTACAGGTATAACATTCGCCGTCAATGCAGCCGGTTGTCTGACCGTTTCTGACATGTGTTTCACCGACGGTAATATCAGCGCCGAACACAATTGGAATATTTACCTTCATTTTCTGTGATATTGTAAATTCAAACCGTCCATTTACTGTGCCGCAGCAGGGTTCGCCGCCACAGTGTATAACGGGAGCGCCGCAGTTTTCCACGGAAACTGGTCCCGGTTCTGCAAAGGGACATATTGATACAGGTACACAAGCTGTTGTTTCGTGGGTTGTGTTTACGGGACAGGTTCCCACGTCCATAGATTGTTTTTCCAACACAATCATCACTCCTTCAATCTTTTACGTTGGTAATGTATTATATGATATGCGGTGATTTATCGTGAATAAAATTAAAATTTATTTTAGTGAAAATGCTTGATTTTTACAATATTATAGAATACAATAATATCATCAAAAACAATATATAAACCTTTGTGTTACACAATAAAAGTATTTTAAAATTCGGAAAGGTGATTAAAATGAAGAAAATATCTGCAATTATACTTGCGGTAGTGATGCTGTCATCATCGGCGCAGGCGGCATACGTTCCGCTGCGCGCGACCTTTGAGGAAAAGGGTTATACGGTTACATGGACAGAGGAAAGTCCTGATGACGTTATCGTGGGAATAGGGGATTACAGCATAGAGTTTCAAAACCAAACAAATACCATAGAAGTCGACGATGGTACTTTCCAAACAGAACAAAATACATATATTGAAGAAGGTACAACATATATTTCGGAGGATGCAGTGAGTCTGTGTGACAATCTGTACCTGTATCACAATGCGATTGTTGACTGCATACAGGCGGATGAGGACGAAATTTTGCCGTTGCGTCCAATCGATACGACTGCCGACAAGGTGTTGGTATGTACTTGGCATAAATATCCGGACTCATATCCGTCAGGCGAGGAAATAGAGATAAAATACGGTGACGTGTGGGTGTTTGCGGCTGATGAAATTATGCAGTTTGGAAATAAAAACGGATATTCCGACGATATGGTGCTGAGAATGACCCAGCTTATCGGACTTCCGCCGCAGAACGGCAAAACACACTTTACGACGATGT
>JBJEIU010000292.1:0-8343 GCA_051877355.1 Hominilimicola sp.
AAAGACGATTGAACTTCCAAAGGAACTTAAAAGTGACGAAACAGCCGATAAGGAGCAGTCGGAGGAGGAAAGTGAAAAGTCTTTTGAGGCGATAAAAGAGGTTGTAACCACTAACTTCAAGAGCAGCAGGGCAAGATTTTATGAGGGTGTTGTCCGAAGCGGAAAAACAGTTGAGTCGGACGGTCATCTTGTACTCGTGGGCGATGTTGAAGAGGGCGGCAAAATTGCCGCTGTCGGAAATGTTGTAATTGCGGGTAGCCTGAAGGGGAGGGTTGAAGCCGGCTGTATGGGCAATGACAAGGCATATGTGATTGCGCTGGACTTTGAACCCGAAGAGGTGAGAATTGCAAAGACGCGGCACAGCTTTGAAAAAAGTGAATTTGCAGGTGAAAATAAAGCGCGGAAGGCCTATCTGTCCGACGGTTTTATTTATACAGAAGAATTTTGGTCATAGAAAATTACCCGCGCAGCGGGTAATTTGTTTATGCGGAGGGTATTACTAATTCACACAAGATTACTGTATACAATATAGAAAAATTTGTTTATATTTTCCAAAAATATGTAGACAAATTTTATTTTTTGTGCTATAATGATAAAGTAGCTTGAGTTTCGGATATCATAGATTGGGAAAGACATATTGAAAGGACATTGCAAATGGGAAAAATCATCATAATAGCGTCGGGAAAAGGCGGTACGGGAAAAACTACTACTACCGCAAATCTTGGTGCGGCGCTTGCTGCAAGGGGCAATCTTACGGCAGTGGTGGATATGGATATGGGACTTCGCAATTTGGATGTTATTCTGGGACTCGAAAGCAGTATAGTATATGACATTTCCGATGTTATAGAGGGTACGTGCGCCCTGGACGAGGCGCTTATAAAGGACAATCGCTGCGAAAATCTTTACTTTTTGCCTTCGCCCCAGACGCGTGACACATCATCGCTCAAGGAAGAGGACGTAAGAAATACGTGGGAAAAGTTAAAATCGCGGTTTGATTACTGCATAGTTGACGCACCGGCAGGGGTGGACGGAGGATTTCTTTATGCAGCCATGTGTGCGGACAGCGCGGTTATTGTAACTGTGCCTGAGCTTACTGCGCTGCGTGATGCGGACAGGGCGATATCTGTTTTGGAGGACAGGGATATATTGGATATAAGGGTTATCATAAACCGCGTCAGAGCCGATATGATTGATAGGGGTATAATGATGAATATGGACGACTGTGTGGACATGCTCCAGGTTCCTGTTATAGGTATCGTTCCTGACGATGAGGAACTTATAATTTCCGCACTTAAGGGTGAATTGGCAGTCACAAACGAAAATTCACGGGCAGGAAAAGCTTTTTCAAATATTGCCGCAAGACTTGACGGCGAAGAGGTTCCTGTGATGGATTTTGATGAAAAGGACGGTTTCCTGAAAAGACTCAGAAAGCTTTTCGGGAGTAAATAAAATAAGGAGGTATTTTCATGAACATCGCTTTAATAGCACATGATAAGAAAAAAGAATTAATGGTTCAGTTTTGTATAGCCTATTCGGGTATACTTTCACAGCACTCACTGTATGCGACAGGCACTACAGGTAAGATGATAATTGAAAATACCGGACTTAACGTGTACAGATTTTTATCGGGACCGCAAGGCGGTGATCAGCAGATAGGTGCGCGTATTGCGTATAATGAGATTGACCTTGTGCTGTTTTTTCGCGACCCGCTGAACGCCGAAGGATATGAGCCTGACGTATTCTCGCTCTTAAGACTTTGCGATATGCATAATATCCCGATAGCAACAAATTCAGCCACAGCAGAGGTTCTTATCCATGGTCTTGAACGCGGTGACCTTGACTGGCGTGATATTGTTAACCCAAAGAATTGATTTGAATACATAAAGACGCTCTTATGGGCGTCTTTTTTGATAAAAAATCTCCCATAACACCGTTTAACGGTTGAAATATCAGGAAGAATATTGTATAATGGTAGAATAGGTGGAAGTTTACAACTTTTATACCCAAGAGAGGAATTTAATGTGAACAATAAAGTTTCAGTAGTAAAATGCGAAAGATATTCCGAGGTACAGCGCGCAGTAGAGGAAGCTGTAGAGCTTATCGGAGGAATTGAGAGGTTTATAAAAAAGGGCGATAAGGTTGTTATCAAGCCTAATCTTGTATCGAAGAAAAAGCCTGATGAGGCTGTCACCACAAACCCTGATTTTCTGCATGCGGTAATCGTCATGGCGGAAAAAGCGGGTGGAATTGTGACTATAGCCGAAAGTCCGGGAGGACCCTATAATGCGGCGGCGCTCAAGGGCGTATATAGCGTGTGCGGAGTTGACAAGGCTATTGAGGGAACAAACGCAAAGCTGAATTTTGACACGGGATTTACCGAGGTGCATTTCCCGGAGGGAAAAACGGTTAAGAATATACCGATAATCAATCCCATACTTGACGCGGACGTTATAATTTCGCTGCCGAAGCTGAAAACTCACGCAATGACGAGCTATACGGGCGCGGTGAAAAATCTTTTCGGCACAATCCCCGGAACGTATAAGGCGGAGCTTCATTTTCGGCTTAACGAAAGAAAGTCTTTCTGTTCAATGCTTGTTGACTTGCATGAGTGTGTGAAACCCACGCTGTCCATAATGGACGCGGTATGGGGCATGGAGGGAAACGGACCTACCGCCGGACAGAACAGGCACATAGGTCTTGTTATGGCATCGGAAAACGCCCACTCGCTTGATATGGCGGCATGCCGTCTTATAGATTATACTATAGGCGAAGTGGACACAGTGCGTGAGGCTGTGGAGAGAGGTCTTGTGTCGGACAGCGCAGAAAAACTTGAAATTTTGGGTGAGGATTTAGAGCCTTTGATTATGAAGGATTATGTGAAACCCGAAAGTCATTTTAACCTTTTAAAGCTGATTTCGCTTCCGGCATCACTTAACGCATGGCTTACGAATGCGCTTGCGTCAAGACCGAAAATGGATTATGATATATGCGTAAGCTGCGGCGAGTGTGCAAGGTGCTGTCCGCCGAAAGCCATTGATATGTCAGGCGGCAAGCCTGTTATAGATGAGAAAAAATGTATAAAATGTTTCTGCTGTCAGGAGCTTTGCCCCAAAAAAGCGGTTATGATAAAGCGTCCGCTTCTCAATAGGTTTATGCTGAAATTTCTGAAGTAAAGGATATGATATTTTGTTTAATGTAGTTCTGGTTGAACCGAGAATTCCGCAGAATACGGGTAATATTGCCCGTACCTGCGCGGCTACGGGCTGCGGACTTCACATAGTCCGTCCTACGGCGTTTCAGATTACCGATAAAAATCTTAAACGCGCGGGTCTGGATTACTGGCATTTACTAAATGTTCAGTATTATGACAATCTTGCCGACTTTTTTGAAAAGACGAAGGGCGCAAGGTATTTTTATGCTACCACAAAGGCTCCCCATACATATGTTGATGTGAAATTTGAGGATAACGATTTTATCCTGTTCGGACGCGAGGACGCGGGACTTCCCGAGGAGCTTTTGTATGAGCATGAGGAGCGCTGTATACGAATACCCATGATTGAGGCGGCACGAAGCCTGAATTTGTCAAATTCCGTTGCTATTGTGGTGTATGAGGCGCTGAGACAGCAGGGATTTGAGAATTTGAAAAATCTGGGACAGTTAACGAAATTTACGTGGTGAATGAAAAATTTCCGAAGAATTGTGAAAGGAGTTAATGCGAAATCATGGCAGATATAAAAATCATTGTGGATTCCGGTTCGGATATTCCGCAGGAGATTGCGGACAAATATGATATAGGTGTTATATCGTTCCTGAGCCTGTTCGGAGAGGAACAGTATGTGCAGCGTGTGGATATAACGAATGAGGAATTCTATGATAAGCTTGAAAGCTTTGAAGGATTTCCAACCACCTCGCAAACGCCCTACGGCGATATGTATGATTATTTTTCAGCTCAGTGCCGCGAGCATAAAACCGTTATATATTTCGCTCTTTCAAGCGCGGCAAGCGGTCAGTATCAGACGGCTAATCTTGTGAGAAATGAAATTATGGAGGAAAATCCCGATGCGGATTTTCATATTGTGGACACGCAGACCTTTTCGCTGTACATCGCGCAGACCGCCGTACATGCGGCGCAGATGGCGCAGGAGGGCAAAGGAGTCGAAGAAATAATTGACGAATGTGAAAAATATGTAAAGCAGTGGCGTGCATATCTGCTTGTTGACACGCTCAAATACCTTGAAAAGGGCGGCAGACTTTCAAAAGCAGCTGCATTTGTCGGAACAATGCTTGATATAAAGCCTATTCTGACTATTGAACACGGACTTGTGGAAAACATGGATAAGCTCCGCGGAAAGAAAAAGCTTCTCGATAAGCTTATTGAGAAAATTAATGATGACCCCGATTTTGATGCGGATAATCCGAAATTTCTTGTGATTCAGTCCGATGAGGAAAAGGGCGAGGAGGCAATGGAAAAGCTACGCGATGAATTCGGCGAGGACTGTATTGAGATGTACGGCGAATTCGGGCCGCTTATCGGCACGCATGTGGGTAGAGGAGCGATTGCAATTATACCGAAAATAAAATAAGATACACAAAGAAAAGGAGATAAATAAAATGAAATATATTGTAATTTTAGGAGACGGCATGGCGGACTATCCCGTGGATTTCTTTGATGGAAAGACAATATTGGAGGTTGCCGACAAGCCGACAATAGACTACATGGCGCAGCACGGTGAAATGGGTATGGTGAAAACTGTGCAGGAGGGTATGAAACCGGGCAGCGACGTGGCGAACCTTTCTGTTATGGGCTATGACACGAAAAAGTGCTACAGCGGACGTTCACCGCTTGAGGCGGCTTCAATCGGAGTTCCTCTTAAGGACGATGACGTTACGTTCAGAACGAACCTTGTAACGCTTAGCGATGAGGAAAATTACGAGGATAAAACAATGCTTGACTATTCCTCGGGTGAAATTACAACGGAGGAAGCTGCGGAACTTATAAATGCGGTTGCTGCCGAGCTTAACACGGACAAGATTAAGTTTTATCCGGGCATAAGCTACCGTCACCTGTGTGTTTGGAACGGAGGAAGCACAAACGTTGAGCTTACTCCTCCGCACGATATTTCAGACAGAAAGATAACAGACTATCTTCCCAAGGGCGACGGCGCGGAAACATTTCTTGACATGATGAAAAAAAGCGAGAAGATTTTAAGGGAACATCCTGTCAACAAAGCACGTGTTGCCGCAGGCAAGCACCCTGCCACATCAATATGGCCATGGGGCGAGGGTACAAAGCCTCTGCTTGATAACTTTGAAGAAAAGTTTGGTTTAAAGGGCAGTGTTATTTCAGCCGTTGACCTTATCAAGGGTATTGCAAAGTGCGCGGGCATGAACTCAATTGACGTTGAGGGTGCTACAGGCAACTGCGAAACAAACTGGGATGGCAAGGCTCAGGCGGCGCTTGACGAAATCCTTAACGGAAGCGATTTTGTATATGTACACATGGAAGCGCCCGACGAAATGGGACATCAGGGCGCGCCTGAAAAGAAGAAATTCGCAGTTGAAACAATTGATAAAAAGGTTGTCAAATTCCTTAAGGACGAGCTTGAGAAACGTGACATTGACTACAGAATGATGATTCTGCCCGACCACCCGACACCTATTAAACTTAAGACACATGTATCTGATCCTGTGCCATATATTATTTATGACAGCACAAATGAAGCAGACACGAATGCGGGTCTTACGTATACAGAGGAAAACGGTAAAAAGACAGGCATTTACATTGAAAAGGGTTACACCCTTATGAACAGATTTCTTGAAAAATAAGACATTCTCATAATAAAGAAGGGAATGATATTATGAAAATAAAAAAGAGTTGGATAAAAATTCTGCTGTCCGTTATCGGATTGGCGGCGGCTGTGGCATTGGTCTATCTGTTTCTGCCCAAAATACTGGATGTACTGGGATTTCTTATAAAGCTGTTTATGCCGTTTCTGCTTGGATACCTGTTTTCAATGGCGGTCAATCCGCTTGCAGACTTCCTGCAGAAAAAGCTGAAAATTCCGAGGGGTTTTTCGGCGGTGCTGGTAATGGTGCTGATAATAGGAATTGTAGGAGGCGTGCTTACCTTTGCAATATGGAAAATTGTTGATGAGGTACGAATGCTTTATACGCAGTTTCCGGCTATTTATGAAAGCGTACAAAACGGAGTACATTCTGTCGGCAGTAAATTGTCTGTGCTTTATGACAATCTTCCGGTGAATGTACAGGCGGCAATAACTGCCCTCGGTGACAGCATATCGGACAAGGCGGCTCATTTTATAAATACAAAGTCAATGCCTGTGGTTGATTATGCAGGCAATTTTGCAAAGGCTCTGCCGAGTGTGTTTATAGGAATTGTCGTGTTCATACTTTCCTCTTATTTTATGGTTTCTGATAATAAGAGCGTAAGCAGAGCGGTAAGAAAAATTATCAGTCCTAAGCTTATGAATCGGCTTACCATGGTTAAGACAGAGCTTAAAAAATATCTGGGCGGTTACTGCAAGGCGCAGATAATACTGATGTTTATTGCGTTTCTCATAATGCTGATAGGACTGAGCATACTTAACATAGATTATGCATTGCTAATTGCTCTTGCCGTCGCTGTGCTTGACGCGCTGCCCTTTTTCGGAAGCGGACTTGTGCTTTGGCCGTGGACAGTGCTGGCATTCCTTGACGGCGATATACGCCTTGGTATAGGACTTATTATAATTTATGCGGCTGTGGCGCTTATGCGTCACTTTACAGAGCCGAAGCTTGTAAGCTCAAGAATTGGCATGAATCCTATTCTTACGCTTATGTCCATGTATGTGGGTTACAGAACTCTGAGTATCGGCGGACTTATTTTAGGCCCTATAATTCTGATGCTCATTATAAGCTTCTATAAGGCGGGAGTTTTTGATGCGCCTATACGCATTCTGAAATCTATAGGAACGTTTATAAAGAAACAATGTATTACATTTAAAAATTTTTTAGTGAATTTAATGGAGAGTGACTGGGATGAGTAAAGAGAAATATTATATTACCACCGCGATTGCGTATACTTCAAAGAAGCCTCATATCGGCAACACCTATGAGATTATTCTGACGGACGCCATTGCAAGATTTAACAGATTTATCGGAAAGGACGTGTTCTTCCTTACAGGTACTGACGAGCATGGTCAGAAGATACAGGAAATCGCCGAGGCAGAGGGTATCACGCCGAAGGAGCATGTAGATAAAATCGCAGGTCAGATAAAGGATATTGCCGATATGCTTAATATCAGCTATGATAAGTTTATCCGCACAACGGACGACTATCACGAAAAAGCCGTTCAGCAGATTTTCAAAAAGCTTTATGACCAGGGCGATATTTATAAAAGCGAATACGAGGGCTGGTACTGTACTCCGTGTGAGTCATTCTGGACCGAGACGCAGCTTGTAGACGGCAAATGTCCCGACTGCGGCAGAGAGGTAAAGAAGGCAAAGGAGGAGGCATACTTCTTCAAGATGAGCAAGTATCAGGACAGACTGATGGACTACATCAATTCACATCCTGAATTTATTCAGCCTGAGTCGCGCAAGAACGAGATGGTAAATAACTTCTTAAAGCCGGGCTTGCAGGATTTATGCGTATCGAGAACCAGTTTTTCATGGGGTATTCCCGTGGAATTTGACCCCGGTCACGTGGTATATGTATGGATTGACGCGCTTTCAAACTACATCACCGCGCTTGGCTATACTCCCGATGAAAAGGGCGAGCTGTATAAAAAGTACTGGCCCGCTGACGTGCATATCATTGGTAAGGATATTCTGCGTTTCCATACGATTTACTGGCCGATTATGCTTATGGCGCTGGGCGAGCCGCTTCCGAAGCAGGTGTTCGGACATCCATGGATGCTTGTGGGAGAGGAAAAGATGAGCAAATCCCGCGGCAACGTTATCTATGCTGAGGATTTGGTAAGACATTTCGGCGTTGACGCTGTGAGATATTATTCGCTTCACGAGATGCCATTCGCGCAGGACGGCACGATTACCTATGAGGTGTTTATAAGCCGCTTCAACAGTGACCTTGCAAATACACTGGGTAATCTTGTAAACAGAACCGTTGCGATGATGAATAAGTATTTTGACGGTGTAATACAGCAGGGTGACGTGGTAGGCGATTTTGATGAGGATTTGAAGGCTGTAGCCACTGGCGCAATTGAAAAGATTATGAAAAAAATGGACACGCTTCATGTTGCCGATAGTATTGACGAGATATGGAGAGTTGTTGACAGAGCGAACAAGTATATTGACGAAACGACCCCATGGATTCTTGCGAAG
>JBJEIU010000293.1:0-1779 GCA_051877355.1 Hominilimicola sp.
CCTAAATCCTCTGCGATAGCCTTTCTGGTATAGATTAGATACACCTCTCCGTCACTGTTAATCCAGTTGTTTTGCTTCGACAGAGATAATCTATCACACAGGAGCGCGTAGGCAAGCTTCGCGTCCGAACTCATTTCCCTATACTTCGGGTTCGCAAACAATGTTTTCGGGATTTTAAGAAAATTAAATTTTACTAAGTCATTTATTTTGTACACAGTCATATATATTCCTCCTCACGCAATTATCTGTTATCAATCTTGTCTATTATGTTCTTCGCCGTAAGCGGCGGGTCGAAGTCCACCTCGCTCACCTGACCGTTATTCGGCTGCATTTCTATATCCTGATGTTTCTCCGGTTTCGGCATTATAATACGCATCTCCGGCGGAGCATACTTTTTCGATTGTTCTGTATATTCCTCTGACACTTCTGTTTCGGGTTCGATAATATTGTTTTCTTCATCGTACCGCCATTTGGGGATATACTCCGTTACTTTTGTTCTTTTCAGCTTATGATAATCACTTAACTCATCGGGTATGATTTTCATTGCTTTAAGCGGCTTTTGTCCGCGCACCATTATGAGGCACTCACGGTTGTCCATGTGTTCTATCTCATCGGGATACATCAGCGGACGCGTAGCATTTGACGTGTTCTGTCTGTAACCGTTCACCTGCCTTGTTATGGGTGAAAACAACGGCGTCTGCGGCGCCATAGAGCTTGTCGTCCGTATCGTAATATTACCGCATTTTTTTGATATAAATTCGCTTGTCATTTGGTCGTTACAGCCAAGCATAAGCTGTGTGTCGCAGTTGCCGACTATCTCCTGCCATTCGTTTACAGGGTATCGGTCGGCAAGCTGCGCCGCACTCTGCGCGACAATCTGACAGTTAATACCACGGGAGCGCACTGTGGAAATCGTCTTTTTGAAGTCAAGGAGCTTGCCGACGTTGCAAAACTCGTCAAGTACCATATTAACCTCAACAGGCAGCCGTCCGCGCTCATCACCGTACTTTCTCGCATAATCTGATAATTTTTTGAACAACAACGAAAAAAACAGCGAGCTTAGAAACTCCAAGCTGCTGTCTTGGTCGGATATAATGCAGAAGTACGCACAGGGCTGCTTGCCCGGTAGTTCGAGGTCTATTTCGTGGTAGCTTGTTATTTTCTTAACCAGCTTATTCTGAAACACGTTAAGTCTCGAACCCAAACCTATGAAAATATTGCCCCACAGATTAGCCGCCGCTTGCTTAAATATTCCGTAAGGCGCGCGTGCCGGATGGTCGAGCGGGAGAGCCTGCATCTTTGCATCAAAGCTTTTTTGCCCCTCGTTAGATAGCATATCATATATAGTTGCAAGCGAACGCTTTTGTATCGGTAACAGCTCGCCCGTAACAGGATCGGTAAGCGTGTATACATAATGTATCAGCGCAACAAGCAGGTTCTTCTCCGCCTTATCCCAGAAATCCGCTTTTTGTCCCTCCTCAGATGTATTGCGGATTATAACCTCAGCTACCGACTGTACCATATCAATATCGCCTTCTATTTCACCAATACAGTTCCAAGCATCTGAATTTTCCATATCAAGCAGATTGAACATTTTAACAACATAGCCTTGTTCTTTCAGATACTCGGACATCTGTTCTGCCATTTCAGCTTTAGGATCAACTATTATCATACTTTGCTTTAATTTTGCTGTCTTTAAAATGAAAGGCTTTATAAATCCGCGCGACTTACCTGCGCCCGACGCACCGTATGCCATTACGTGCTTATTTAGTCCGTTGT
>JBJEIU010000294.1:0-1773 GCA_051877355.1 Hominilimicola sp.
GACGCGGCGCTGGATGCCGAAGTATTTGGTGTATATGCTGTTATATAAGCCTTTCCGCCTTCGTCATAATCAAGAAATGCGTCCGCAATGTATGCGTAAGGTATGGTAGCTATCTGATCAAGCGTGCCGAATACTACTGTATCCAGAGCGTCAAGATAGAAGGTTCCTGAAATACCGGTCTTAAGCTCCTTGTTATTCTTTTCGCGGATGTAGGGCGCGCATGTATCGCCTATGTCATAGCTTGTACCGTTTATTGTCATACGGCTGTTGTCTGATGCAAGGGATGAAATTGAACCATTGACTGTCTTGTTGGATACAAGAAGCGAATAGTGAGAGCCGTCAAGGCTCCTTGCGTAAAGGATTACATCATTTGCGGCAATTGATGTAACGGGGATTTCTGCGCCGTTCTTCGTTATAGTATATGTATAATTTGCCGCCTGCGGGTCAAGGATAAGATAATTACCGGTTACCAGCTTGTCGGTAATGCGGTAATCGGCAGCAGTAGGCGCCGCATATGCGACTATTGTCTCATAGTTGTTAATCTGAATCATGTCTATAGTGCCGTCATTTCCGCTGTCCGTAAGCTTGATGTTGCCGTAAATTGTGTATGGCGTATCGGGATTAAGCCACTTTTCAAGCGCTTCCTGGCGCGAGAAGGTCTCCTCTGTCTTTGTATCGGGGTTGGTAAGCTTTACAGGGTCACTTGCAGAAACAATGTCACCGTTATATCGTACAGTCAGGTCAGTTTCTTTCAATTTGGCGGTTTTGACCTTTGAGCTGCTGTCGAAATACTTCAGTGTATTTCCGGAAAAACTGCTTATGTCATTATAGCTCAGTTCAATATGCGAATTCTTTGAGGTTTCATCATCTATAATGATAAGCATTTTTTCATCATTGGAGGAAGACTGACGATAGTATACAATAATTGTATTGCCAAGATATTTGCTTATGTCAGATTTGTTCGATGTGTACGAGGAATAATTGATTAATATCTCCTCGCCGTCTGATGTCATAATATCCATCTGCTCTTCGCCAAGATTATAGGTACATTCCTCTGTTACAAGGTCCTCAACGCCTACAAGAGTACCCTTAAGTTCCTTTGCCTTAAGATAATCATTAAGAAGTGTCTTGTCTGTGTGATTCCATTCATAGCCGTTGTACTCATATATTTCAACCTCAAGAGCATTGTAAAGTACCTGAGCTATAACACCTCGCGGAGCGCCTGATGAATACGCGGCGCCTGAGACATTCTTTGTAAGGCTAAGCTTGACCGCTTCCTGGATATATTTATCCGCCCAGTTATCGGAGGTTAATGCAAGCTCCAGGGCAAATTGATCATAGCCCAGTGTGCAGACAACCATTTTCAGAGCCTGTTCATACGTAACAGGTGAATCAGGAGAGAATACTCCGTCGCCGTAGCCTGCAATTATACCCAGGTTATAGGCTGTCTGAATATAGTTTTTCGCCCAGTGGTCTGAAGTCACATCAGTGAATTCATAATCACTGTATGTAAGGTTCTGATAGCCAAGCATAAAAACAATAAGCTTTGTGAATTCGGCACGGGTTATTTCTCCCTCAGGCTTAAAGGTTCCGTCCTCATAGCCGTCGATAACTGACAGCTTTGACAGCGTGGTAATCGCCTTTTTATAGGGATTGGTGTCATCCACGTCGCTGAACGCTGCAAAAACCGCCGTCTGGCAGATAGTAGTTACTGCCAAAACGACAGTGGTCAGCATTGCTAAAATTTTCTTCATAATAAATACCTTTTCCTTT
>JBJEIU010000295.1:0-1763 GCA_051877355.1 Hominilimicola sp.
ATAGACAGTTATATCCGCAGTATTGACAGCAGTTATGCCGAAAAATATCCCGATGAATTTGAACAGATGAAATACTTTTCCGATTGTCTGTTAGAGCGGAGGACGCTGTCTGTAAAGAATATGCTTACCGCAGCAGATACACAGGAGGGCAGCTCCCTTGTCGATAAGATATGTGAATTTGAACAGCAATATCCTTGTGATATATATATGCTCTATCAGGTAAAAGACGGTGAGCAGACGCGGGATTACCGATATGCGCCGTACAGCTTGCTTCAAAAATTGGGATTAAGCATAGACAAAAGCAATTATGAGCTTACATATACTTGCGGATTGTCTGACTATGCCACTCTTGAGAGTCTGTTTAGAAAATTTAACACAGACCGTCCTCAGGACTTTAAGGGACGCAGTATGTCCGTTTCGGATATTGTGGTATTGCACAGAAACGGCGAAGATAAAGCCTATTATTGTGACAGCGCGGGATTTGTTGAAGTGCCGGAGTTTTTCAAGGACAAAGAAAATTACCTTGAAACAGCCGAAAAGTCCGCGGAGCAGAATTATAATCAAATAGACGAGCAGATAAATAACGAACCGCCGGAAAAGGACACTATAACGGTGCTTGTGGTGGAGCCCATGCAGGAGCCGTACACAAAGGAAATTCCGAAAGGACTTGAAGCATTGCAAAAGGAAGTCGGCGGATTGATTGATATTACATATCCGTTTGCGGAACCGGCAGCGCTTATATGTAATGACGAGGGTAAAATAAACCGTATGGAATTAAACCGCGCTCTATATGACGCAGAGGGCGAAATCTATGATATTGTGGCAGGGCCTTTTGTAATAGTCGGTATCAGCGGTGAGAATATTACAGGTCTTGATGATGAACAGATAAAACGGTTTTCAAAGCATTTTCAGCAGCCGGAGGTGTTTGTCAAAATAAATGATAAAATCGCCGCAATACCCACAAAGCCCTCAATTAAAGCAAAGCTGAACAGGCTGCAAAAGGAGAAAGACGGCAGGGATAAGACACAGCCGCAAAAACCGCCGCCGAAGCAGGAGCTATGAGTAATATTATACGAATGACGCCCGACCAGCTCCGCAGAGTTAAGGCGCTTATTAAAAATCAGTGCTGTAATTATGATGACGGCGATTGTCTGCTGCTTGACTGTCCCTGTCCGCAGATGATTACATATTCACTGATATGTAAATGGTGTAAAACTGCCGTACTTCCGAACAACAAGGAATTATATATTCAGTTGATAAAATCCGTAAATACAAAAAAATGTGATGTATGCGGCAAACCGTTTACCCCAAAATCGAACAGAGCGAAATACTGTGATAAGTGCCGCCGCATTGTGTGGAATAAGCAAAAAGCCGACTATATCAGAAAAAGGCGGCATATGTGTAGAAAGTTAGAACCTTAAAAAACGCATAAAATCAAGCGTTTTTTCCCTTGAAAACAGTATAGTAATATACTTTCATTACTACCCTCAAAAATCAACGTCTAAATTTCTACATATTAAGAACGGAGTGTAACTGTGGTGACACACGGCTACGCTCCGTATTTTTTTATGTACAATATATAAAATACATCAAATTTTTATATGGTCTTGAATTGGCACTGCAAAAATGATATTATAATATTATTATCAGTACAAGGAGGTAACTGTTTATGTTTTACGAAGCACAGCCGGCAGAACAGCAGGCTAACTATCAAAAAATGCTGACAATAATAGGCAACTTAACATTATTATTTTCTGAGAGTA
>JBJEIU010000296.1:0-1754 GCA_051877355.1 Hominilimicola sp.
CAGTCCATTATGCGCACAAGCTCCTCCCAGTAGTCAACTTCTTCAAATTCTAGATTTTCAACAGGCGCGCCTGTGATAATCATGCCGTCATACTTTGAATTTTTTATTTCGTCAAAAGTCTTGTAAAAGGCTACAAGATGCTCCGAGGGTGTGTTTTTTGACTGATGCGAATCCATTTGCAGAAAATCAATTTCAACCTGTAAGGGTGTGTTTGACAAAAGCCGTAAAAGCTGTGTTTCTGTTGTTATTTTTGTGGGCATCAGATTGACAATTACAATTTTAAGCGGTCTGATGTCCTGGTGCATAGCCTTTTTTTCACTCATTACAAATATGTTTTCGTTTCTGAGCTGTCTGGTTGCCGGCAACTTATCCGGTACTTTAATCGGCATATATACCCGCTCCTTTCGATGTAATTAAGTTACATACCAATAAATTATAACATATCCTGCCGGATTTTACAACTGATTTAATATAAAAACAGTGTTTATTTTACAGCTGTTAAAAAGCTTTTTAGAATAAAAATAATGCGATTTATTTATAATAATAGAATACGGAGGTGTGGATATGATAAAAGATAACGAAGAAGAAAGCTCAGTTGCGGAACAGGAAAGACGGAATATAGAAGATTTAGGCAGTGTTGAAACAAAAAGTCCGAGAGGAAATATACATTGCTTGAGTATAATAGGACAGGTTGAGGGACATATGACGCTGCCGCCGCAGAATAAGACTACGAAATACGAGCATGTTTTGCCGCAGCTTATAGCAGTCGAGGAAAATCCTGAAATTGATGGACTTATGGTGCTTTTAAACACAGTTGGCGGTGATGTGGAAGCAGGACTGGCAATAGCGGAAATGATAGCAGGCATGAGCAAGCCGACAGTGTCGCTGGTGCTGGGAGGAGGACACAGCATTGGTGTGCCGCTTGCGGTGGCAACTGACTATTCGTTTATAGCACCGACAGCTACTATGACAGTGCATCCGCTGCGTATGAACGGCGTGGTTATAGGTGTAATGCAGACATTTCAGTATTTTCAGAATATGCAGGAGCGAATTATTGAATTTGTGGTTTCAAATTCAAATATATCACATGAGGAATTTAAAAAGCTTATGCTTACTACAGATGAGATTGCCAATGATGTGGGAAGTATTCTTTTTGCGCAAAAAGCGGTAGAAAGCGGACTTATCAATGAAATGGGCGGACTTAAGGACGCGCTTGAAAAAATGTATGAGCTTATAGAAAAGCAGAGAAAGGAGAAGAAAAAATGATTTATTCGGTGGTTCCCACAGATGTTGTATTTTTTGACCAAACCCAAATACGTCAGCGCCATATCAAGCTTTATGACAATGTGACGCTTGAAATTGTGGACGGTATTGTGGATAGAATTGTAAGCACAAATCCTCAGGATTACCTAAAATACCATAATTTACTCGGTTCAAAGGACATATAATTAACAAAATATAAAAATCCTCTTGAAAAAACATACCAAAAAAGGTATAATAATTAAGATAATCTAACTTAGGAGGATAATATAAGATGGAAGGAAACGTTTTCGACGTATTGAAAGAACGTGGTCTGATTGCGCAGACTACGCACGAAGAAGAAATCAGAGAGTTACTTGGCAAGGAAAAAGTAACGTTTTATATAGGCTTTGACCCGACAGCAGACAGCCTTCACGTAGGACACTTCTTGCAGATGGTTGTTATGCGCCATATGCAGAATTACGGACATCGTCCCATCGCGCTTGTCGGCGGTG
>JBJEIU010000297.1:0-8215 GCA_051877355.1 Hominilimicola sp.
TTTACGGTGATGTGGAAATTTATTACCATGCTATCAATACTCCGGAGGAAAAAGCTCAGAATGCAACGGTAAATCTTAAATACAGCACAACTGCCGAGCAGCCTGTTACATTTAATACGGAGAGTGTAGCCGATACACAGAAATATAGCTTTACAGGCATTTTTCCCTATGAGGACAGCACAGGAAATCCGTATATTTACGAATTAAGCATTAATGATGTTACAAATTATACTACAACTGCGGAGGTTACGCCTTACGGTATGGACTTCATTCTGGCGCATGACCCCGATGTATTTGATGTGGACTGGAAAATAACCACAGACGGCTGTGACAGGAGCAAGCTTCCCGAAAAGGTGAACGTAAAGGTGACATATCGTCTGGGTACTGTATGGAATATCATAAATCAGCACCTTACAACATCAGTTGAATGTGCGCTGAATGATGATGGAACATATACAGGAAAATACCCTGTATGGAAGTATATTTCCGGAACTACCTCGCCGTATTATTATTCGATAGAGGTTGTTTCCTATGTAATTGACGGTGAAACTATATTCTGCGAACAGCGAAATACAATCAAGGGCTATAATACGTTAACGCCGGATAATTCATATTATGATACGGAATTGGATAAGAATTCAAATACCATAACGGCGGCATTGACGGAATTTGTAACACCTGTGGAACCATCACCGTCCCCGACAGCAACTGCCGCACCGACGGAGTCACCGTCCCCGACGCCAACGGTATCACCAACAGCCACACCTAAGCACAGCGGCGGAGCAACATATGTGAACATAACGCCAACACCTTCGCCTGTGGCAACAGCTTCACCGACGGCAAAACCTTCGCCTTCGGATAAGCCGCAGCTTGATACAGAGCATCATATTGCATATGTCTATGGATATTCTGATGACGAGGTAAGACCGGAAGCCAATATAACAAGAGGCGAGGTTGCGGCAATATTCTACAGACTTCTTTCGGAGGCGTCAAGAAATATGTATGAGGCGGCAATCAACAGCTATACTGATGTGGACAGCGGATTGTGGTCTAATGAGGCAATTTCAACTATGACAAAAGCAGGAATTGTTTCGGGATATGATGATAATACGTTCCGTCCTGAAAATTATATTACACGAGCTGAATTTGCGGCAATTGCGGCGCGCTTTGACAGTATGACATATGACGGTGAAAATAAATTCACCGACATAGACGGTCACTGGGCGCAGGATTATATTAACCGCGCGGCGCAAAAAGGATGGGTTTCGGGTTATGAGGACAACACATTCCGACCTGACAGCTTAATTACCCGTGCCGAAGCAATTTCACTCATAAATCATGTGCTTGGCAGACTGCCCGAAACAACGGACGATTTGCTTGATGATATGAATGTATGGAGTGATAACGCGGACACGAACGCATGGTATTACATCGCAGTACAGGAGGCAACAAACAGCCACACATATGAACTGAAACCGGACAATACACATGAAAAATGGATTTGCCGAGAGAACACAAATTGAATTTAGAGCATCACCAAGAACCGCCGTAAAGGCTGTCAGATAAGCTAAAGGTGCTGTTTGTATAATATGATATAAATAGATGTTGACTTATACCATAACAAGAATATATAATATTCATATACCGAAATAGGGAGGATACAGATATGCCGAATTTGGAAGAAATGATTATGCTTAATGTATCATTATATGTGTTTTCTGTGTTGGTCACATTGTTTTTGCTGATAGGTACGGTTACGGATAATGAGCGAAAAAAACCGTTTATAATCAGCTTCATTTTCTTGCTTATTTCAAATATATTTATGCAGTTGGGAGAAGCAGGTATTTGGTTATTTGAAGGTTCGCCTGACAACGTTGTTTTTCTTTATCTGTCCGCGCAGATGTCACTTGTGTTCAACTATGTGCTGGTAATCAGCTATATATATTGTCTGACGGGTTTTATAAAAGAAAAAACGTCTGTTTCTCCCGTTCCGGCTCGTGTAGTGATGGGGATTTGCACAATATTTATTTTACTTTTGTTTATTGCGCTGCCTAACGGATGGTTTTTCTCTTTTAATGAGGAGGGATATATTGTATACGGCTCGCTGTATGGTCTTGTCAGATTGTCCGGTGCCTTTTTTGTGATTTTTGAAATGCTGTTTGTGCTGAAATTTCGTAAGGTGCTGACGTTGCGCGGAACATTGATTCTGATTTCATTCAGTGTATTGCCTCTAACGCTGGCTATTACTATGCAGTTTTGGTGGTATCCGACGCCGGAGTATTTATCTTTAACGCTGTCTTTGATTATAATTTATATTCTGTTTCACGGAGAAACCACACGGCAGCTTGCAGAGAAGAAGCTGCAGCTTGCACAACAAGAAACACAGCTTACGGAAAGCCGTATTTCCATTATGCTTTCCCAGATACAGCCGCATTTCATGTATAATATGCTTACAACAATAATGTATCTGTGCAGAACCGATCCGGAGGAGGCGGAGAAAACAGTAGGGCAGTTTTCACGCTATTTAAGAGCCAACATGGACTCTCTGACTTTAAAGCAGTGTATTCCGTTTGAAAATGAAATGAACCATGTAAAAACCTATTTGTCGCTTGAAAAGAAACGTTTCGGGGACAAACTGAGAGTTGAACTTGACATAAATGAAAAGGAGTTTATGCTCCCTGCGCTTACCATACAGCCGATTATCGAAAATGCCGTTAAATACGGCATGAAGAAAAAGAAAGAATTAGTAATATATCTAAAAACCTATTCGGACGATAATAATTATAACATTGAAATCCTTGATAACGGCAGGGGATTTGATGTAAATGAAGTAAAAAATGACGGCAAATCACATATCGGTATTGAAAATGTAAGGAACAGGCTGAAAATGATGAGGAACGGAACCCTGACCATAGACAGTGCGCCGGAGGAGGGGACAAAAGTAGTTATAAAGCTACCAAAGACTAACGAAAAATCTCATGATGCGAAATAAGCATCATGAGATTTTTCGTTTATATGTGACCGCTGTCAAGGGCGGCAAGCGTCATTTCCGCCCAGCTATACTGCGACATATATTCGCCCTTGTAGCTGTTTACCGCCGCGGCGTCATGCTCAAGGTATTTATAGTAATCACATTCCACTTTTCGGACATTAACCGCAAAATGATTGCGCTTGCATATGAACACGTCTTCGGCATTACATTCCTTAAGGGTTTTTCGGATATACGAAATCAGATTACGGAAATAGTGGCGGTTGGATTCATCGGCCGCCGTATCGCCCCAGAGAATTGCACACAACTCGCCTGTGTCTGCAGATGCGCCGCGCCGATCTATGAGATATGCAAAAATTTCCTTTGCCTTGCTCCTGACAAATCTTACAGGCTCATTTTTATAAAACACCTCAAAGCTGCCGAAGCATTGTACGCGCAGCTTGTTTTCGTTATATTTAACAGGAGTACGCAAATTTGCAAGAGCGTCCTCTATATCCTCTTTTAATGCAGGCTTTAAGACATATCCGCTGCAATGAAGTCTGATTGCGTCCAAGGCGTATTCGGAATAGCCTGTCACAAAGATTATATTTGTGTTCTTATAAATATCCTTTAATTCCTTTGCAAGAGATAGTCCGTCCTTTTCGGGCATTGAAATATCAAGAAAAGCCACATCAAAATTCTGACGCTTTGCCTCGGCTATTGCGTTATCACAGTCATCAAAGCACATAATATCCGCGTCCGGAGCGACCTGTGCCACAACCGAACTTAAATGCTTTAGAGCCATATCTTCATCATCAACAAGCAAAATTCTCATTTTCCTATATCCCTTTCCACGAGGTACGCCGTAATTACATTATTTATTATACCACAGCAACAGCACCTTTTCAGCACCTCAATGATAAAAATTTTCTTGTAAAAATATACATTTAACAGGCTAAAAAGGTGCGGAAAGGGTGCGGTCGGTATGATAAAATAATAACATAAATTGCGAAAATAAAGCAAAAAAGGAGATGATTACTTTGAAAAAAAGAGTTATCAGCGCATTTTTAGCGGCAGTAATGCTTTCGAGCATAATTCCGGCTATGCCGGTTTTTGCGGACGAGGAGCCTATACTGCTGGAAACGCAGAAACTGGAGAACGTGGAATATGACGAAAATATATCATATACCATGATGGGTACGGTGCAGTCCGAGGTGAATGAAAGAGGCAGATATATTATTACGGTATATCGCTGCGGAAACATCTCCGTTGAATCGGCTGTTGACCTTAAAACTGCCGATGTATCCGCAAAGTACGGCATTGACTATATCATAGATGATGACCGATACACTACAGAAACGGCTGAAACTGACGGCACACTTCTGGAATTATCGGCTGATGAAGAAAGAGTGCAGGAGGGAGAGGAAGGACTTGAAGACCTGCAGGCAATGGTAGATTCAATCGCAGATACGGAGGAAAATGCAGATAAACCCGAAGCGACTGCGGATATGTTTTATATTACAGAGGACGAAGAGGAAGAATCAGAGGATATGGAAAATCTGTATGCCTCTGATTTGTTTGCGCATAGCTTTGCGGAGCTTGCCGAGGACGAACAGGCTGTAAAAGACGAGGGAAAAAGCTCTCTTGCAAAGCTGAAGGAGGAGCAGACCGGTCTTGAAACGCGTCCGACATATGAAACGGATATGGAGCCTGTTACAAGCGTTATTATGAACAGTATGGGCGTAGTAGATATTGCCGAGCATATAGAAACCTCGTCAACCACGCCGCTTGTGTTTGCTCCGGGAGAAACGGAAAAGCAGATTATTATAAAAATTCTTGAGGATAAGGAGTCCGAGGGACAGGAAATAATCAATTTTATGCTTTCAGATCCGGACGAAAATACAGAGCTTGCAGAGCCGATAACCACAAGCGTCATTATCAATGACGACGAGCCTGTTGTTCATTCAAAGGTCAGCTTTACAGCGGAGGAATTTGACACACAGGACGGAGTGGCTGCAGTAACAGTGACAAGAGATGAAGCACTCTATTCCTATGTGACGGCAAAGGTGCGTACCGTAGAGAACGGCAGCGCAAAGGAGGGTAAGAATTACTCTCTTACAGATACGGAGATAGAATTTCGTCCGTATCAGCAGGAAACCTCATTTGAAATTCCTGTTGCCGCCGATAAGGATATGTCCTTCGGACTTGAGCTGTACGACTTAAAGGGCGGCGAGGACGGCGATAATATGACCGCGCAGGTAAATATCAATGCGTCGGAAAATTCAGATAATCAGGTGTCGCTGCTTTCATCGAGCACCATAGAAATCAACGGAAGAACATATGCGCTGGAACGGGAAGGAAATGTTGCCAAAATAATGGATGACGACAAAGTAAACCCCGTGCATGTGGGTAATTACTACTATCCTACGACGGATAATGTAATATACGGCTACTCAAGCGGAGATACATACAGAAGGCATAATGAGTATGACGAGGAAGAAGAGTGCGGTAATCTTGAGTGCTACGAATGGCGTGTCGATTATCACGGAGAGGAATATGCAAAATTCTCTTTCCCGGCAAAGATGTATCAGACGGCATGGCTGGATTTTTCAAGTCATTCTAACTGGGGAAATTCATGGCACGGCTATAGAGTATACGGAGAAAAGAGGCAGCTTGATCCGATTTCAGGTATATCTGTGTATGATCTCTCAAAGGATTTTCATCTCAGCTATGCCAATGAGAGAGCGGTCAGGGGTCCGGTTAAACTGTTGAAAAATGATGACAAGCCTCCCTCATCATGGGATGACTGCACGATGGATATATACGCTAAACGAGCAGGCAACGGCTGGATTGCGCCTAATACGAAATTCTACGGCATAGCTCTTATGTTTCGTGAATTTCATGTATTTCTTGACCAGCCCGACGAAATGGAATTCAGGACTCCAACCGGTACTGAAAAGAAGCGCCCAGCAAGGGTGGAGCTTGGCAAAGGTCAGGACACTGTTTATATGAATGGGGTGCTTACGATAAATTCCACGGCAACCGAAGACGGCGGAACGATAAAAGGTACTCTTAAGGGCTATGAGATAACGGCGGGAGACGGAGCAAAACCGTTCTTCTATGAAACAAACAGCACATCAATAAAATTTGACGAGGATTTCGTGAGTCTTATAGACAGCAATACAAGCAAGGTCAGCGATTCATCCACAAAGGGATATTTTACAAAGCTTTATATTAAGCCTGTATACGAGTATATTCCCGTAAGCGTGGAGGTTTTGCCGAGCACAGGCGGTCAATTTACCGATTCTGCTCTTTTGGAAAGCTCAGAGGGCGTACTTCATGTCGGCGACACGTTGAGCGTAAATGCTGAGCCTGCGCTTCCCGGATATTATTATGATACATATTTACTTGAAAGCTATAGAAATCCCGGTGATACAAAGCCTGTTGTATCAGGTACAATGCAGAAGGACAGCAATGAGGGCAAGCTGGAGCTTCGTGAGAGGCGATACAGAGTACGTCCGAATTTTAACGATAGAATCAATTATATAGAAATACAGCTTGACGAGGAGGCTGAAAAATATTTCGAGGTACTAAAAACCATTCCGGAAGATATGATTATCGATCCCGATTTACAGGGTAAAAAGCTTTTGTATGTGAACGGAGATCCGCCGTATACCGTTCCGACAGCAGGAAAGGCGTATACTATTGAGCTGACGGAAAAAGAAGGGTGCAATGGGGAATACCGCCCGAAAATTACAAGAGAATATACAGGAGAATATGTTAACGGCTGGGCGATGGACTTTATAGCCGAGCCGCTGCACGGTAATAATGTTATAAAGGTTACAGCTGAAAAAGTGCCGGAGAATAGTTCGGACGAAACGCATAATGTCGCGTTGGATTGTCTTGTGCAGTACAGCAGCGTATCCGTGCGCCAGAGCACTGACGCACTTTTGAATGAACCGGCCATCGGTGCGGCTGTCGTTGCCGGCACAAACCTTGACAGCTTGTATGACAGGGACGGCAATCTGGTCAAGCGTCCGAACAGATACAACACCCAGGCAGATGCGGACGGTACGGCTGAAATCTTGCTCAAGGATGTTTATTATGGAGACCACATTTCTATACTGGTAACAAATAACGATATTGACCAAGTATATTATACCACTATAAACGGCGGAGAATTCGCGGAAAGAAAAGATAAGACCTTTGAATACTTTGAGGCGGACGCTGCGACAAAAACAAATAAATATGTAAGCAAGACGCTGGCGTTTGAAGCAGGGCAGGACGCTCCCGCAACGGTTGATATGCCGATACGCACCCCATATGCTCCGTATGTGACTGATGTGCGCTACAGCTCAGTGAAGCATCCGGAAATGGATACAAGAAATAACGGTGTGGAGCTGTATGAGGATGACGCTCTGACCTTTACCGCGGAGATAAACGCAAACGGACAGACCATAAAGCGCATTGAATTTATACGCTATAACAGCGACGGAGAAAAAAAGCAGACATATGAAGCAACCAAGGACCGTGAAAATGTGTACAGCGCAACTGCGGATTCATTTGAAATATCAGACGGCGATAAGCTGTATGTGCGCGTTGTAGCTGATGCAATTGTTTTTAATAAAGAAGAAGGTTATCAGAGGATAGAAAAAGAATATCCCACATTGAACACAGGTCTGAACTTCTATACTCCCGTAATCGATGTTGTACCGCAGCATATGGAGGCAAATGTTGACCAGCTCGGAACATTGCCGGTTGTGGGAGATATGGCGGCAGATATTGATACGGGCAAGCTAAAATGGAAAACAGTTTATCAAGACGAAAAGAATAAGGGCACATCTGCAAGAGCCGAAATCGTTTCGTTAGCAGTTTCTCTTCAGGACGTAAAGGAAGCTGCGGGAAAGCTTAATGAGTTCAAAAACGGAAAAAGCGAGAAAGCTAAGGATGCTCAGAAGAGTGTTGACGATCAGCTGAAGGAATTTGATCCGCTTAAGGTGGCATCAGAGCAGGATTTGGAGCAGCTTGCTCAGGCTTACTGCAATGGCAAGACTGCCGAGGAAAGGGACGCCATAGTTAAGAAGTGGACGGAAAAAGAAAAAGCGGCAAAACGTAAGGAGCTGCAAAGTCAGCAAAAAAAGGATTCTGCTGCTAAGATGAGCAAAAAACTGGAGTGGGATATAAAGTTTACGGTGCTTTTGCAGTTTGAATACGCCTATGATTATGAACATAATGAGCATAAGTTTA
>JBJEIU010000298.1:0-8151 GCA_051877355.1 Hominilimicola sp.
TTCATATGCGCGGCACAGGGCATAAAGTCCGCGCGCACCGCTAAGGTGCAGTTTTGTCTGAAACAGTATGTTATCCTCAAAGAAAACTTTTCCCTGCGTAAGTTCGTCTCTTACTTTTTCGCATTTTTTCACAAGCGCGGCAAAGTCGTTCATTGCCCTATAGCATTTTTCGGCGAAGAATTTTGTCTGCTCCCAAAGTGTTGCCTCGCCTGTAGCAAATACAAGTCCTTTGGAGGTTTCATTGCCCTTTGCCCAGTCAACGCATATGCGGCGGGCGGTGTGGTAATAAATCTCGTCGCCCGCTCTGTCGTCCTCGTTTTCGCCGTACTCTATGCACGATGCAAAATAATCGTCATAACATTCCGCAACATCGCTGTCGCCGAAATACTTTCTCGCGAAGCCGCTTTTGAAACGGTCGGTATCGACTTCGCCAGTGTTCCATTTCTGAGCCACAAGTGAGAGCATATAAACGTGAGGGCGTATGTTTCCGCAGTTTAAGAGCAGATATTCGTCTGCTCCTGACGAAAATGCCGTGTCAAGCTCACTGTTTACAAATTCTATCGTGTTGCCCAGAAGCGTCAGATGGCTTGATGCCTGTAGGTCATGGAAGGTGATGTGGTAATAAAGTCCGTGCTTGCCGTCCTTACGGGGAAGCGACGGAGTGCGGGGATTGTGCAGTCCGCGGCGGCGCACCACCATTTTGCCATAGCCGTTGTCAGACCATATTTTTATGAAGTTTTTGGGAAGCTTTAAATAACCGCCCTCGTAAAGCTCTGTTATTTCGCCGTATAGATATACCGCGCACACAGGGTCTTTGACCTTTTCGCATATAAGCTCATACTGCCTGTCTATAACCTTGCGTATAACCGCGGCGCGGCTTTCGGGCGTGGTGTATTTGGGGTCGTTGTGCCAAAAGGGCGCGTCACCCTGACCGCGGAAGCCCAGCGTCCAGACGATTTTTTTATCCTTGTTTTTTTCTATTGCGTCTTTCCACAGCTTTTCAAATAAATCGGGATGCTTGTCATAGCTTGCTTCCTTGTCGGGATAGGCGCGCAGAAACATTTCCGCGCCCAATGGCTCAGCGTGGTGATGTGTGATATAAAGTCCCATTTCGGAGGCAATATCAAAATGCTGACCGCTGCGCGGCAAATCCGTGCCGGGAATTACCATGTTACCGCCAAGACGCAAAAGAGTTTCAAAAACAATTTCCCAAATCTCTCGTGACGGTGGATACTCTTCACTCCAGCCGATAAGGCATACCTCGTCATTGACAAACCAGCCGCGGTAGCGTACCTTGGCTATAGGGGAGGTGTACTCCCTTGACGCAAGCGCAACCATACTGCGCTTCATCGGCTCCTTTTCGGTCCAGTACCAGAAATCGTCAACGCCTAAAAATTCACGGCTCATATAAAGCACAGCGTAAATTACACCAAGCTCGTCCGCGCAGCGTATATTGATTTTCTCGTCTGTAACGGTCAGGCTGAACTGCTCCTTTTCAAGCTCAGAGCAGTCCGTATGTATTTCAACGTCATTTCCGTCTTTAAAGCCATCGGAAAACACCTTTGTAAAGTCGCGCATGAATATGTCATACGCGTGCTTTACGGCGTCCGTCAGCGGCGGAAAGGAAAAGGTCGTATCTTTAGTAATCTTAAACATATTTTTCTCCTTTTCAGGGTTCTGTGTGTACACCTCAATTATACACTCCGAAGAGCGTTTCGTCAATGTATAAAGTTCCCTGTGTATAAATAAAAAGGAAATTGATAATACTAATACAAAATCTATATGGAGGTGCAGTGATGAAACAGTATATTGAAATCATTGATGTATTCGCGAGAGAGGTTATGGATTCGAGAGGCAATCCAACGGTTGAGGTTGAGGTACAGACGGAAAACGGAAGCGGCAGGGCGATTGTACCGTCGGGCGCGTCCACGGGCGTGTTTGAGGCGGTGGAGCTGCGTGACGGTGACAGCAAGCGTTACGGTGGCAAGGGTGTGAAGAATGCCGTGAACAATGTAAATGAAAAAATTGCGGAAATTCTTATTGGTATGAATGTGCTTGACCAGCGTTCCATTGATATGAAAATGTGCGAAATGGACGGTACGGAAAATAAGTCAAACTTGGGTGCAAATGCGATACTGGGAGTGTCGCTTGCGGTGGCGCACGCCGCGGCAAACAGTCTTGATATACCGCTGTTCCAGTATATCGGCGGAGTTAACGCGCATGTGCTGCCTGTGCCGATGATGAATATTTTGAACGGCGGCGCGCATGCAAACAACAATGTGGACATACAGGAATTTATGATAATGCCGTTTGGCGCAAAGTCTTTCAGACAGGGACTGAGATGGTGCAGCGAGGTGTTCCATGAACTGAAAAAGGTGCTTTCCGAAATGGGCAACACAACTGCCGTGGGCGATGAGGGCGGCTTTGCACCGAACCTTGAAACGGACGAACAGGCGCTTGAGGTTATCGTAAACGCCATAGGACGAGCAGGCTATAAGGCAGGCGAGGATTTCAGGATTGCCATTGACGCGGCTTCCTCAGAGTGGGCGCAGAAGGACGGAACGTATCTCCTGCCGAAATCGGGCGAAAGAAAAACAGCGGACGAGCTTGTGGAATACTGGGAAAAGCTTTGCGAGAAGTACCCGATATTCTCAATAGAGGACGGTCTGGGCGAGGACGACTGGGAGGGTTGGAAAATCCTTACCGACAGGCTTGGGGACAAGATACAGCTTGTGGGTGATGATTTGTTTGTGACTAATCCCAGACGTCTTGAAAAGGGAATACACATGGGCGTGGGCAATTCCATACTTGTGAAGCTCAATCAGATAGGCACGCTGAGCGAAACTCTTGACGCGGTGGAAATGGCGCATAAGAACGGCTACAGCGCGGTTATCTCGCACCGCAGCGGCGAAACCGAGGATACGACTATCGCTGATATAGCTGTGGCGGTGAACAGCGGACAGATAAAGACGGGCGCGCCGAGCAGAACGGACAGAGTGGCAAAGTACAATCAGCTTCTGAGAATTGAGGAAGAGCTGTGCTTTGTGTCGCAGTACGGCGAAAGATAAAATATAAAAAAATAGTTGACACAGCAGAATTTTTGTCGTATAATGTAACCGTTATAAAGGGGAGTAGTTCACGCGCGAGCGTTGAATGGGTCGTCAATACACGGAGAAATCCCGTCCATTCAGTAAGTAACAAGACTTTTATTACACAGAAAATGTGTGATAAAAGTCTTTTCTTTTTGCGTGACCATATTTCAGAACAGGGGAGGAATTTATAAAAATGAATGTTGTGTTAATGCTTGTATTTCTGATAGTAGGTTTTGTGCTGCTGGTAAAGGGCGCGGATTTTTTTGTGGACGGCGCCTGCGATCTGTCAGAAAAGCTTAAAATACCTGCATATATCGTGGGACTGACGGTGGTGGCGTTCGGCACAAGCCTGCCGGAAGCAGCGGTGAGCATTACAGCCTCATTGCAGCACAGCAACGCTATTGCGATAGGAAACGTAATTGGTTCAAACACCTTTAATACACTTGTGGTGCTGGGCACAAGCGCACTTTTTGCGCCTGTTGTGGTAAAGAAAAATATTCTGAAGCGTGATTTACCGTTTTGCTTTGGTATCACGGTTGTAATGCTGCTGCTTATAATGACAATGAATAACGGCGAAATTGCGCTGACTCGGTTTGACGGTATAATGCTGCTTGCGCTGTTTGTTGTGTTTATGGTTTTCTCAGTAATTTCAGGAAAGAGTGAGGCAAAGAATGTGCCGGAAGATATTGCCGCCGCACCTGATGAAAATATGCCGATGTGGAAATGTATTGTACTCATTTTAATTGGACTTGCAGGAGTTATAATCGGCGGACAGCTTACAGTAAAGGGGGCGAAGGAGCTTGCGCTTATGGCGGGGCTGAGTGAAACGGTTGTTGGTCTGACGGTTGTTGCAATAGGAACGTCACTGCCCGAGCTGGTAACGTCAGTTGTTGCTGCTCGCAAAAAGCAGAATGATATTGCAGTGGGTAACGTAATTGGCTCAAATATTTTTAATATCCTGTTTATACTTGGCATTTCCTCGACTATCGGAAAAATTACAACAGACGGTCATGCAGTGGCGGATACGTGTATGTTAATCGGAGTTGTCGGACTGACGTATCTGTTTGCGCTGTTTAAGAAGAAGATAAACAGAGGCGCGGGTATTGTGATGATACTGATGTATTTGGCATATATGGCATATCTGCTTATAAGATAGATTACAAAAGAAAGGTATGATAAAATTGGGAATTGTAGAATTGTTCATTCTGGCAGTGGGGCTGTCCATGGACGCCTTTGCTGTGTCAGTCTGTAAGGGGCTTTCGCTGGGGAAAATAAAAGTAAAGCATATGTGCATAGCAGGACTGTGGTTCGGCGGATTTCAGGCGCTTATGCCCTTAATAGGTTATCTGCTCGGCAGCAGTTTTTCTGAACTTGTCACGAAGTATGACCACTGGATTGCGTTTGTCCTGCTTGCCTTAATCGGCGGAAACATGGTAAAGGAGGCGCTTGGAAAAGAGGAGGACAGCATGGACAGCTCCATGGACTTCAAAACGATGCTGCTTCTGGCAGTAGCTACAAGCATTGACGCGCTTGCAGTCGGAGTTACGTTTGCATTCCTTGATGTGTCAATTATCCCTGCAATATCTTTTATAGGCGTGGTAACGTTTGTGCTTAGCGCCGTAGGCGTAAAGGCGGGAAGCATGTTCGGATATAAGTATAAATCAAAGGCAGAGCTGTGCGGAGGGATTATACTCATTCTGCTCGGACTAAAAATACTTCTTGAGGGTGTCGGAATATTATAAGTATACATAAAAAGAGGCTGTCTATGACAGCCTCTTAAATTTTTAGCATTCTCTGTCCCAAAGCTCCTGGAAAAATTCTGCATAATCTGTTCTGTTCTTCTGAATACAGTCAATGGCCGAACGGGGGTGAACGTTAAGAATACCTGTGATAAGATATGGTATATCATAACCCCATACAAGACCCTCAGCTTTTAACTTAAGCATTTCCTCCTGAACAAACTTAATAACAGGATTAAGCTTGTACTTCGGGTTCTTAAGGAAACCGATAAGCGCCTCCATAGCACAGTTTCCGGCGCCTCTGCCCATACCGCTCATTGTAGCGTCAAGCATACTTACGCCCCTTGCTGTTGCTTCAATTGTGTTTGCAAATGCCATTTGCTGGTTGTTGTGCGCATGCATACCGATTTTTTTCCCGTACTTTGTGCCGACCTCGGTGTACATTTCTGCCAGTTCACGAATCTGCTCCGGATACATTGAGCCATAGCTGTCAACGATATAAATCATATCAACACCGCTCTGACCGATAAGCTCAAGCGCCTGCCTGATGTCCTTATCACTTGCGGTTGAGATTGCCATGATGTTGATGCTTGTTTCGTAACCCTTTGCCTTACAGTATTCCGCCATGTCGATAGCAGCCGGAATAGTGTTTATGTACGTTGCTACACGTACCAAATCAATTACACTGTCTTTTTTGTCAAGGATGTCGTGTTCAAGGTCTGTTCTTCCTACGTCAGCCATAACGGATATTTTCATATCTGAGTCATTGTCGCCGACGATACTTCTGATAGACTCCTCATCGCAAAACTTCCATTTACCGAATTTGTTTACATCAAAAAGCTCCTTTGAAGCCTTGTAACCAAATTCCATGTAATCTACTCCCGCTTTTACGTTTGCCTGATAAAGCTTCTTTACAAATTCATCAGTGAAATAAAAGCTGTTTACCAATCCTCCGTCGCGGATCGTTGCGTCCAAGACCTTTATGTCAGGTCTGTAAGACAATAATGTTCCTTGTTGTGGTGCCATTATGTTTTCCTCCTACCATACTACATTATTTTTTGCTGTCTGCAAAAAACATATCTATTATACATGATTTCGATAAAAAAATCAAGTGGTAAGGTAAAATTTATGCGATATAGAGTATTTTTTTATAAAAAATTTAAGTAAAGTGCATGGTATATGTAATATTTTGCTTGAAAAAATGTGCAGATTGTGGTATTCTAAATGTTGGTGCGTATTGAAAAATGCGGTAATACAATTTTTACAAGGGGGTAAAAATCAATGTTAGCAGCACAAATTTTAGCTGTACTTATTTTCGTGGTAATGTTTGTATTAATTATCATGGAAAAATTTGAGCGTCAGAATGTGACGCTGATATGCGGACTGCTTACGCTTGTTATAGTGTTCGGAATCTGCATGCATGACATGGGAGCGGTTATAGAAACGCTCAATGTACATAACATATTCACACTGAATTTCTGGTATCAGGCAGAGGAAAGCGCCTCCAGCGGTATCAACTGGTCGACTATTATATTCATCGCGGGTATGATGATAATGGTTGAGGGCATGGCAAAGGCAGGCTTTTTCAGATGGCTGTGTATGCGTCTCGCAAAGCTTGTAAACTACAAGACGACTGCGCTTTTTATAGCGTTTATGATTATGTCCGCGGTTCTTGCAATGTTTATCGACAGTATAACGGTTATATTGTTCCTTGCTGCTGTTACGGTTGAGCTGGCGCAGCTTTTGAAGTTTAATCCTATACCTATGATACTTTCGGAAATATTCTGCGCAAACCTTGGCGGTAGCGCCACAATGTGCGGCGACCCACCGAATATTATTATCGGAACGTCACTGGGATATTCCTTTGGTGATTTTATCACAAATACAGGTCTTATCGCGGGAATTGCGCTGATATTCGTTGTATTTTATTTCTATTTTGCATTCCGTAAGGAGCTTAAAAAGAGTGGGAAGAATACGATAGATATTTCAGCGCTTCCAAAGCCAGAGGAGGCAATAACAGATAAGAAAAGCTTTATTATAAGCACGGTGATTTTCCTTATAGCGGTTGTACTGCTTATAACTCATGCCCAGACACATCTGACGGTTGCCTTTATAGGTATGTTTATCGCGCTGATAACGATTATTACGTCTGCAAAGCACGCAGGTGAGATAATGAGGAAGGTTGATTATAAAACGCTGTTGTTTTTCATAGGCTTATTTGTGGTTGTCGGCGGACTTGAGAAAACGGGTATTCTTAATTTGGTGGCGGACTTTATCGGAAAAATCAGCGGAGGAAATCTTATGCTGATGATTGCGATTATTATATGGGTTTCGGCCGTTGCAAGCGCTTTTGTGGATAATATTCCGTTTGCGGCTACAATGATTCCTGTTATAAGCTCGCTTGCCCAAAGTGTGCCCGGCGTGGATTTAAAGGTGCTTGCATGGGCGCTTTCAATGGGTACGGATATCGGCGGAAGCGCTACACCTATTGGTGCGTCGGCTAACGTTGTCGGCACATCAGTTGCCGCGAAGGAGGGTTATCCTGTGGGGTGGGGTACATACTGTAAAAAGGCTGTTCCCGCAACGGTGCTGGTGCTTATTGTTTCAACATTGTGCATTTTTGTAAGATATTGCTAAGGAGGTAATAAAAATGTCAGAACAGGTTATTATTTCAATCGGACGTGAATACGGCAGCGGCGGTCACGAAATCGCGGAAAAGCTTGCCGGACGCTTTGGTCTAGATATGTATGATCTAAATCTTCTGCGTGAAATTGCGGTGGAAAAAAATCTTGACGCGTCCTTGCTGGAAAAGTATGACGAGGTTCCCAAGAAGCGTTTTATATCAAGAAATGTTCGAGGCTACAGCAATTCTCCGGAGGAGAACATTGCAAATATACAGTTTGAGTATTTGCAGAAAAAGGCAAAGGAGGGGAAATCCTTTGTTGTAGTAGGACGATGCAGCGAGGCAATTCTTAAGGAATATAAGGGACTTATTACAGTTTTTATTCTCGCGGACAGAGATAAGAAAATCGAAAGACTGGGTAAAGTAAGAAATATGTCGCCGTCAGAGGCTGAGGCTGCAATGCACCGCCATGACAAAAAGAGAAAGGAATATCATAATTATTACTGCACAGGTAAGTGGGGTGATTCAAGAAATTATGATATTTCAATCAACAGCAGTAAGCTGGGTATTGACAAGACGGTTGATTACCTTGAAAGCTATATAAAGGAAAGAATAAATAATTTATAACAAAAACGGCACTTCAATGAAGTGAACCCCAAAGTTTAGACAAAATTTAATATTAAATTACTTGTGAATG
>JBJEIU010000299.1:0-1727 GCA_051877355.1 Hominilimicola sp.
TATCTTGACCGTAAGACCGCAGAGCAGGGAACAACACGAAAGCCGGCCACTTATTCAAAAGGTACGCTTCGTATCAGCGGAAATAGAGGCGAGATTGTTTCAAAAGGCGCAAAAGCCGCTGCGGACAATGTTTTGTTTTCTGTTGACGAGACCGTCAGTATTCCCGAAAGCGGTTTTGTTGACGTGGGCGGAACTTGTACTGTTTCAGGCAGCGCCGGAAATGTAAAAGCGGGCGCAATAAACCGTTTTCCTGTTACGCTGCCGGGACTTACAACAGTTGAGAATATCACGGATTTCACAGGCGGTTATGATGCTGAGAACGATGCTGACCTTTTGGAGCGTTACTTGGAAAAGGTATCGCGTCCGAATGTAAGCGGTAATAAGTATCACTATATCGAATGGGCAAAGGAAGTCAGCGGTGTGGGTGATGTTCGTATTATTCCTCTGTGGAACGGCGCGGGAACGGTAAAGGTAGTAATCGTTGACGCGGATAATCGTCCGGCTGATGCGGAGCTTATAGAAAAGGTAAAAACACATATAGAGGAAAACCGACCGATTGGCGCAGAGGTTACAGTGGTGAGCGCCACACCGATTACCGTAAATGTATCTGTAAAGCTGACGGCAGATGATACGGCTGATATAAAGAAGAGCATTGAAATTGCCTTGAAAAGCTATCTTTCCGGTGAGGCGCTTAAGAAGTCATACATATCTTATGCAAAAATCGGCAGTCTCATATTATCTGTTCCGGGTGTTGAGGATTATACGGATTTAAAATTAAACAACGGAACTGCCAATATACAGATAGCCGATGGCGCTGTTCCTGTGCTGGGAAGTGTGGTGATTGTATGATAAATCGACTTCCGCAGTATTACCGGAAATCAAAGGTTGTCAGAGATTTTTATGATGCGGTAAAAAAACTGCTTGACAAGGTTTCAGAGGATATTTCAACAGAAGATATGCGTCTGTTTATAACGACAACAGATACATTTTCATTACACGAAAAAGATGTGGGATTGCCGGAAATCACAGCAGACAATGAAACTAAGAGGGCAAGAGTAATCGCGAGACTTCAGGGCAATAATCTGCTGACGAAAGCGGAACTTGAACGGCTCATTCTTATGTATGATAAGACAGGCTGTACAATTACCGAGGATTTTCCGAACTATACAATTAACATTCAATTCAGCGGCAGAAAAGGAATCCCATATAATTTTGAGCAGATACAAGCGGCGGTTGATGAAGTGAAGCCGGCGCATATACAAGTTAATTATGACTTCACGCATAATACTTGGGGCGAGGTACAGAGAAAACTCGGAACTTGGGGCAACGCAAAAGCATTTACTTGGGGAGGTGTGCAGAACTATGACGGCAGAACGTGGCTGTATGTAGAAAACAACGAGGTATATTTAAGAGAAAACGGGGCAAATGCGTATGTGGTTTTTAAAGACAATAAGCCATATGCGCATTTTTTGTAGAGGAGGAATGAGTGATGAAATACACGGCAAACCATAAATTAAAGCTTCCGGAGCCGGCTGATACGCTGGACATTACGGTGCTTGACGAAAACTTTGTAAATATTGACGCGCTTATTGCGGCAGTGCAGTCAGGGAAGGCGGATAAGAATTCACCGCAGTTTACAGGCACACCGAAAGCTGTAACACCGTCTGCATCGGATAATTCCACAAGTATAGCGACGACAGCATTTGTGCAGGGACGTATACAGGGGT
>JBJEIU010000300.1:0-1727 GCA_051877355.1 Hominilimicola sp.
TCCTTGTCAAATTCACTTTCCGTCAATATAAGTTCCGTCATAATTATCTCCCGAACATTGCAATTATTTTATACAAGCTGTCAACTGATGATACAGATATATCAGCCATTTTATTATGCTCCGCTTCACCAACCGCAACGGCATACATTCCGCCTGCCTTTGCCGCTTCTATTCCTGCGTCGGAATCCTCTATTACAACACATTCCGATGGCGCAATACCAAGCTTGTCGGCTGCTATTAAAAACACTTCGGGGTCAGGCTTTGATTTTTGAGTATCAAGTCCGCAGCTTACCGCATCAAATTTATCCGCCAAATCCGTTTTCTCTAATATAACAGGCGTATTCTTGCTTGCAGAGCCGACTGCGGTTTTAATTCCGTTGTTTCTAAGATATGTAATAAACTCATTCACTCCCGATAAAACATCATTAGGAGAAAGCGTTGAAAGAGATTTTACATACATATCATTTTTCTTCTCCGCGAGTGCAATTTTTTCTTCATCACTGAATTTCCTGTCCGTTTTTTCAAGCACAACCTCCAGCGACGCCATACGGCTCACTCCGCGCTGACGCGCGTTATCCGCTTTTGTAAAGCCTGTTATTCCGAGTTCTTCCGCTAACCGTTTCCATGCCGAAAAATGCAGCTCGTCCGTTGTTACCAAAACTCCGTCAAGGTCAAATATTACCGATTTTATCATACTTATTCTCCTTGTTAATACACATAATTTCACAAAAAACAATTTTACTTTTTTATTAAAATAATTTTTTCTAAAATCATTGGGGTTATCGGGCGGAATATCCTTCCGCCCGATATTCTCAATTAAATAATATTTACAAATATTCCTCCCAAAACAGTTCTGTTTTGAAATGATGCCATTCGCGGAATACTACTGTAATACCAATCAGTTACGGGAACTCTGTCTGTCGTTTCATTTATAAAGCGATAAACCGAATCAATTACCTTGTCGGTATATTCTTTATCATTAGTCATAACCGTAGTCCAAAAAAGCCAATCCATCTTGGTATAATCCTCACGGCAGTCAAGCGGTATGCCGTAAGCATTCATCTTTTCTTTATAAAGCCGGACTTCCCTTTCAAAGATTTCATCATCAAAAAGATGGATACCAAGCAATTTATCCCATATGATATTATATTTAAGACTCCATGAATCCTCATTATCAAATGCCAGCTTAGTCGCATATTTCCCTTTTGCTTCAATCTGCCATTTCTTTGCCAAATTCTGCGCCATATCAATATAGCTGTTTTCTGAAAATATTTTTCCGTAAGCGGCTATTCCCAAAATCGCTTTAATGCTCAAATTACAGTTATGCGCCATATGACTTGCAAAATCATCGGTACAAAGCTGTTCTCCGGGGTCATATCCGTATTTTACAAGGTAATCTGCCCACTGTTTAAGTATCTTTTTATTCTTGTCAGCTACATCTCTGCTGCCGCCGTATTTTATAACGGCATACAGACTTATAAGCATATTTCCGCATTCCTCAACCGGCATTTGCATTGCTAATATATCATCAGGGTTTGTTTTCTCATAACCGTACACCTGACCGTTTGCAAGAGGATATTGTCCTATATCATGCGGCGCAAATTCATATTGCCATTTATCTGTCTGAGCAAAAAACAATATAGGACGCAGCATAGCGTTTACCAATTCAGGATTATATTTAAGAAATAACGGTGTAGACGGATATGTTATATCAAGCGTACCTATAC
>JBJEIU010000301.1:0-1722 GCA_051877355.1 Hominilimicola sp.
TCATGTAATGGCACATGAGTCCTTTGAGGACGACGATACGGCGGAAATAATGAATGAGTATTTTATAGCTGTTAAGGTGGATAAAGAGGAACGACCTGACATTGACAGCATTTACATGAATGTATGTCAGGCGATGACAGGAGGAGGCGGATGGCCGTTATCGGTATTTGTCACGCCGGAGCAAAAGCCATTTTTTGCTGGAACATACTTTCCGCGTCAGGCGTTTCAATCTTTATTGAAACAAATTCATTTCTTATGGCAGACACGCCGTGATGAATTAATATCATCGGGAGCGGAAATAGAAAAAATATTAGCCGCCGAACCGAACGAAACGGGAAATCCGTCACAAGCCTTGCTTGATCATGCATTTGAACAGCTCGCCCATTCATTTGACAAGCAATACGGCGGTTTTGGCAATGCGCCTAAATTTCCGATTCCCCATAACCTTATTTTTCTTTTGGATTATTATCGTCAGACAAATGAAAAATCAGCGCTTGATATGGCGGAGCACACTCTTATGCAAATGTATAAAGGCGGTATTTTTGACCATATCGGATACGGATTTTCCCGCTACTCGACCGACAGATATTACTTAGTGCCGCATTTTGAAAAGATGCTGTATGATAATGCTCTTTTGATAATGAGCTATATTACCGCATATTCTGTCACGGGAAATACACAATATAAGGACATTGCCGAAAAAACAGCTCAGTATATACTGCGTGAAATGACGGACAGCCGCGGAGGATTTTTTTCGGCTCAGGACGCGGACAGCGAGGGTGAAGAAGGAAAATATTATGTTTTCAGATACAATGAAATTCCGGATTTGATTGGTAAAGAAGCGGGTGAAAAATTCAATGAATATTACGATATTACGGAAAACGGGAATTTTGAAGGAAAAAGCATTCCTAACCTGCTCCACAATCCCAAACAAAACAGCGAGCTTCAGAAACATATATCCAAGATATATGAGTACAGAAAAGCCAGAACACAGCTTCATCTTGACGATAAAATACTGACCTCGTGGAACGGTCTGATGATTGCCGCCTTTGCGATGCTGTACCGCGTTCTGGGCGATGAAAAATATCTGTGTGCCGCGGAAAAAGCCTGCGCTTTTATAGAAAAGGAGCTTTCGGAGAATGACACGCTTTATGTAAGCTTCCGCAGCGGACAGCGCGGCAGTCTTGGATTCCTCGACGATTACGCATTCTATATTTTTGCGCTTATTCAGCTGTACGAAGCTTCATTTAAACAAAAATACCTGAGCAGGGCAACAGAGCTGTGCAAAAAGGCAATCAAGGATTTCTTTGACAAAGAAAACGGCGGCTTTTATTTGTACGGCAATGATAATGAACAATTAATAATGAAACCAAAGGAAACATATGACGGTGCTATTCCAAGCGGAAATTCAGTCATGGCATATAATCTCGTTTTTCTTTCTCAGTTAACAGAGAATACGCTTTTTTCTGAAACGGCAGAGCAACAGCTTAGTTTTATGGCGGGAAAAGCTAAGAATTATCCCATGGGATACTGCTTCTATTTATTAGCACTGTCCATGTATGTCAACCCGCCTGTGCATATCGTATGCGCGCTGTTGGATACACATCAATCATTTCCGCTAAATTCGGTAGTTAAAGTAATTGACGGAGGAAGTGACGAGTATCCTATCATAAATAATCGCACCACCTACTATGTGTGCAGAGATAAAGCCTGTATGCCGCC
>JBJEIU010000302.1:0-1713 GCA_051877355.1 Hominilimicola sp.
CGAAGAATACTCCGGCGCCGAAACTAATGATTAGTCCTATCATTTTTGTTCTCCTTTTCGATTTTTGGGTGCAAAAAAGCAAGATACTTTCAAATATCTTACTTTTCTTTTATAACATTGTTTGTTGCCGTCCTGAAACTTTTGGTTTTATGCGGTTTTGTAACCTTCCTTAACAATTCAAATCATTCCATAGCTGTCACTCATAGCCTAAATTTTCACAGGAGGAGGGAAAGGTTTTAAGGTATCTGAAAGCCTACTCATGAGCCAGAGGAATAACTATAATTGTAAGATAACTAAAAATGGGGTTTCTAAGTCATCTCAGAAAAGCAAAAAATGCTCTGTTTTTTACCACAAGAGCATTTTTGAAGAAGAAAAATATTTTATTTTGAAGTTAATACTGATTATTGAACGTCAGAAACCCTTGATTTTACTATGTTTTTCGTTAAGTTCTGTAAGACCACTCGCACCAAAACGAATGACCTTACAACCCCATAAGGGGATGTAAGGTCATTCGTTTTTTTATGTTTTTTACTTTATTTACTATTTTTTATATATGTGTTTAATCTTGTTTTCACATTCTCCTGAAGATTTCTGTAAAAGAACTGATAGTCATAAAGATGATACACGCCATCCTCAAACAGCTTGGCAGGATAATTCTCCGCCGATACGTCCGTCACTTTAAGAGTGCCGCGTTTTTCATCTATATACGCTCCTGTAAGCTTTGGAACTTCTTCGGTAATCTCTCCGCTGTAATCGGTGAAGCATGCGCCGAGATTTTCGGATTTATCAGCCCTTGTGGAATCGGTTTCCCAATTAAGAGGATTTATCGCATAGGTTTTTTCATTCTCTCCGACAAGGAGCGAACCTGTAATGCTTTCAGCCTCCGAATTAAATGTAATTATAACGCCCGTGTCCGATTCACCCTCAGCCATCTTGAGCTGTGGATATTTCTTCACGTCCTCCTCCGTCAGCTTCCAGCCTATACAGTATGCCGCCACAAGACGGTCACTGTATTTTTCATCGTCAAAAAAATCCTTCATAAGACGCAGCACCATATCCGAGCCCTGCGAAAATCCAGCAAGAATAAGCGGTCTGTCCGCGTCCGAATTCTGCGCGTAATACAAAAATGCGTCCCTTATGTCCTCATAGGCAAATTCAAGATATTGTTCGCGTTCCTCTTCTGTCATATTATACACAGGGAATGCCGCCTGACGGTAATAGGGTGCGTATACCGCCGCTGAGTCATTATATATGCCAAGCTCCATATTCAATGCGCCCTTAAAGCTCTCGCGGTATTTCTCATTGGTGATATCTGCGTTAAGATTGCCCTCCTTGCCCATATCAACCGTCGGACATACAATAAATAAATCTGCCTGCTTGTTTTCGCCGTCATTCCAATACGCCCAGTTATGACCGTCGGAGTAATCGACCGATGTGATATACTCAAAGAATTCTTCATTTGTATAAGTTTTTTCAACCGCAACCATGGAACCGTTTTTCAGAACATATTCCGAAAGACCGTATTCCGTTCCGTTATCTGCCCAGTCATATGTATAGCCGAGACGCGTCCACGGATATTTATGAGGATAATAGGAGGAGGTCATATATGAATTAAACCACTCTATATATTCCGCGTCTGTATTTTTAGGGAAATCAAGAGAAGCCGCAGTTGTGTCAATCCTCCTGTCGGCGCTTGGACGGTAAAGGTCATCA
>JBJEIU010000303.1:0-8041 GCA_051877355.1 Hominilimicola sp.
ATTTGGAGAAATATTTTTCAGAAATACCTGTAATAGCGGCGTAATTCCTCAGATTTCGGTTATAATGGGTCCCTGTGCAGGCGGAGCAGTTTATTCACCTGCTATAACCGACTTTATATTCATGGTTGAAAAGACAAGCCAGATGTTTATAACAGGTCCGCAGGTTATAAGCTCTGTAACAGGCGAAACTGTTACAAGTGAGGAGCTTGGCGGTGCTGACACTCACACATCAAAGTCGGGTGTGGCACACTTCAAGGCTGCAAATGACGAGGAATGTATTGCTCAGATAAGAAAGCTTCTTTCATTCCTGCCTTCAAACAATCTTGAGGAAGCGCCTTATGAGCCTTCAACAGACGAGATTAACCGTCTTTCAGAAAAGCTTACTACAATCGTTCCTGACGAAGCAAATAAGGCTTATGATGTCAAGGATGTTATCGCAGAGCTTGTTGATAACGGTGATTTCTTTGAGGTACAGGCAGGCTTTGCGCAGAATATCGTGGTGGGCTTTGCAAGAATGAACGGACAGGTTATCGGTATAGTTGCCAACCAGCCGAAGGTTATGGCAGGTTCACTTGATGTTGATTCATCTGACAAGGCTGCAAGATTTGTACGTTTCTGCGACAGCTTCAATATCCCAATTGTTACTCTTACAGATGTACCGGGCTACTTCCCGGGCGTTGAGCAGGAGCAGAATGGTATCATAAGACACGGCGCAAAATTGCTTTATGCGTTCTCAGAGGCTACAGTTCCTAAGATTAATGTAATACTGAGAAAGGCTTACGGCGGCGCATACATAGCTATGAATTCAAAGCACCTGGGTGCAGATATTGTAATGGCATGGCCTACAGCTGAAATTGCGGTTATGGGTCCTGACGGCGCTGCAAATATTATCTTCAAGAAGGACATCAAGGAAAGCGCAGACCCGATTGCAACGCGTAATGAGAAAATTCAGGAATACAGAAACAAGTTTGCGTCACCTTACGAGGCTGCAAAGCGCGGCTATGTTGATGACGTAATCGAGCCTGATTCAACAAGACCGAGAATAATCGCCGCACTGGAAATGCTTGCTTCAAAGCGTGATTCAAGACCGGCTAAAAAGCACGGAAATCTTCCTGTTTAATTTTTGAAAGGTGAGCAACACAGTGTGTTGCAGCATAGCAAAACGCAGTTTTGCGTGGCGTAGAAAGGAGATTTTTGATATGTATTCAGAAGCATTATTGACAGGTAAGGGACTGAGTCTTGGCGAGGCACTTTCAACAGGAGGTATAACCACACTTGTTGGTTTATCTATTGTCTTTGGCGTGCTTGTTGTACTGATGATTGTTCTTATGCTGTTCAAACTTATATTTTACAGAAAACCCAAAGCACAGCCAGCGCCTGCACCTGCTCCGGCAGCCGAGGTAAAGACCAAAGCGGCTGTAAAGGAAGAGGATGTTGACGAAGCCGAGCTTATAGCTGTGCTTACGGCGGCGGTTGCTGCAAGCCTTAATACTTCAACATATAATCTGAAGATTAAGTCATACAGAAGAACTGACAATAAAATGCCTGCTTGGAATAAGGCGGGTGTCACTGAAACAATAAATAACCGATTCTAAGGAGGTAAATTAAATGAGAAAGTTTAATATTACAGTAAACGGAAAAACATATGAAGTAGATGTAGAAGAAGTCGGCGGCGTAAGCACTCCTGCCCCTGTTGCCACGCCGGCAGCGGCTCCTGCACCGGCAGCTGCACCTAAGGCTGCACCGGCTCCAAAAGCTGCTCCAGTTGCAGGCGCAAAGCAGGTAACTGCTCCGATGCCTGGTACAATCGTATCTGTTAAGGTTAACGTTGGCGACAAGGTTGAAGCTGGTACATTGGTAGCTGTTCTTGAAGCTATGAAGATGGAAAACGAGATTTTCGCAGGTGTTGACGGTACTGTCGCAGGTATAAGTGTATCAGCAGGCGACAGCGTAAACAGCGGCGATGCGATAGTTTCCATAAACTAAGAGTTTATGGAAACTAAAGGTTTCTGTAAACTAATTAGTTTTTGAAAACTAATTACATTCACGACTAAATTATAGAAAGTGGTGACAAAAAAGTGTTAGAAAGTTTTACAAACTTTTTGCAGAATACAGGATTTTACGCACTTATATCCAGCGGCGGTCTGGACGCTGTCAAGACAATTATAATGATTGCAATAGCCTGCGTGCTTCTGTATCTTGCTATAGTAAAAAAATTCGAGCCGTTATTGCTTCTTCCGATAGCTTTCGGTATGCTTCTTTCAAATCTGCCGATGATTAAGGATTCAAGCGCAATTATGATGCACACTGAATTCTTTACAGACCCGCAGTATATGACGGACGGAAAATATATCAATGTCGGGTACATATGCCAGCACGGCGGACTTTTGGACCTTTTGTATTTGGGAGTTAAGCTGGGCATTTATCCTCCGCTTATCTTTATTGGTATCGGATGTATGACAGACTTCGGACCGCTTATCGCCAATCCGAAGAGTATTCTTCTTGGCGCGGCAGCTCAGTTCGGCGTATTCTTTACATTTATAGGCGCGCTTGTACTTAGCGCCCTTGTACCGTCAATTAACTTTGGTATTAAGGAAGCTGCTTCAATTGGTATCATAGGCGGCGCGGATGGTCCTACGGCTATTTACGTTACAAAGTCGCTTGCCCCTGCATTGCTTCCTGCAATCGCAGTTGCTGCATATTCATATATGGCGCTGATTCCTGTTATTCAGCCGCCTATCATGAAGCTTATGACACGAAAAAAGGATAGAATGATTGTTATGGAACAGCTTCGTCCTGTTTCAAAGACAGAAAAAATTATATTCCCAATAGTTGTTACAATCATTGTGGGTCTTATAATTCCTGATGCGGTTTCGCTGGTAGGTTGCTTAATGCTTGGTAATCTGCTTAAGGAATCGGGAGTTGCCGACAGACTTGCAAAGATGGCTCAGAACGAGCTTATGAACATTGTAACGCTGTTCCTTGGCGTTACAGTAGGCGCGACAGCAACAGCGTCAAGCTTCCTGTCAGCGCAGACAATAGGTATTATTGTGCTTGGTCTTATTGCATTCTGTTTCTCAACAGCAGGCGGTCTGCTGCTTGGAAATATTATGTGCTGGCTTACAAAGGGTAAGGTTAACCCGCTTATCGGCAGCGCCGGCGTAAGCGCCGTGCCTATGGCTGCCCGTGTATCGCAGACGGTTGGACAGAAGGAAAATCCTTCCAACTTCCTTTTGATGCATGCTATGGGACCGAACGTTGCAGGTGTTATCGGCTCTGCTGTTGCAGCAGGCGTATTCCTTGCAATGTTCAGCAATCTTTAATTTGATATTATAAAGGAGTGAAAAATAAATGGCAAAGGGAAAGAAAGCGGTAGAAATTACCGAAACAGTCCTTCGTGACGCTCACCAGTCTCTTATCGCTACAAGAATGACAACGGAACAAATTCTTCCTATCGTGGAGAAGCTTGATCAGATTGGTTATCATTCACTTGAAGCGTGGGGCGGAGCTACTTTCGATTCTTGTTTAAGATTTCTAAACGAGGACCCGTGGGAAAGACTTAGAAAAATAAAGGACAGAGCTAAGAATACACCTATTCAGATGCTTTTCAGAGGTCAGAATATACTTGGATACAGACACTACGCTGACGATATCGTTGAATACTTTGTACAGAAGTCAATCGCAAATGGTGTTGATATTCTGAGAATTTTCGATGCTCTTAACGATATTCGTAACCTTGAATGTGCCATAAAGGCTTGTAAAAAGGAAAAGGGTCATGTTCAGGCTACAGTATGCTATACAACAAGTGAATTCCACACAAACGAAAAATTTGTAAAGATGGCAAAGCAGCTTGAGGAAATGGGTGCTGACTCTATCTGTATCAAGGATATGGCTGGTCTTTTAAGACCGTACGTAACATATGATCTTGTAAAGCAGATGAAAGAAGAGGTTAAAATTCCTATTCAGCTTCATACTCACTATACAAGCGGTGAGGCTTCAATGGTTTACTTAAAGGCTATTGAGGCAGGCGTTGACGTAATCGACTGCGCTATGTCACCGTTGGCTATGGGTACGTCACAGCCTCCTACAGAGCCTATGGTTGCTGCACTTCAGGGTACAGAATACGACACGGGCTATGATTTGGATAAGCTTATCGAAATCTGTGATTATTTCAAGCCGCTCAGGGAAGAATATATTAAGAGTGGTCTTATGAATACTAAGGTTATGGGCGTTGATGTTAATACCCTTAAGTATCAGGTACCGGGCGGTATGCTTTCAAACCTCGTATCACAGCTTAAGCAGCAGGGCAGAGAGGACGCATATGACGAGGTTCTTAAGGAAGTTCCGCGTGTACGTGCAGACCTTGGCTACCCACCGCTTGTAACACCATCATCTCAGATTGTCGGCACACAGGCAGTGCTTAACGTTCTTATGGGTGAGAGATACAAGATGGTTTCAAAGGAAACAAAGGGTCTTGTAAAGGGTGAATATGGTAAGTGCCCGGCTGAAATTTCTGACGAAATCGTTAAAAAGATTATCGGCGATGAGGAAAGAATTACCTGCCGTCCTGCTGACCTTCTTGAGCCTGAACTTGATAAGATGAGAAAGGAATGTGCAGAATGGATTGAACAGGACGAGGACGTATTGTCCTACGCGTTGTTCGGACAGGTTGCGGTTAAGTTCTTTGAGTACAGACGCGCTCAGAAGTACAAGATTGACGCAGATTTAGTGGATATGGAAAATAAGACATATCCGGTTTAATTGGTAAAATGAGGATACCGGACGAATTTTCGTCCGGTATTTTTATAAGGAGATGATTAATCATGAAAATGGGATTTATAGGCAGCGGAAACATGGGCGGAGCCATTATAGGCGGTATAGTGAACGGTAAAATTGCCGATATACTTGTTTCCGATAAAAACGAGGATGCGCTAAAAAAAATAAATGCTGAATACGGTGTTAACACAACTACAGATAACAAAGCAGTTGCAATGGAGGCTGATGTACTGTTTCTCTGCATAAAGCCGCAGTTTCTGTATTTTGTAATAGACGAGATTAAAGACAGTGTTTCTGCAAATACAGTAATAGTTTCCATTGTCGCAGGACAGTCTATAGAAGCAATTACATCAGCATTTGGGAAAACAATAAAGCTTATCCGCGTTATGCCAAATACTCCCGCGCTTGTGGGCGAGGGAATGGCTGCGCTTACTCCCAATGAGAATGTTACAAAAGAGGAAGCAGACATTGTTCTTAATGTATTTAACAGCTTTGGCAAGGGTGAAATAGTATCGGAAAATCTTATGGACGCCGTAACGGCTGTAAGTGGTTCGTCGCCTGCGTATGTGTTTATGATGATTGAGGCAATGGCAGACGCAGCGGTAATCGGTGGTATGCCCAGAAGTCAGGCATATACCTTTGCGGCACAAGCGGTTCTTGGAAGTGCAAAAATGGTGCTTGAAACAGGCAAACATCCGGGAGAACTCAAGGATATGGTATGCTCACCCGCAGGTACGACTATTGATGCTGTGTCAATTCTTGAAAAGGACGGATTTCGCAGCGCTGTTATAAACGCAATGACAGCGTGTATGAACAAGTCAAAAGAACTTGGGAAAAAATAGTTCAGAATACAACAAAGCCACCGACTCTATCATATCGGTGGCTTTGTTATATATGAACGTAACATTGTATTCAAACAATGTTACATATATTATACACTAAAACTTTTAAAAATTCAATAGCAAATTAATACTTTTTTTAATAGTTTATAAAATGACTGTTTTTTAAACATTTTCAAAGTAGGAAATGTACTTTATCGGAGATTTTTCATTGAACAAATACTCGTACAGGTCGATAAAATAGTCATCTGTCATGCTTGCAATGTAATCAACGACGATTTCGTCAAAATCGCTGTTTTTTGTATATTCATAGTCATTAAATCGGTTTGCGTGATTAACAAAGTCAATATGATGTCTAAAAATCGGCGATGCTTTAATATTGTTTTTAAGGTCGGAAAGCAGCTTTACATAAATTTTTTCAAACATAGGGCGTATCTGGTTATTGTATATATCGGCGATTTTATGATTGTGGTATATAATTTCGTAATTGTCCTTTTTGCATTCCTTGAGCGCATTGAAATGTGCGTCGTCAAGGCGGATATAAGGCTTGCCATAGCTGTTTTCAACGATATTGACAATGAGGTTGTGAATAATTGTGGCATTGTGCCTGCCTATTTCACTTTCGTCAAATATATCCTCGCTTTCAATAAGCTTTGTCTTGATAGCGTCCTGCCTGTCCTTGCCGATATACGCAATCATGTCTGAAATTCGTACAACACATCCCTCTAACGTGGACGGAATGAGACGCTTTATAGCTGACTGGTCAACATAACATTGCTCGACCTTTTTGTCAAATTCCTCAAAGTCTGTAAGAGTTGAGGGATAATATTCTTTACATTCAAATTCACCATTGTGGCAAAGTATACCGTCAAGGGTTTGCAGACTTATATTAAGGCTGAAAATCCTATCCAGAACGCGTACGCTGTGAACGTTGTGATTAAAATATCTGCCTGTATTTGAATGATATAAATCATTGAGAAAACTTTCGCCGGCATGCCCGAAAGGCGTATGACCTATATCATGTCCAAGCGCAATTGCTTCTATAAGGTCAAGGTCCAGTCCGAGAAGCTTGCCTATGTTGCGAGCTATACGCGAAACAAGCTGAACGTGAAGTGCGCGGTGGGAAATATCGTCATTTTTGTAAAAGGAAAACACCTGGGTTTTGTCGGCATACCTGTTGTAATAGGGACTGTGCATAATTTTTTCAACATCGCGCACAAAGGCTGGTCGCCAAAGGCTGGATTTATCCTTATGGGGATTACGGCGTATAGCCTTGTCATCAAAGCCGTGACCGCCGAGAAGCTCCTCATTTATTCTTTTTTGTAAGTCATCAGAAATTTTTTCGTATCTGAGCATAATTTACCTCCTGCCCGATTATTATATCAATAATTATACCACAAAATTACGTACATAACAAGAATATAGATTTTGTAACAATAAATTAACATTTTAATAGTGACAAAACAATAAATTTGTGATACAATAATAGATAATTTGAAATATAAGTAATTTTACATAAGGGAGCGATTATTATGAAAAAACTGCTTTGCAGTATGATGGCGGCTGTTATGGCTGTATGCATGTCGGCAAGCGTAATGGCTGCATCATCAAGTGTTTCTGTGAAGAACAATGTATCAGGTTCAAAACCTGTTTCATATACATATGACCCTGAAAAGTCAGGTGAAATAGTAACATCAATTAAGTCGCTTATGACAAAGCTTGATGACTTGTCAAAGCAGGATTCTGTTGTGCAGACGCTTACAGTAACGAGCGAAAGCGCGGGAAATAAGCCTGTAGCCTTTAAGCTTCGTCTGTCTATACCTGATAAATCAACATCAACAGCGAAGCCGGAAGCAGTCAAGACTCCGTCGCCAGATGAATATTCAGCGCTGGATTATTATGATCTCCGGATTACCGATACAAAAGGAAATGTGATATATTCATACGAGGAAGATACGGACACCGAACAGAAAACATATAAGGAAATTGCGCTGGGAGTATTGAATACTGAAAGCAGCAGTGAAAGTAAAATTTTTAATATCACATTGTCTGTTAACAAAGACCTGAATAAATCTTCAATAGCGAAAAATGCAGAAAAACTTGACTGGAACATAGTTTCTGATACATATATAGACGAGCCCTCGCCTGCTGATACTCCCCAGGTAACAGTTTCGGCAAATCCTACAGAGCAGCCTGTTCAGGAAACGGCATCACCGTCTGCCAAGGAGGATAAGAACGGAGTTGTAACACTTTCTAAGGGTGAATATCTCTGCGGCAAGGACATTGAACCCGGAAGATATACAATGACAGGCAGCGGAAAGGTGCATGTATACACATCAGAAGGTGTGCTCAAAACAACGATTGCACTTAAAGATAAGAATGATGATACATCAAACGGAGTTGACGAATACATTATAAACCTTGCT
>JBJEIU010000304.1:0-1695 GCA_051877355.1 Hominilimicola sp.
CTCGGACGATGACGATGTGATGTGGCGGCACAGGATGTCTATGAACAAGAGGGGAGATATAGAGAACACTATACAAAACCTCACGATTATATTGCAGAATGACCCGAAGCTTAAAGGCATCGTTTTCAATGAACTGTCGGACTGTATAGAGATAAAGGGAAATGTACCGTGGCAGCATCCGTCTAAATATTGGCGCGATGCGGATGACGCACAGCTTTTAACATACTTAACCTACCACTACGGTAAATTCACAAGGGTGAACTATGACGTGGCATTGGCAAAGGTAGTCGATGACCGCTCGTTCCATCCTATCCGTCAGTATCTTGACGGTTTGCCGGAATGGGATAGGACAGAGCGCGTGGATACGCTTTTAACTGATTACCTCGGCGCAGAGGATAATCCGTACACACGCGCCGTAATCCGTAAAACCTTATGCGGTGCGATAGCCCGTGTTATGATACCGGGTATTAAGTTTGATACGATGCTTGTTCTGTCGGGACCGCAGGGTATTGGTAAAAGCACGATTATATCCAAGCTGTGCGGTGAGTGGTTTAACGATTCACTTTTATTATCCGATACGAAGGATAAGACGGCGGCGGAGAAACTACAAGGGTTTTGGATTTTAGAGATAGGCGAGCTTGCCGGACTCAAGAAAACGGAAATAGAAACACTGCGCGGCTTTATATCGCGGCAAAATGATGTGTTCCGTGCGTCCTTCGGTCGCAGAGCGACTCCGCATTTAAGACAGTGTATTTTCATAGGCACAACGAATGCGGAACACGGATACCTCAGAGATACTACGGGCAACCGCCGTTTTTTCCCTGTTAAGGTATCGGGGAACTCGCAGAAAAAGCCGTGGCAGCTTACGCAGAATGAAATAGACCAGATTTGGGCGGAGACGCTTGTGTATTACAAGAACAACGAACCGCTTATTCTTGACGCGGAAACCGAGCGGTATGCGAAGAACCTTCAGCGTGAGGCTTTGGAAACGGACGAGCGCGAGGGAATGGTGCGCGAGTATCTTGAAACCTTGCTGCCGGATAATTGGAATGAAATGTCCTTATATGAGAGAAGGAATTTCCTTAACGGCAGTGAGTTCGGAGAGGTATCGGTTAAGGGTACTGTAAAACGCACGAAGGTCTGCAATATGGAGATATGGTGTGAGTGTTTCGGTAAAGCAAAAGCGGACTTGAAAAGGCTTGACGCAAACGCTATCTCGGCAATTATGGCGAAGATGGAAGGCTGGCAGAAGATGAGTAAAAAGAGCCGTTTCGGTATTTACGGCGCGGCAGCGGGATATGAAAGGATAGAAGTATAGGCGAATAATGCCCGTTTTGTGTTCCGATGTGTACGAAAGTTCCGAAACGGAAGTGCTGTCGGAACACTCTTAAATGGCATAAAACCTACTTGAAATAGCGGTAATGTTCCGTTGTTACTATAAAAGTCATATAGACTATATTTTATATTTAATAAAATATATATTCGTATATATACGCGCGAGGGATTTTGGTAACGGAAGGAACAAAGCACGGAAATATGGAGGGAAAATGCGTGAAAGTGAAATAGAGAAAAGGCTCAAAAATGCAGTAAAGATGAGGGGCGGATTGGCTTTGAAGTTTGTATCGCCGAATTTCAACGGCGTTCCGGACAGGCTGTTACTGCTGCCGGAGGGAAAAGCAGCGTTTGCGGAACTGA
>JBJEIU010000305.1:0-1692 GCA_051877355.1 Hominilimicola sp.
AGAGCCTATCGGCTTGCCAAGCTCCTCCTCGCTGCCCGTAACGTCAAGAATATCGTCCTGTATCTGAAACGCAACCCCGAGATTTTTCGCAAACTCATCAACAGCTTCAATCTCCTTTTCACTGCCGCCGCCCATAAGCGCGCCGATTGTACAGGCGCTGCGAATAATCGCACCTGTTTTGTTAAGGTGCAGATAACGCAGCTCGTCAAGCGTAATGTCCTTGCCCTCGCTCTCCATATCAACTATCTGACCGCCTATCATGCCCTCAGTGCCTGACGATACGGCAAGCATATTTATGGCTTTCATTGCGCGTTTTATATTATCTCCATTATACTCCGACACTATTTCAAAGGCGCGGTTTAAAAGCGCGTCACCCGCCAGAATTGCCGTCGCTTCGCCGAATTTGACATGGCTCGTCGGCATACCGCGGCGCAAATCGTCATTATCCATCGCGGGCAAATCGTCATGTATAAGTGAATATGTGTGTATCATCTCCAGCGCGCAGGCAAACGGGATTACCTCATTCACGTCGCCGCCGCACATCTTGCACACGTTCAGCATGAGTATCGGGCGCAGTCTTTTTCCGCCCGCAAACACGCTGTAGCGCATTGCCTTATATATGATGTTCTGCGGATTATCCTTTTCCGCAAGGTATTTGTCAAGATACTTATCTATAAAGTCTATCTGCTCCTTTAGCCGCTCATTCATTACTCTTCTCCTATGAAATCCTCTTTTATAACTTCACCATCGTCATTGGTAAGCAAAATCGAAACTTTCTTTTCAGCCGCGTCAAGCATCTGCTGACAGCTTTTTGACAGCTTTATTCCCTGTTCAAAAAGCGTAAGCGACTCGTCAAGCGTAACGTTTCCGCCCTCCAGCTTTGCCACTATTTCTTCAAGCTCTGTTATTGACTGTTCAAACGTTTTCTCTACCATTTTATTCTCCTTTTACAACACATTCGCGGCTGCCGTCCTTAAGCCGCAGTGTAAATTCCATACCCTTTTTCATTTCCTCCGCGCTGCGTATAACCGTTCCGTCCTCCGTTGTAGGGATTGAATATCCCCTCGAAAGCGTCTGCAAGGGACTTAGAGCGTCAAGCTTTGCCGTTTGCTCGCTGAACTGCTTTCTCAGCGTCATGGTTTTCATTTTAAGGCTGTGTCCCATGGATTTTAAAAGCGAGTCCAGCTTTAAATTATAATCATCAATTCTGTCTTTCGGCGTTTTCATTTTGAAACGCTTCAATAAAAGCCTGCTGCTTTCAATACGTCCGACCACGTTCTGCGAAATGCGGTTTTGGTCCGTATTTATCCTATTGCGCAGCTCTATCATTGACGGTACGGCGATTTCCGCCGCCGCGGACGGCGTCGGCGCTCTTAAATCCGCCACAAAATCCGCTATGGTGAAATCGGTTTCATGTCCTACGGCTGAAATTATCGGTATTTCCGACGCGTAAATCGCGCGGGCGGTTATTTCCTCGTTAAACGCCCACAAATCCTCAATACTTCCGCCGCCGCGTCCGACAATAAGCGTGTCAACCTCCTTGGTTGCGTTAAAATACTCAATCGCCCTTACAACACTCTGCGCCGCGCCTGTTCCCTGCACCTGCGCGGGATATATCACGATTTCCGCCATAGGATAGCGGCGCGTGATTACGTTTATAATATCCCTTACCGCCGCGCCGGTTGACGCTGT
>JBJEIU010000306.1:0-7932 GCA_051877355.1 Hominilimicola sp.
ATCTTCAGGTACTATCTCAAATACCTGAGTATATTCTCTTGTTTCTCCCGGAGCAAGACTATCTACTGTGAATGTAAAATATTCTTTTTCACTATCGTCATTCTTTATAACCTTGCACTCATAAGCTTCTGATGCAATACTTCCTGTATTTGTAACAGTCGTTGCGAAGTGTGGAGTTGATTCTGACCATGTGACAGAAGTGCCTGAGAATTCCAGCTTACTTTCATTAGGAACGTCTTCTTCAAAAATAATTTCTCCGCCGTCAACGTCTTTTTCACGCACTACAACCTTTATCTTTGTATCTGAAATATCTTCCGGAACATCCCAAAGAATGTTAAGCTGAGTACTTTCGCCTGTTTCGATTGTTTCTTCGGATGAATCTGTATAAATTACAGTTTCTGCTCCGTCCTTAACAGCACTTACTGTAACGTCAAAGCCGTTTGCTGTAAGAAGTCCGTTATTTGCAACATCAAATACAATTTCACTCTTTTCTCCCGGTATCAGACTTGAAGGTAAGTCAAAGTTCTCCACGTCAAGAGAATTTACTATTCCAAAATCTATTGTAACCAGCTGATTAGGGCTATAAGTGATTTTTCCGTTTGCATCTATTGACTGCTCATAGTAGTTTGATACAGCATGTATATGCTTATCAGCATCAATAAACAAATCAAATTCATCAATAACCCTACCGCTATCCGTTATCTTAATACTGTCTGACCAACCCCATTCCTGATCTTCCGGTTCATCAGAGCCTTCATCCTGATATCTCTTGAATTTTGCGCCGTATAGTTCAACACCTGTCAGATCTGAATGCTCATCTCCGAAATCTGTATAGAATACATACAAATCATCACCGTCTGATACAAGCTTATATGATGATATTACAGTTCTCTGTTCGTCATTGCCCTTGAAATTAGTTTCATAAACATAGAAATCATTATTGCAGATATTCTCATAGATACTGTCATCATATTCCTCGTCACTTAGTCCAAGCTCTGATGCGGTCTTTTTATACCACTGGGCATCATCCGAAGCACTGTTTGTATATGCACCGTCTGTTATAGTATCAGTATCTGTCAGTGAATTTATAATATCTGTCACGTTCATCATTTCGAACAGATAACCGTCTTCTATCCATGTAAGGATTATATTTCCGTCTATATCTGTCAGTTTAGGTACGGACTGGCTGGCATAATCATCCGATAACTGAATAGGATAATATCTCTTATCATCATCTATATTATATATTTCAAAGAACACTTCTCTGTCGCCGTCTGTCATAAGATTCATATCTTCGTCAACAGTATATGTGGATATCATATAATTCTTTCCGCCTGCCTGCGTTGTTATTTCATTATAATCAAATACAAGCGGGTCAGTAAGCTCACCATGCCTGATTGAGATATACTTTTCTTCTTCTATAGTATTTGTATCAAAGTCATAGCTTCTGTATGCCATTGTCGAATACAGATTTGTCATATCAAGCAAACCTTCTTCGTTTGCAGCATTAGTCAGGTCACGCTTCATATAATTGCAGTATATCTTATTGCCGACTGCATTAAGCTGAGGTGACAGGTTGAAATATTCATCTTTTGTAAGTGTAATTTCACTTCCCATTGTATCTGCTTCAACGTCATATACTGCCATTGAAATTCCGAATGTGTTAAGGTTGTCCTTAAGAGAATCCTCTTCTGTAAACTTACGCGATGCATCAGCCCACGCGATATAAACCTTATTGTCTTTTACCAACACTTCCGGAGTTGAATCAACAGTTTCGTCATCACTTACTATTTCGGGAGTTGACCATTCGCCGTTGTTCTGTACTGAATACATCAATCTTGCTTTGTTATATTCGTCTGCATCAGCATCACTGCCTATAAATACAAGCATTTTTCTTTCCTGTCCAAGATCAACAAGCTGAGGACGTGTTCTTTCGGCCGCATTGTCAAACAATACATTAATATTCTGTATCTCTGGCATACCCATCAATGTCAGTCCGTCATTTTTACCGAAGCTGCTCATATCATCATTGCCTGCAAAATAGTCATGCTTCCCAACTACTGTTCCGTCCTCCTTCACAGAAAGAAGCTCATACCCATCTGATGCACTGTATGAAGCAATTTTTCCCTTTGAACCGGCACTTACAAGACCACCGAAGAAATCATATTGTGTTTTATCTGAATATGCACCTGTTCCCACCAATATGCTGAACAAGTTTATATCTATTGAGGTTATAAGCAAGTCTATACCTATACCGCCTGTGGTAGAGAACAGCACTCCCGATTCTTTTGTGAGTCCGTCGCTGTCTCCGATAATTGCAGTCTGAAGAGAAAGATTAATATATCCTCTTGCGCCTATGACTCCGCACATGCCTACACCTGCCTGAACCTTCGCAGAAAGCATTACCTCCATGCCGCCTGTTGTGTCACGGCTCAGTCTTTCTGCTATATTTCCCGCATACGTGTTGAAATCACCGGATGTGAGAGTATTTTTTCCTTCCTCAGTTGTATATGATACCGGGAAATCCACCTGAAGGGTTCCGCCTATCTGTAAGTATGCAGGGATACCGTATATAGTAGTATACATTACCTTTGAATAAGACATTGTACCGCCTATACATACCGAACCGCATGAGAATATATAGTCATTCTTCACAGGATTATATACAAATTCAAACATCAACATAAACATCGCATCTATGCTCAGTGCGCTATGGTTAAACCCTGCAACTGCCCTATCCTTATTTTTCGCAGTACGATTATTCATTGCTTTTGTGACTTCTTTTTTTTCTTTTTTAAGAGTTGCTGCAGCGGCTCTGAGATCATCACCCGATCCTGCTCCAAAAGCTGTATCACAGTTATTTGCATCAAGAATCAATCTTTCGCAGCTTGCATTATACACGCCTTCAACTGCCCCAACAGCCTCCTTACGCATAGACTCAATTTCGGAAACACCATTTTTAAACTTCTTAAAGTTATTCAGCTTATCCGGTGTACTTAAGGTCTTTCCTGTTGTATAAGCACCATCCAGATTCAAAGTCAGAGTATAACCTGTATTCCCATCCCAATTAGTCCTTGTAAAGCTTATAATTCCTGATGATGCATTACCCTTCATATTTCCCATAAGAGGAATATTAACTGTCGGTGTTTCAGTAAACTCATATGTCTGAGGTGCTATAAGCTCATTTTCCACATATGTCATAAGACCGGTATCAACGTCAGGATATTCTATCGGGATTTCATTTGTCGTGGTAACTTCTTCTTCCAGAACTTCATCATAATAAGTATTACTCACTGTATTACATTCCTCATCTACCAGACGAACATAAATCTTATCACCGTTATGAAGAGTATCTAACATTTTTTCAATTGACACTATAAATATACCCGGATTATTTTCATCAGCCGGTGTTACAAATTCTGTCTTTTTACCGGTAACCGTATAAGCAGTAAATATTGCTTTGCTTATTTTTCTTCCCATAGGATTTACAACCGCTGTAATATTTAATGTATCATCAAACATACGTACAGTATTATCTGTCAATCTTACCTTGGCTGTATTCTCGCTCTTATTGTAGTTATACATGATACTTGCCACATAAGGAGCATTTGACGGATATGCAAGCTTTATGCCCTCTTGTGCAATAACATAACCTTTGACCATTTCCGTCTTCATAGTATTTGTCTTGTTTGCTTTATCCGGTTCATTGTATGCATGAGATATATCTTCAGCTGTCAAACCGTCCGAAGAAAGCGTTAAAGCGTAAATCTGGCTGTTACTGCCGTTTGTCGCAAGCACTGTTATTGTATCACCGCTCTTTGCGTAGATTCCTTCAAGTCTATACTTACCATTATCATCTGTAGAAGCAGATACACGGTTTATAAACTGATTGATATTCCCTGTCTTTGAATTATAAAACTCTTCCTGTTCTCCGCCTGCAAATAAATTATATCCTGTTACAGGGAAAGAAGCAGTAGCAGTACCTATTGTTCGTATAGGCTTAAAATCAGAAATCACGTTTCCTGTAACTGAAAAATATGTAAGGTCTGATTTCTTCACCTTTTCGACGTCAAGCTTTATTATATTGTCAACCATTTTCGATTTTGCCATAAAGTCAAAATACTGTGTTTTATATGTATTTTCATCAAGTGCTGTCTTGATTACGGGACGGTATAAATAATCACTGTTTTTATCCTGGTCAACCAATATCTGAAGATTATATACACTTCCCGCCTCAGGAGCCATCATTTCTTTAACATTGCTCTTCTCAGAGTTCAGATTCAGAATATATCTTCCGGTCAAATCGTCCTTAAGCTTTGACTGGTCAATAAGATTAGTAATATGCAGTCTTTTCTTTGCTTCTTCACTCTCAAACTGAATTTCTATACGGTTATCATTATCTGCAACACGCGGTCTTATAGTATAATTTGTGTCAGGTCTTAAAAGAAGGGTTGCTGTGTCTGTTATAAGATTAAAATTAACACCGCCGTCTGTTGAAACCTCATATCCTTCCACATGCTGACCGGCTGATGCAGCTGTTGCTGACAAATCAATGCTGTCACCGGCATGGTAAATAACAGTGCTTCCCGATTTAAGAGTTGAGTTATTGAAAGTAGCACTTCCGCCTACTGAATCTTCAACCTTTACATTTACATTATTATAGTCAAATACAGGCTTGAATTTAAGAATCTGATAATATCCGTGTCCTGATGAAACAGTCTTTTTCTGCACAGAATCTATCCAATCAACAAAATATTTATCAACAGGTATCCTTCTTAAATCAGAATTTACTCTTGACTTAATCTTATTTACTGCACCTGCTGTATAATCAAGTGCGTCACTGTGTGTACCGTTGTCAAGAAAGTTCAGATAATCCGCAGGATAATTAAGTTCTGTTCTTTCTTCCGTATTTCCCGGGTCAATCTTTATTGTATAACCTGTAAGAGTGCCGAACTTATCCTTTACACCGTTTATATCTCCGTCTGTAATTTCAAATACAATATTTGAGTTGTCTTCATTTGTATTTACATATATGTCACGCTTACCTTCCTGATAAGGCACCTGTGCACCGCTTGCGGTTTTAACCTGTGCAGGAATGGCGCTGAAGCTGCCACTGCCGCTTATATATGTCTTTTCAGCAGGAGTTTCAATGCTTATCGTATACTTTTTATACATAGCAGCAAGTCCGTAAAACTCCACGTATGACTTAGGAGTCTTACTTCCATTCTCATCCATTGCATAAACTTTTGCTGTAAGATTCTTATTCTGCTTTTCAAGTTTTACGGCACCTTTGTTCTGGCTTCTTGAAAATGAACCCATAACACTGTTTTTACCTATACTTGTGCTGCCATCAAAAAGTTCAAAACGTGATTGCTGCGGATCTACACCCGCTGCACTTCCGAAGCTGCTGGTTTCCCTCCAGTCAGGAATTATATACTGATAATACACACCCGGTATTGTAGATGTGCTTTGTGTATATGTATATCCGTTCTTCCATGTACTTGTATGATAATATTTAAGGCTGCCATAATTCTTGCTCATATCGGAATCTGAGTTATATACATACTTGCTTTCTCTGACTCCGCATCCCCATGGCTTGCTTCCGCCATACTGATCTTTGCTGTACTTGAATATACCGCCGTGATTGCTGTCTGATGAAAAATAGTACGTACCAACTTCAAGAGCAGGATCATATCCTGTATCCAGAATAGTTCCTGTCGGCTGATTCATTTCATATTCAACAGAATATGTCTTATCACTTATTTCTATATTAAAGGATTTTGTGTCTTCTGCAAACAGTTCAAATTCTCCGTCATTTGAAATATTCACTGTTGCTCTTGTATATTCACCCTCCTCACAGCCCTTGAACTCAGAAAGAAATACATCAAACTTGCCTTCTCCTGAAACACTCATTTCAACAGTTTTTTCAGTTTCATAAGGCATGAAAGCGATAATAGAATTCTGTTCTATATAGTTTTCACCGGCTGTTGCACTATCCTCTGAGGTTCTGAACAATACGTCTGAAACAGAATACTGGGCACCTTCTCTTATGACAGTTATTTCAACCTTTCCATCCTCTGCGTTGTATTCTCTGTCACTGAAAGATACGGTCGAATGAACTGCAGGCTCATCATCTGTAATTGTAACAGCCGTAGCTGTCACTCCGTACACAGATGTACCTTCAGGATTATTCAATGTAATTGTAAAGCCTTCGCTGCCTTCGCTGTCAGAATCATCAAGTATTCTGAATTTTATTACCTTTTCAGTTTCACCTGATGCAAAATTCAGAATCATACTGCTTGAGCTTTCCATGATATTGCCCAATTCAGGTGCTAAGCTCTGCATAATAGAATCCGAAAGCCCCTCAAATTCTGTAGGGTATGTTTCTCTTGTTTCTTCGCCTGTCTGCGCCTCCTTCAAGAGAGCAAGAGAGCTTTTTTCTTCTGCACTGTCAAGAGCGCTGTAAGCAAACGGTCCCTGCATATCTTCAAAAGGCTCTTCATAATAAACAACAGCTTCTTCCTCTTCTTTATCTGCTTGTTGTTTTGAATTCTTCTCAAGAATTGAAATACCGTCGCCTGTCACTTCGACATCGTCTTCATAAAGCTCATAGTCCTTACCATAAACTGCTGTCAGGTCATGAGTCTTTACCTCAACACTTGCCTCACCGCTCACATCTCCATCACGGTAGACAGTAATGGCATATGTAGCATCTGCTTCATTGAGATTTGTCGCAGAAGTACCCATATACACAACACTGTCTGTGACAAGGTTTTCCTCAGGCAATCTTGATGCCTCAATCGCGATTACATCATCGCCCGATGCATATGCAGGAATGGCAAACCCATTCAGCAATGATGCCATAAGTGTAAAACTTAGTACCATACTGACTACTCTTTTGAAGTTCATAAAAATCCCCCCTTAAATTATTTATTAAATTTCTTTATTCTTTCTGACACTTCCTGAAGTTCTTCCTTGGAAAGCTCCGGAAGCTTCTCAAGTTTTTCAAGGAATGCAGAAACCGTTTCTTTTTCGCGTATCTTAAGATACTCCATATAATAGCTCACAACAACTCCGGGAACCATTGCTGTCATAAGTATTCCGTACAATGCTACAAGTATAGTTACAGCACGCCCAATCGGTGTTGTAACATATATATCGCCAAACCCTATCGTTGTAGCCGAAACAAAACAGTACCAGATACCGTCACCTACTGTTTCAATCTGAGGCTCAGCAATCATCAGTACAACTGCCGCCAAACAAAGAAATATGACAAAACTGAAAAACATTTTAAGCGTCCCTGTATGTTTTAAAATTTTTATACATCTTCTTAATTTTTTCATACTCATCCCCTCTGAAAACATCATGTTTTAATATATTTTATTTTATCATATATTGGTATAATTTTCAATATTCTATAAAAATATCCTATGGCTTAACGCCATAGGATATTTTCGCTTACTTGCAACCGCAGCCATTGTCGTCACGCGGCACCGACGGGTCATCCTGACCCTTCTCTAAAAATTCGCCTCTCTCCGGCGGGAAGAATTTGTCAACCGGAAAATCAATGCGCTCATACAAATGTATTCATTATTATCAGCTGCCTATACCCCATATAGACCATTTACATTTTATGATAACAAAATTGCAGCACGTTCATGTATTACATTTTCAACCGTTTTCAGACGTTTATTGCTCCAGTTATATCTCGGATGCTTTTTGAATTTAAAATTCTGCAATTTATGCAGCTTCTGTCTTTGGGAATCCGTCATATAATGCTTTGCAAATTCAATAAAATCAGAATATGTTGCCGGAACACGCGTATTTACATAAGCAGAAATATCATCAAGTTCATTTTCCATCGCATATCCCCACAATGACAGACCATTGTCGAATACAGGAGCTGTATCAATTATCTCATTGGTGTGGTTA
>JBJEIU010000307.1:0-7887 GCA_051877355.1 Hominilimicola sp.
TATAGCTATCATCAATGCAAGCCATGCGCCTAAGCCTGAAAATCTTTTCTTCAAATTGTTACCTCCTGCAAATTGCTGAATTCTATTCTTATTCCGCTATCCTTAAAAAGAAAATTGCGGTCTACACGTCTGCCTACTGCGGCAATAACACCATTTATTTCAATAATAGGAATTGAATTACGCTTTTCTTTCGGGATTTTTTCATTTATGAAATAATCCTTTATCTTCTTACTCCCTGTCATGCCGGCGGGTTGAAATTTATCACCGCTGCATCGGCTTCTTATAACGATTTTATCCCGAACGCCGCAGGAAAGATATATTGCTCCGTCTTTTATTCGTTTATCTGTCCATGATATTACAGCTGTTTTCTGAATTTCGGGAATTTCCCTTTTTTCACCGCAGTAAAATTCATAGCAGAAAGGCTCTGACAAAGCCATGTCACGTTCGATAATCAGCTTTCCGTATTCGTTTCTGGCTGTTACATTATCAGCAAGCTGTATTTTTGTACCACTCTGTTTTTTTGTAAGCGCAAGAATATCGCTGACGTATCCCGATGAAATGTCATTCAGCTCCGTATATACGTCTTTAAGCATATATCTTACAATACGCCGCCTTAATGCTATAGGCTGGAACATGAGCTGCTGAATCATGACAGTGCCGTCATTTACAAGCTGTGAATATGCCTTAAAAGCATTTTCCTCAAGGTAGTCATTATCCTCTTTTATCAGTACCGAATTATCGACGGAAGTATTCACAAAATTTGCATTAAATTCCTTTTTTATAAACGGTATCAGCTTATGACGTATCTTGTTTCTTGTATAATCATCTGTCAGATTTGTACTGTCAGTAACATAATCAAGATTATTTTCCGCACAGTATTGTTCGATTTCCTCCCTGCTCACATTAAGTATCGGTCTTATAATACTTCCGCGTTTATAAGGTATTCCGCAAAGTCCGCCAGTGGAGCTTCCTCGCATAAAATTCATCAGAAGTGTTTCCGCATTATCATTTTTGTTATGGGCAGTTGCAATTCTATTTATTTTATATTTTTCACATAACTCACTGAAAAATTCATATCGTATTTTTCTTCCCGCAGCTTCCTCACTGCACCCTGTTTCCTGTGCTGTTTTCGGAATATCCGCAGTCTTTACAAAACATTCAATCCCAAATTTTTCGGAAAAAGTCTTTGCAAAGCCTTCATCACGCGCAGCTTCATTTCCGCGTATTCCATGATTGAGATGAGCTGTATACAGTTTTATTCCAAGCTCGTCTTTTAAAGTCCATAAGGCATGTGTAAGGCACACGCTGTCCGCGCCGCCCGAAAGTCCTACAAGCACACTGTCGCCCTTATCAATCATATTATATTCAGTTAAAGCCTGTTTAATTTTATTTAAAACCATTATTCTTCCTTAAGAGCAAACTCTATGTTTGAAAACTTCGTGTATTCGCCCTTCCAGCCAAGCTTAAACGTACCTGTTTCACCGCTTCTGTTTTTGGCAACTATACACTCGGCAATGTTTTTATCTTCGGTATCCTTATTATAATAGTCATCTCTGTACAGAAACATTACCATATCCGCGTCCTGTTCTATTGCACCCGATTCACGCAGGTCTGAAAGCATTGGACGCTTGTCGCTCCGGCTTTCGCTCGCACGCGAAAGCTGAGAAAGCGCTATTACAGGAATATTAAGCTCTTTTGCTAAAATTTTCAGCGAACGTGAAATATCAGCAATTTCCTGCTGTCTGTTATCAACGCGTCCGCTCGACTGCATAAGCTGAAGATAATCTATCACAATAAGTTCAAGATTTTTAGTCTGCTTCAGACGTCTGCACTTTGCTCTGATTTCCGATACGGTTATTGATGCCGTATCATCTATATACATAGGCGCGGTTGCCACTCTGTCAACTATCGCGCCGATTTTTTCCCAGTCCTCGCCTGTTATGTCGCCTGTTCGTATTTTATTTGAATTAACAAGCGCCTGTGAGCATATTATACGGTTTACTATTTGTTCTCTCGGCATTTCAAGATTAAAAATAGCAACGGTTTTCTTATCCGAAATACTGACATGCTCCGCAATATTCACAGCAAAGCTTGACTTCCCCATACCGGGACGGCCTGCAATAAGTATCAGTTCGCCGCCGTGAAATCCGCCTGTGCGCCTGTTAAGCTCATCAAATCCCGTTGAAAGACCCGTTATTCCTCCGTCATTCATGGAGTTTTCAACAAGCTCCTGGTAGCTCCCGAGGAAAATCTCACTTATGGGCAGTATATCGCCGTTTTCCCTTGACGATGAAACATCAAATATAAGCTGTTCAGCCTGGTCTACAACGCGTTCCACCTTATCCGCTTCGCTGTATGCCATATCTGATATGGCATTTGCGCGCTGTATAAGAGCGCGGAGCGTTGACTTATCCTTTATGATATTGGAATAGTACGTTACGTGCCTTGTGGTCGGAACATTCGTGGCGGCATTTCTCAGATACGTTATACCTCCCACAGCTTCAAGCTTGTCCTTCTGACTAAGTCTGTTTGAAACCGTGATAAAATCTATTGCAAGATTTTCATTGAACAATTCAAGTATTGCCGCGTATATTTCCCTATTCTGCGGAAAATAAAAATCAGACGGCTTTACTATTTCAGCCGATTCCGCAACACTATGGGAATTGGTAAGCGCACTTCCGATTACCGCAAGCTCTGCCTCCTGACTATATGGCAGTTCTCTGCCCATCACATCAACTGGATTTGAAGCTTCTGCCATTTGTCTTACCTCCATAAATTTATATCTGTTCTACCACTACCGTAAGTTTTCCCGTTACTCCTGTATATATTTTAACGTCAACAACTGTTGTTCCCAAAGATTTTATGCCGTCGGGCATAACAAATTTCTTTTTGTCAAGCTTTATGTGGTGCTGACTTATAAGAGCCTCACTGACGTCTTTTGAGGTTACGGAACCGAAAAGCTTTCCGTTATCGCCAGCCTTAGCCTTAAGCACAACCTTGATTTCTTTCATCTTTTCAGCTATGGCGTTAGCCTCCTCAAGTTCTTTCTTCTTCTTGTATTCGAGAGATTCCTGCTTACCCTTCATAACGTTTATATTAGATTTGCTTGCAACCTCTGCAAGTCCCCTCGGCAAGAGATAATTTCTTGCGTATCCGTCAGATACATTTACCATCTGACCCTTTTTTCCCTGTCCTTTAACGTCCTTTGTTAATATAACCTGCATTGTCTTTCCTCCACTCTAATTTTCATTGTTTGACAGATACTCGCTGACAGCGTCTATAATATTGCCGACTACAGTATCTATACTTTTATCCTTAACCTGCGCGCCTGCAACAGTGCTGTGACCGCCGCCGCCCAAATATTCCATTATAAGCTGTACATTTATATCACCCAGCGACCTTGCGCTTATTCCCACAGAATTATCAAGCGGATACACTACTATAGAAGCGTGAATATCCGCAATATTGAGCATTTCGTCAGCCGCCTGAGATGCTATAACTCTGATGTTAGGGACCTTTTCGTAGCTTCTTGCCACAGCAATCCGCGGCGCAATCACCTTTGCGGTTTTTACAATGTCCGCCCTGTGGTCATAATCCTCCTTGCTCACATTAAACAGCTTTTTTATATCAGCCGTATTAAGTCCGAGTCTTCTTAAATAGGATGCCGCTTCAAAGGTTCTCACACCTGTCTTTACAATAAAATTCTTTGTATCCATAAGAATACCCGTATAAAGGCACTCGGCTTCAAGCGTTGTCAGCGAGCTTCCCACGTTCATATATTCAAGCAGTTCCGTCGCCATTTCACATGTGGACGAAGCATAAGGCTCATGATAAATAAGTGAACACGGATTTATAAAATCCGTAGAACGCCTGTGGTGGTCTATAAGTACCACCTTTGCCGCTCTTTCCGCCAGAAGCGGACACGGCAGCATTGTTGGTCTGTGGGTGTCAAGAATAATCACAAGCGAATCTGTTGTAAGAAATTCCAGAGCCTCTTCACCGCTTATGAACAGTCCCTTATATTCAGGCATTGCTCTTAGTTCATTATAAAGCGTGCTTACGGCAGGTGAATTATTGTCATAAATAACATACGGCTTCACATTCAATGAACGCACCGCGCGCTGAAGTCCCATTGCCGCACCGAAACAGTCATAATCCGCTCCGCTGTGTCCCATGAAAAATACCTTATCGGAATTTTTTACAAAATCCTTAAGCGCAACGGCAAATGCCCTTGTTTTTACACGTGTGCTTTTTTCATAGTCGCGCGCCTTGCTTCCGTAGAATTTATATTGAGTATCATCCTTTATGCTGACCTGGTCACCTCCGCGGCCCAGTGCCATATCAAGGGCGCTTCTTGCATAGGAATCGTTTTCTGAAAGGCTTCCGCCTGTGCCTACACCAATACTTATGCTGACGGGAAGCTTGATGTCCTCTCCGACTTTTCTGACTTTATACAGAATATCAAATTTTTTACCTACATAATCCGCCAAATATTGGTGTTCAAAAAACATATAATATCTGTCTCGGTCAGTATTTTTTACAAGCGCACCGCTTTCTGCTGCCCACTCATTAACGCACTTTCTGATTTGCGATAAAATCTGCTGCTGCTCATCATCATTGACGCGCTGCAAAACATCATCATAATTATCAATATTGATAATCGCAATGTCTGTTCTGTCGTTGTTATACATTTTTTTGAGCTCAACCTCTGCGGTCTTATCAATTAAGTATATATATACGGACAGTTTGTCCTCACTGTCAGGCGAGGATGCATGCTTGTTTTTTATTGTATTTGCAACAAACAGATACTTCTTTTCTCCAACCTGTATACGTTTTTCGTAATTTGAAACTGTTTTTAAAATTTCTCCCCATTTTATATCTGAAATTACAGCTTCAATTTTTGTATCAAACATGTCCCTGTTGGAAAACATCTCCGAAAACTTTTCGTTATACCATTGGATAGAACCGTCAATATGAGTAACCACAACGGGTATAGGAAAAGCCCCCATAAGATTTGCAGAAATGGAATTGGAGTTTTTTGCCAAAGTGTTCAGAAACTTGTCCATGCTGTCTTTTCTGCTGCTGCGTAAAACAAAAACAGCAATGAAAATAACAGTACCCACGGCAATTTCTGCAATTCCTGCTATCCTGCTCGGGGTTATGCAGAAAAGTATTCCGCCCATAATCAAAAGCAGCGATGAAATAATAGCCGCCCTGATACAGGTCTTTATTATCTGTCCGTAATGCTTTTTCATAAGTCCCTCCAAACGCATTAAATGCGCCTTCAGCCTAACGGCTTCTAAGATATTTCCGAAGCTCCGACATATCCGAAAATTCTAACTCCAGTTCATGTCCGTTTTCCTCACCGATGGTTAAAAGCTCGGAAATCTTATTGTCTATACCGGCAAAGCTTATGCCCAGCCTTCTTGCCAATATGTAATCCATAGCTATAACAGTAGCTATTTCATTCGTCACACTCTCATATTCGCCTATTTCGTCATAGTCGGCAAGAGTGCGGTAAAGCTTGGCTATTTCCGAAAGAATTTCTCCCTTTATCATGTCCACAGCCTTCAGATTTGTTGAAATGTTCATAATGATGTCCTCCTGAGATGTAAATAAATTTGTGCAGTCCTATCTGATAATATATTCTACCACAAACTTCATATCAAGTCAACAAAATCGCATAACTTTGCCATAAATAGACAAAAGCACCCGCAAAAGCGAGTGTTTTTGTCTATTTTACTGCACATTCCGCATTATACGCGTCTTTTCTTAATTACAGGTTTTGGGCAATCAGTTCTGCCATCTTCTTACAGCCAACCTTTGTCATACCCTCTGACATTATATCGCCTGTTCTGTAGTTCTTATCCAGAACCTTTGAAACAGCAGCTTCTATTGCGTCAGGCTCGTCCTTCATATCAAGCGAATAACGAAGCAACATAGCAGCCGAAAGAATAGTGGCAATCGGATTTGCAATATCTTTGCCCGCAATATCAGGCGCACTGCCTCCGCTCGGCTCATACAGACCGAACTTTGTTTCGTTCAGACTTGCTGACGGAAGCATACCAATTGAGCCTGTTATCATTGAGGCTTCATCCGAAAGAATATCGCCAAACATATTTTCTGTAACCATTACGTCAAACTGCGCAGGATCACGTACAAGCTGCATTGCTGTGTTATCCACAAGCATATGCTCAAGAGTAACCTCAGGGTAGTCAGCTGCAACCTCGTTTACGATTTTTCTCCACAGACGCGAAGAATCAAGCACGTTTGCCTTATCAACGCTGGTAACTTTCTTCTTACGCTTCATTGCGACCTCAAATGCCTGAACAGCAATTCTTCTGATTTCATTTTCATTATAGGCTAGCGTGTCAACGGCAGTCACTACACCGTCAATCTCCTCTGTCTTTCTGTCACCGAAATAAAGTCCGCCCGTTAGCTCACGCATGATAAGCATATCAAATCCCTTACTGCTTATTTCCTCCTTAAGAGGGCAAGCACCTGAAAGCTGCGGATAAAGCAAACACGGTCTCAGGTTTGCAAAAAGACCAAGCTCCTTGCGGATTTTCAGAAGTCCGGCTTCAGGACGTAGATTTGCAGGCAGTTTATACCACGGCGATGTTGTGGTGTTTCCACCGATTGAACCCATCAGTACCGCATCGGACTTCTTGCAGATTTCCACTGTTTCGTCAGGCAGCGGAACCCCGAATTTATCAATGGCACAACCGCCCATATAAACCTCTGTAAAATTAAATTTATGTCCGTATTTTTTGCTTACCGCATCAAGAACGGTTACAGCTCCCGCAACAACCTCAGGACCTATTCCGTCGCCGGGGATAAGCGCTATATTAAATTCTGACATTATTCTTCCTCCGTATGTATCAGTTATTATTCTTGAGATATTCTACCAGACCTCCCGCATTTATAATTCCCTGCATAAATTCAGGGAAAGCAACTGCCTGATATGTCTTATTCTTCGTCTTGTTTGTGATAACACCTGTATCAAAATCCACCTCGACCTCATTACCTGCGTCAATATCCTCCGAAGCCTCGGCACATTCAAGAATAGGAAGTCCGATATTGATTGAATTTCTGTAAAAAATCCTTGCGAAATCCTTTGCAATTACGCATGAAATACCGCTTGCCTTAATAGCTATAGGCGCATGCTCACGCGACGATCCGCATCCGAAGTTCGCTCCGCCGACCATGATATCGCCCTTCTGCACCTTATTTATAAAGTCCTTGTCAATATCCTCCATACAGTGCTTTGCAAGCTCCGCAGGGTCAGACGTCGTAAGGTGTCTTGCAGGGATTATTACGTCTGTATCTATGTTATCGCCGTATTTTATAACTTTTCCGTTTGCTTTCATGATTACATAACCTCCTCCGGCGCTGTTATTTTGCCCTTTATCGCACTTGCAGCCGCAACCTCAGGGCTTGCAAGATAAACTTCACTCTCAACATGTCCCATACGTCCGATAAAATTTCTGTTAGTTGTGGAAACACATCTTTCACCCTCGGCAAGAATACCCATATGACCGCCGAGACACGGACCGCAGGTAGGCGCGGAAATAACACAGCCTGCTTCAACAAGTGAGGACAGAGTTCCGTCCTTAAGCGCTTCAAGATAAACCGCCTGAGTAGCCGGGAATACTATTGCTCTCATACCCTTCTTTACATGCTTTCCTTTTAGAATTTCAGCGGCGCGGCGCAAATCCGAAATACGTCCGTTTGTGCATGAACCGATAACCACCTGATCGATTTCAACATCGCCCCAGTTTTCGGGAGTTCTCGCATTTTCAGGAAGATGCGGAAATGCGACTGTGTGCGGTACCTTCGAAAGGTCAATGTCGATTACCTGCGCATATTCAGCGTCCGCGTCCGCCT
>JBJEIU010000308.1:0-7863 GCA_051877355.1 Hominilimicola sp.
CGTTTATAACCATTGCCAGAAGCGTAACGTCATTGTTTGAAGATGTGCTTTGTCCCGTGGGCAGACCGATTTTGGCAAGTGTTGCGGGACCCGCAATTCCATCCGCCGTCAGACCGTTTTTGCGCTGAAACTCCTTAACGGCATTGGCTGTGCGCCAGCCGTATATTCCGTCCACAGTCCAGGTGTAGTATCCCCAGTTTTTCAGACGCGTCTGGATATTTGTTACCTCCTGACCGCGTGAGCCGATTTTTGAAAGCGCGAAAGCTGTGCTTTCTGTAAACACACAGCATATGATAAATGATAATATAATTGCAGATATTCGTTTAACAATAGATATATTTTTCATAGGGCATCCTTTCCTTTTGATGTAATATATATCTATTTTGAACGGATATCTGTCTTTTAATACGTGATAATTGGTATTTTCTCAACTACGTGAATTGCAAGCGTAAGCGCGCATATTGTTTGTGCGCCTGCTTTTTCAAGCGCTGAAGCGCAGAATTGCAGTGTGTTCCCCGTGGTGCATATGTCGTCAAAAAGAAGTATTTTCCTGTCCGACAAATCGTCAGTACATTCAAACGCGTCCTTTACGTTCAGAACTCTGTCAATTCTTTTCAGCGAGCTTTGTCTTTTTGTCGCGCGTATACGGAATAAAGAGTCAGTGCGCATGGGAATTGCGAGATAGTCCGATACATGTTGCGCAAGCAGCTCCGCCTGATTGTAGCCGCGCTCCTTAAGACGGCTTATGTGCAGCGGGACAGGAATAATGTAATCAAATTCGTCCCATATATCATACGAGTCCAGATACTCCCTCATCATATCGGCAAGCAGCGGTGCATATGCCCTTTGATTTTTGAATTTGAAATCAAGTATCGCCCTGCGCATACCGCCTGTATATTCAAAGGGCGACATTATGTATGAGATACTGGTCGTGCCCTTATAGGGTAGGGAAAGACTTGTTTTATCAAGACTGTCAAAGCAGCTGTGGCAAATTCCCGTCATACCGTTTACCATGTGCGCGGTATCAATATATTTACGTTCATCACAGAACACACATATGTATTTTTCCATTTCACCATTTTTTCTTAGGACATTTACCGTCCAAAAGGCGTGCGCGCACCTGCATTACGCAGCCGCACTGTGCGCAGGTTGAGCCGTACATAAGGCTTTCGCAGTCCGCACACACGTCAAACCTTGCCTTATATGTGTCACTGTCGGCAAGGCGGACGCCTTTCATGGAGGTAACTTCGTCTATCATCTTTTGTATATCGTCTTCGGAAAGTACGGTTTTCATTCCGCACCTTTTACATTTTGCCATTACTTTAACGTTATTACCGCGGCGCTCATTTTCGGCAGCTTTACCGTAAGAGTTCCGCCGTCAAGTGTAACATCAAGCTTTTCGGGCTTTACCGTTTCGGGAGCGTCAAAGGTGTTGCAGTCGTTCATATTTTTTGAGGTAAGAATTTCTGCCTCGGCGGAGGTGAAGTCCCTGTCACGCAGGGAAATCTCAATATCCTCGTCGCTGTCAAGGCTTACGTTGCACATTGAAATTGTAACAGCGCCGTTCTTTTCGGACGCGGAAACACTTATTTTCGGAAGCTTAACACCGTCAGCGTCAATTTCTGCGGCGGTGTAATCTACGTCAAGCTTTTCGCCGTCCATATGTCCTTTCATCATTCTGAACAGGTGATATGTGGGCGTAAGCACCATCTTTTCACCTTCGGTTAAAACCATAGCCTGCAATACATTGACCATTTGGGCGATATTTGCCATTTTCACGCGTTTGTTGTGATTGTGGAAAATGTGCAGGATAAGCATGCCGCTTATTGCATCGCGCATGGTGTTCTGCTGATACAGAAATCCCGGGTTTGTGCCTGTCTCAACGTCAAACCAGTTGCCCCATTCGTCGACTATAAGGTCAATCTTACTCTCGGGGTCGTATCTGTCCATTATTGCTTCATGCACTTTTATAACTTTTTCCATGTTCATTGCATTTGCCATAAGGGAATACCAGCCGTGTTCATCGAATTGTGCCGCACTGCCTTTATTGTTCCAGTTGGTTTCAAAGGTATAGTTATGAAGCGAAATACCCTCTGTCATATGTCTCACGTTCTGCATGAGCGTTTCCATCCAGTGTGTATCGTCCACGTTGGGACCGCCTGCTATTCTGTATATAGGTTCTTCACCGTAGTTTCTTATAAATGTTGCGTATCTTCTGTATTCATCGGCGTAATATTCGGCGCGCATATTGCCGCCGCAGCCCCAGTTTTCGTTGCCCACGCCGAAGAATTTCAGATTCCAGGGCTTTTCTCTGCCGTTTTGGCGGCGTTCGTTTGCAAGGGGAGAGTCGCCGTCAAATGTCATGTATTCGACCCAGTCGCGCATTTCTTGAACTGTGCCGCTGCCTACGTTTCCGCATATGTACGGCTCTGTGCCTAATTGCTCGCACAGCTCAAAAAATTCATGGGTTCCGAAGTGATTGTTTTCAACAACTCCGCCCCAGTTGGTGTTTACCATGTATGGGCGCTTTGATTTGTCTCCGATACCGTCGCGCCAGTGGTAGTCGTCCGCGAAGCAGCCGCCGGGCCAGCGCAGTACGGGGATTTCAAGCTCCTTTAGGGCGTTTACCACGTCGCATCTCATACCGTTTTTATTTGGTATGTTCTCATCCTCTGTGTATAATCCCTCATATATACATCTTCCCAGATGCTCGGCAAACTGTCCGTAGATGTATTTGCTTATTTTTCCTTGCTTTCGTAATGAATTTAATGCAGCTTTCATTGTATTTGTCCTTTCGTTCATAATCAAGTTGATTATACTATGATTGGTATATTTTTTCAATATTAAATTGAAATATTATGATAAAATATTGTATATGTATTGCAAAAAGCCGGATACAGGTGTATAATGGTATTTACAATCAAACAACAGAGTAGGTTTGTGCGCGTAAAGTGCGGAGTGAACGGGGAGTTGTCACTCTGACGAAAAGCGGTAACGCTTGCGGTGCACGGGCCGCATCCCGCTGAAAAAATAGTGAGCATCTCTTTTTTTGGCAATGTTTGATTGCCAGAAAATTTACGGAGGTGTTTTTTTATGCTCAAAAAATTTAAAACTTCGGCGCAGAATTTAACGAATGTGCGCGCTCTTGTATTAGCGGCAATGCTGCTGGCTTTGCACGCTGTGCTGGGAATATTCAAAATCCCCTTTGCGCTGGATAACAGAATAACGCTGACCTTCGCGGTATCCGCGGCGGCAGGAATGATTTTAGGTCCGGTGCCGGCCATGATTGTGTGCGGTTTGGGAGATATACTCGGTTATATCTTAAATCCGGGCGGAGGCGCGTATTTCTTTGGCTTTACCGTTTCAGCAATGCTTGGCGGTCTTATTTACGGCGTCTGCCTTTATAAAAGGGATAAGAAATATGCTATATGGTGGATACTGCTTGCGGTATTCCTTGTCACGCTGTTTGTGAATATTATACTTAATACATATTGGCTGTCCATTATGTACCAAAAAGCGTATCAGATTTTTGCAGCGGCAAGAATAATCAAGAACCTCGTTGTATATCCTGTACATGTAATAGTAATTTTTGCGGTATTTATGTTAACCGAACGTATAGGTATACGTAAAAAATATCTGTAAAAGTATATATTATCAACAAAATATTTGTCGAAAATCCTTCAAAATAATTTGAATATGTCACTTGAAAAAGAGAAGAATATATGATATATTTTAAATATATGTAAAACACATGTAAAATCCATACGTTTCTGCTAAGAAGGAGAATTACTATGACAAATAACTTTATAAGTGACGAAGCACCGATAGTTGGTAAGCTGAGTATTATCAGCATGAAAGGCTGCGAAGCGATCACAGCGAAGATTGACGAATATCTTAAGGCATTCCGCGGATATGAGGATTACGAAACATACGTTACTCATGTAACCTGTCCGAGATTCGGCACTGGTGAGGGTAAATGTGTTATTGACGAAACAGTCAGAGGACATGACGTGTATATTATATGTGACGTTTTCAACTATGGTGTTACTTATAAGATGTACGGTATAGAAAATCACATGAGCCCGGATGACCATTATCAGGACTTAAAGCGTATAATAGCCGCTATGGGCGGTAAGGCAAGACGTGTGACGGTTGTTATGCCGATGCTTTACGAGGGCAGACAGCACAGAAGAAGCGGACGAGAGTCGCTTGACGCGGCGCTTATGCTTCAGGAACTTGTAAACATGGGCGTTGCAAACATTATCACATTCGACGCGCACGACCCGAGAATTTCAAATGCAATTCCGCTGTCAGGCTTTGATGATGTTCAGGCTACCTATCAGATGATAAAGGCGCTTGTGAGAGCCGTTCCTGATATTTCACTTAACAAGTTTGATACAATAGTAATATCTCCCGATGAGGGCGGTATGTCAAGATGTATGTATTATTCATCAGTGCTGAAGCTTGACCTTGGTATGTTCTATAAGAGACGTGATTATTCAAGAATAGTAAACGGAAAGAACCCCATTGAAGCGCATGAATACTTAGGACGTGACGTAAACGGCAAGGACGTTATTATCGTTGACGATATGATTTCTTCGGGCGAGTCTGTTATAGACGTTGCGAGAAACCTTAAGGGACAGGGCGCAAAGAGAATATTTGTCTTTGCATCTTTCGGACTTTTCTGCAACGGTCTTGAGTGCTTTGACGAGGCGTTTGAAGCGGGTATTGTTGATAAGATTTTCACAACTAACCTTATCTACAGAAATCCTGATCTTGCAACACGTGAATGGTATTGTGAAGTAGATATGTCAAAGTATATTTCACTGCTTATAGATACGCTTAACCATGATGAAACTATTTCAAGACTTCTCGACCCTGTAAATAAGATTAAGGCGCTTGTTGAGAAGTTGGAGAATAAGTAACAGGTAATAGGGGATTACGAGGGAATATAGTAGGAGAGAGATTATGCAGTGTATTTTACTGGCGGCAGGCTATGCCACAAGATTGTACCCGTTGACGGAAAATATGCCCAAGGCTCTTCTTAAGCTGGGCGACAAGACAATACTGGAAATGGTTACGGATAAGATTGACGAGGTAAAAGACGTTGAAACTATCTATATAGTCACAAATGAGAAGTTTTATTCGCAGTTTGAGGACTGGAGCAAAACGTATAAAGGGCCTAAGCAGATAAAGGTTTTGAATGACCATACGACAAATAACGATAACAGGCTTGGCGCGATAGGCGACCTTAAATATGTTATTGATACGGAAAAAATTGATGATGAAATCCTTGTTATGGCGAGTGATAACATCTTTGGTTTTCCGCTCACCAATTTTACGGATATGTACCGCGCAAAGGACAAGGATATGATTTGCGCGCATACGATTGAAAACAAGAATGACCTTCATTCTATGGGCGTTGTGGAGCTTGAAGAAGACGGCAAGGTAAAGAGCTTTGAGGAAAAGCCGGAAAATCCGAAGTCGAATTTGGGTGTGCCGCCGTTCTATCTGTATAAAAAGGATACTTTGCCGCTTATAGACGAGTACCTGAAAGAGGGAAATAACCCTGATGCGCCTGGACATTTTATCCCGTGGCTTATTGGTAAAAATGATGTATATGCTTATGTGTTTGACGCGGTACGCATTGATATAGGAACTCCCGAAAGCTATTATGATGCCTGCGAAAAACTGGAAAAGGGTATATTGTTTGAGAAATAATTGAATTTATTAAAATAGATGCCTTTATGGCAGCTATTTTTGTACGTTTGCAAATTAAAAATCGGACAGGCGTAATTCTATTTTATGGTTATTTGCAATCCTCTCATAACATCAATCACCTTTTGGTGAAGCTCGTTGTCAGCCGAAGCGGTGAGCGTGCTGTCAACGATGATTTCAGCTTCGGGACAGGCGGCTTTTGCGATTACGGCATTTGAAATCACACATATATTGCTTACAAGACCGCACAGCTCTATAACGTCATAATCCTTTCCCTCAATGTATTTGCCAAGTGCAAGAGAGGGAAAGGTGTTTTTTTCAAAGCATTTTCTGCCCTCAAGAAGTTTTTTTATTTTTCCGTAAAGTCCGTGTCCTGCTGTACCCTTTATGCAGTGGGGGACGGACAGCTTTTTGCCCTCCTGCGTGTCCGCATAGTTTTCAAAATGCGTGTCGAGCGTGTATATTATTTCGTCATTTTTGTATTCCTCTATTTTTGCCGCAATGCCGTCCTCAAGTGCTTCCGCACCCGGAAACCCCAGCGCGCCGTTTACAAAGTCATTCTGATAATCGACTACTATAAGTAATTTTTTCATGTAACCACTTCCTTTGAATGTATTATATATTATTATGACCGTAAAGTAAAGCAATTCACTATTTATTTTGCGAAAACATATTATAAACTACAGACTGTGCGTCTGTAATAAAACAAAAGGAGTTGTTACAAATGGCAGAAATGAGTAAGCCGAGCTGTCCGTATCCCAGATGCGGCTGTGTTGGCTACGGTTACGTACCTGTGCAGGAGATGGAGGAAATATATGACGCATGCACGGGACTTATGCAGGGTACAATATTCCCCGAACTGGATTTGAATATGAGCGAATACGGCAAGGTTTGCAAACAGTGGGGAGGCGGCATGGAATGAGCAGTGAAAGAGCGAAAATGCTGAAAAAAATACAGTGCAACGGCTTTGCGGCATATGATATGCTGCTTTATCTTGATACCCATCCTGAAGATAAAAAAGCGTTCAGAATTTTTCAGGACCTTGTGAAAAAGACAAATGAATTAAGATGTGAATACGAAAAGGAATTCGGCCCGTTAAGTCCGTTTGCGACTGCTGCGCAGGAAAGCTTTAACTGGCTTGATGACCCATGGCCATGGGAAAAGGAGGCTAATAAGTAATGTTTAGTTATAATAAATTTCTTGAATTTCCAGTAAAGGTCAGCAAGCCAAATCCCAGATTGGCAAATGTGGTTATAACTCAATACGGTGGTCCGTATTGCAACTGATAAAATGGCTAAAAAACTACATTTTACAGCCTGTATACTATATTGAATTTGCGTCCGTCCTCGCCGGTTTTAATGATGTCGCTGATAAATTCCCGGGCAAGAGCGTTTTTCTCTTTCGCTGATACAGACTCGTCCTTAATAGCGGCAATTGATTTTCTGATTTTGTCCTTTAATTTCCGGATAGCGGTTTCGGGGTCAATATCGCGTTGCTGCTCCTTTTGGATTTCTGCCATTATGCTGTCGATTTCACGTTGAATATTCTGCTTGTTTTCTCTGTATTCCTCCAGAGTGTCAACGCCGTTTTCGTATGCTTCCTTGACACGCTTCATACGGCTTTCGGCACGTTTTAACTGAGCGTCATATATTCCTGTATTCACACTTTGTTTTTGCTGCTTTGGAGCTTTTAAAGTGATAGTTCCGTCAAGCAATCCTTCAAGCTGACTGATTACATAATTTTCGGCAATTGTTGCCTTTATGCCGCCGTTGCCTGTACACGTTCCTTTTGCTCTGGCATTGCAATACAGATACCCTGCGCAATTAACTACGGGGGCGCCGCATATGCCGCAATGCAGAAGACCGACAAGCCAGTGACTTATATTGTCCGAGGGTTTATACCACTTTCTGTACTTTTCTTTTTGTTCTTTCATACGCTTCTGAACTCTTTCCCATGTATCAATATCAATAAGCGGCTCATGCGTTCCGTCAACTATCATACTGTCCTCGTTGTGATAATTGCGGCTTGTCTTGCCTGTCGGTGTCCAGCGGATTTTGCCGATATAGGCAGGGTTGTTGAGCCAGTATTCGACTGTTCTGTTCTCAATCAGATTGCCTCGGTGTGTGCGAACACCTGCGGCGTTAA
>JBJEIU010000309.1:0-33340 GCA_051877355.1 Hominilimicola sp.
GTTGAATTTCTCAATAAAATCCCCCATACTGACAAGCTTTTCTTTACAATTGACTACAAGCTCCCAACAAGCGGTATGACGGGTAAAATGATTTGGAATAATTTTCTTAATCTTCGCTCATGTGACGTTATCAAATTCGTCGTGGGCAGTGACGAAGATATACAATTAACTATTGCAATAGTCGAAAGGCTCAAGCAGGTGTATACAGATATGCCGCATATATTTATCGGGGCGGTTTACGGAATGTATGATGCGCAAAGGTTAGTGGAAATAATACTGAAAGAACCTGTGCTGTCAGACGCGAGATTTCAAATACAATTACACAAGGTTATATGGGACCCTGATGAAAGGGGTGTTTAAATGAAAAAGGAATTTAATCACGAAAAAATAAAGGAAGCAATCCGCACAATCATAACGGAGCTTGGCGACGACCCCGAACGTGAGGGGTTAAAGGACACGCCCGACAGGGTTGCGCGCATGTATGACGAGGTTTTCGAGGGTATGCGCTACACCAATGACGAGATTGCGGACATGTTTTGCAAGTGCTTTGAGGACGTTTCCTCAAACGACCTTGTAATCGTCAAGGATATTGAAGTTTTCAGCTATTGCGAGCATCATCTTGCACTTATGTATAACATGAAGTGTCATGTGGGATATATTCCTAACGGCAAGGTTATAGGACTTTCAAAAATCGCGCGTATATGCGACATGGTTGCAAAACGTCTGCAATTACAAGAGAGGATTTGCGCCGATATTGCAGAAATTATACAAAAGGTATGCGAAACCGAAGATGTTATTGTGGTGGTTGAGGGCGAGCATAGCTGTATGACCGCGCGCGGTATTAAGTCTCGCGGTGCGAAAACGCGCACAAGCGCAATCCGCGGCTTGTTCGACACCGACCATGAGCTGCGTAAGGAGTTTTACAGCTTAATAAAAAATTAAAGCAAAAAACCTTTGTCACATGACAAAGGTTTTTCATATCATTTTCCGTAATTTTTAATCATCAGTTCCACAAATTCTTCATTTGTTTTTGTACTTCGCAGATACTGCAATAATCTTGCCATTGCCTCCGCATTTGTATTTCTGCCCATTTCACGGCGGATAATCCAGCTTGCCTCCATTTCACGGCTGCTAAGCAAATCTTCTTCACGGCGCGTGCCGGATTTAAGAATGTCAATCGCGGGGAAAATACGCTTTTCCTGCAACATTCTGTCAAGCTTTAGCTCCATATTACCCGTTCCCTTAAATTCCTCGAAAATAACATCGTCCATACGGCTGCCCGTTTCAACAAGCGCCGTAGCAAGGATTGTAAGGCTTCCTCCCTCCTCAATGTTACGCGCCGCGCCGAAAAACTTCTTCGGCTTGAAAAGCGCGTCGGGATCAAGTCCGCCTGAAAGTGTTCTTCCCGTAGGAGTGACAGTCAGATTGTACGCTCTTGCAAGACGCGTTATTGAATCAAGCAGAATTACAACGTCCTTTTTCTGCTCCACAAGCCTTGATGCTCTTTCCAGCACCATCTCCGCCACCTTGCAGTGATTTTCGGGCATCTGGTCAAAGGTTGAGTAAATGACCTCGCCGTCAATTGAACGTTTTATGTCCGTAACCTCCTCAGGACGCTCGTCAATCAAAAGCACAATGAGCTTTACCTCGGGATAATTTGTTGATATTGACTGGGCAATTTGCTTTATAATTGTAGTTTTACCTGCCTTCGGAGGAGCGACAATCATTCCGCGCTGTCCCTTACCGATAGGCGCAATCAAATCGATTAGCCTTGAGGCGCTCTTTTCCCTGTCGCCAGTATCAAGGGAGAGCTTTTCCTTCGGATAAATCGGTGTCAGACGCTCAAATGGTCTTCGCTTAAGAGCCACGTCAATCGGATCTTCATTTATGGTTTTTACAAAAAGCAGCGGCGAATATTTATCCTCGTCCTGAGACGGACGGCAGTCACCTACTATTTCATCACCTGTTTTTAAATTAAAACGTCTTATCTGTGTCGGGGAAACATAAATATCATTTTTACTTGACATATAATTTTCCACGCGCAGAAAGCCGAATCCGTCAGCCATTACGTCAAGAACACCCTTAACCTCTACCACATCCGCAGGACGTTCACGCTTTTTCGGCTGTGCCTTTTCCTTTTCTTCACGCTCTATCTGTTCACGCTTTTCACGGATTAAAGCAATAATTTCATCCTTTTTCAGTGCCGAGATTTTCTCTATTCCCAGCCCCTGAGCTATCTGCTTGAGCTCCTCTTTCGTTTTACGTTCAAGTTTTACTCCGTCCTGCATATATTTGCTCTCTTTCTTAATTTCTTATTTTATATTATATTTTAAATGGTAAGATTTGTCAAGAATATAACATCACAACAAAAATATACTTTTATATAAAACCGCTGTCTTAATTATAAGACAGCGGTCTTTATATCAATTATTCAATTTCATCATTCGGAACTTCTTCGCCGTCAATTGTAATATTAATATCCTTGTACATACTCATACCTGTACCGGCAGGGATAAGCTTACCGATAATAACATTTTCCTTAATACCAAGAAGCGGGTCAACCTTACCCTTGATAGCTGCTTCTGTAAGAACCTTTGTGGTTTCCTGGAAAGAAGCTGCTGAAAGGAATGAATCCGTGGCAAGTGAAGCCTTTGTTATACCAAGAAGTACCGGTGACGCAGTAGCAAATTCTGTGCCGCCTGCCTCCTTAACTCTCTTATTAGCTTCTTCAAGCTCAAACTTATCAACAAGTGAGCCTATGAGAAGGTCTGTCTGACCTGCCTCCTCAACTCTTACCTTACGAAGCATCTGACGTGTGATAACCTCCACGTGCTTGTCGTTGATGTCAACACCCTGCATACGGTATGTTCTCTGAACTTCACGGGATATATATACCTGTACGGCGTGAGGGCCCTTGATATGAAGAATATCATTCGGGTTAACACTACCTACCGTAATTTCGTCACCGGCTTCAATAACATCTCCGTCATGCACCTTGATACTTGAACCATACGGAATAGTATATGACTTAGCCTCGCCTGTTTCATCGTTTTGGACGATAACCTCTCTCTTGCGCTTGGACTCGCTAACAGTAATTCTGCCGCCGATTTCCGAAATAATTGCAAGACCCTTAGGCTTTCTTGCCTCGAACAATTCCTCGACACGGGGAAGACCCTGTGTAATATCGCTGCCCGATGCAACGCCGCCGGCATGGAAGGTACGCATTGTAAGCTGTGTACCCGGCTCGCCGATTGACTGAGCGGCTATAATACCAACCGCTTCACCAATGTTTACAAGCTCGCCTGTTGCAAGGTTTGTTCCGTAACACTTAGCGCATACGCCAATCTTTGATTTACACGTAAGCACGCTTCTTATATATACCTTTGTAATGCCTGCATTTATAATAGCAGTTGCCTGGTCGTCTGTGATAAGCTCTCCGCCCTTTGCTAAAACAGCGCCTGTTTCAGGGTGAAGCACGTCCTCCATAGCTGTACGTCCTACAATACGGTCGTAAAGCGGCTCAATACTTTCCTTACCGTCTGTGATTTCCGTTACCCATTCACCCTCATCAGTACCGCAGTCGATTTCACGAACGACAACGTTCTGCGATACGTCAACCAGACGACGTGTCAGATAACCTGAGTCGGCAGTTCTCAGTGCCGTATCGGTAAGACCCTTACGCGCGCCATGTGAAGAAATGAAGTATTCAAGTACATTAAGACCCTCTCGGAAGTTAGCTCGGATAGGAATTTCGACTGTTCTACCCTGCGTATCCGCCATAAGTCCTCGCATAGCTGCAAGCTGTCTGATCTGATTCACGCTACCACGGGCACCTGAATCAGCCATCATGAAGATTGGATTGAACTCTCCAAGGTGATCCATCATCGCATCTGTGACATCGCCTGAAGCCTTCGACCAGATTTTAATTGTCTGCTGATAACGTTCTTCATTTGTAAGAAGACCTGCCTGATACATCTGCATGATTTCCTCGACTGCTTTTTCAGCCTGAGCAAGGATTTCCTTCTTCTTCTCCGGAACCTCAATATCAGAAACGGCAACCGTTATAGCGCCCTTTGTTGAATACTTATAGCCTGTTGCCTTAATCTTATCAAGCACCTCAGCCGTTTCGGAAGTACCGCAGACTCTGATACATTTATCGATAATTTTTCCAAGCTGCTTCTTACCTACAACAAAGTCAACCTCAAGGTCAAAAGCATTTTCAGGATTTGATCTGTCAACATAACCAATATGCTGCGGAATATTATTATTGAAAATAATTCTTCCGACAGTTGTGCCGATCATCTTTGACTTCATCTCACCGTTTATTTCCTTTGTAACCTCAACAAGAATTCTCTCGTGAAGTGTTACGCTGTTGTTATCATATGCAAGAAGCGCTTCATCAAATGATGTATACTTCTTTATTACAATATTTTTTATTTCCGTGATAAGCTTCTTAAGTGAAATCTCAAGTGACTTATCAGGAAGCACAATTGTTATCGGGTTTGCATGAATTTCCGTTTCATTCATTGCAACCTCGGGAAGCTCTCTGACATATTTAAGTGCTTCTCTTATATCCGTAAAGCTCTTTATCGGTTCATCTTCCTTATATAGAACAAGATTTTCCTCCTGCTCCATGGCTGAAAGTCTTTGGACAAGTACATTAAGTTTAGGCTCATCCTCAAGGACTTCATTAATAATTCTGTCGTAATGCTCTTTTTCAATTGTCAGATAGTAAGAACCCAAAATCATGTCCTGTGTAGGAACTGTTACAGGGTGTCCGTCCTGCGGCTTTAACAGATTATTGGCTGACAGCATAAGAAATCTTGCTTCTGCCTGCGCCTCCGGTGAAAGAGGAACGTGGATAGCCATCTGGTCACCGTCGAAGTCGGCGTTATATGCCGTACAAACAAGCGGATGCAGCTTAAGCGCGTGACCCTCAACAAGTCTCGGCTCAAATGCCTGAATACCAAGTCTGTGAAGTGTAGGCGCACGGTTCAATAGCACCGGATGCTCCTTTATAACGTCCTCAAGAACGTCCCAAACCTCCGGCTTTGTTCTCTCAACCATTCTCTTTGCGCTCTTTATATTATGAGCAAGTCCGCGCGATACAAGTTCTTTCATTACGAACGGCTTAAACAGTTCTATAGCCATTTCCTTTGGAAGTCCGCACTGATAAATCTTCATTTCAGGACCGACAACGATAACGCTTCGTCCTGAATAGTCAACACGCTTACCAAGAAGATTTTGACGGAAACGTCCCTGCTTACCCTTAAGCATATCCGAAAGTGATTTAAGCGGTCTGTTACCCGGACCTGTAACGGTTCTGCCGCGGCGTCCGTTATTTATAAGAGCGTCAACGGCTTCCTGTAACATACGCTTTTCGTTTCTGATAATAATATCAGGCGCGCCAAGTTCAAGAAGTCTCTTCAAACGGTTGTTTCTGTTTATAACACGTCTGTAAAGGTCGTTAAGGTCAGATGTTGCGAAACGTCCGCCGTCAAGCTGTACCATAGGACGCAGTTCAGGCGGAATTACAGGTACTACCGTAAGTATCATCCATTCGGGACGATTTCCGGAAAGTCTGAACGCCTCAACGATTTCAAGTCTTTTTATAATTCTTGCCTTTTTCTGCCCCTGCGCCACCTCAAGTTCTTCCTTAAGTTCTGCGCTAAGCTGCTCAAGATCAATTCTTTCAAGAAGCGTCTTTATAGCCTCTGCGCCCATGCTTGCCTTGAACTTATCGCCGTACTTTTCATAGGCTTCACGGTATTCCGCCTCTGAAAGTATCTGATTCTGCATAAGTCCTGTGCCGCCCGGATCGGTTACGATATATGCCGCAAAGTACAGTACCTTTTCAAGCTGACGCGGTGAAAGGTCAATGATAAGTCCCATTGATGACGGAACTCCCTTGAAATACCAAATATGTGAAACGGGAGTTGCAAGGGCGATATGTCCCATTCTCTCACGTCTTACCTTTGCCTTGGTAACTTCAACGCCGCAGCGCTCGCAGACCTTCCCCTTAAATCTTATCTTCTTATATTTACCGCAGTGACATTCCCAGTCTTTTGTGGGACCGAAAATCTTTTCGCAGAACAATCCGTCCTTTTCAGGCTTCAATGTACGGTAATTTATGGTTTCCGGCTTTAAAACTTCACCGTGTGACCAGCTGAGTATTGTCTCGGGAGAAGCCAGACCGATTTTAATTGCTTCAAAGCTGTTAAATTCTAACATTTAAAAACCTCCATAGTCTATTAACAATTCACACGTAAGGATTAAAATTCGTCGTCATCATCAAATTCTTCGTCGGCTTCATCGTCACCGTCGAAATCGTCATCATCAAATTCTTCATCCAGAACCATACTTGCGTCGTCAAGATCATCCTCCTCAAGTGTATCTGAAATTCCGTCCCTGTCTTCCATTGTCTGAAGTAAATCTTCACTTACAACGCCTTCATCATCATCGTCAAATGAAGCGTCAAGGTCGATTTCCTCCATATTATGATTAAGTATTCTGATATCAAGAGCAAGTGACTGCAATTCCTTAACCATAACCTTAAAGGATTCGGGAATACCTGACTTAGGAATATTTTCTCCCTTTACGATTGCCTCATAGGTCTTTACACGTCCTACAATATCGTCTGATTTAACTGTCAATATTTCCTGTAGAGTATAAGCAGCGCCGTAAGCCTCAAGCGCCCAAACCTCCATTTCACCGAAACGCTGTCCGCCGAACTGGGCTTTACCGCCAAGAGGCTGCTGAGTAACAAGTGAATACGGACCTGTTGAACGGGCATGAATTTTATCGTCAACAAGGTGGTGCAGCTTCAGATAATACATGACGCCGACCGTAACAGGATTATCAAACTTCTCTCCTGTACGTCCGTCATATACAACTGACTTGAAGTCAGGTCTTAAGCCTGCTTCCTTGAATGCCAGCTTCAGGTCATCGTCCTGCGCGCCGTCAAATACAGGAGTTGCAAGCTTTATAAATCTTCCCTCTCTTGCCTTATCCTTTGCGCTCAGTATATTCTGCTTGAAGTTTTCATCTATAATAGTGTTTTCGAGCTGTTCTCTTGTCTTAAGGCTCAGGCATCTGTACGCATAGCCAAGGTGCATTTCAAGTACCTGTCCGATATTCATACGCGAAGGCACGCCCAGAGGGTTAAGCACAATCTGAAGCGGTGTACCATCCTCAAGGAACGGCATATCCTCCTGCGGAAGCACTCTTGAAACGACACCCTTGTTACCATGACGTCCAGCCATCTTATCGCCGACAGAAATCTTTCTCTTCTGCGCGATGATACAGCGTACAACCTCGTTTACGCCCGGTGATAATTCGTCGCCGTTATCTCTTGTGAATTTATTTACATCTATAATGATACCCTGCTCACCGTGCGGAACACGAAGAGATGTATCTCTTACCTCTCTTGCCTTTTCACCGAAGATTGCGCGAAGAAGTCTTTCCTCGGCTGTAAGCTCAGTTTCACCCTTAGGTGTAACCTTACCTACAAGAATATCGCCTGCGTGAACCTCTGCGCCGACTCTGATGATACCCTGCTCGTCAAGGTCTTTTAAAGAATCCTCTGACACATTCGGAATATCTCTTGTTATTTCCTCGGGACCAAGCTTTGTGTCACGTGCTTCACATTCATATTCCTCCATGTGGATTGATGTGAATACGTCATTCTTTACAAGCTCTTCACTTATAAGAACGGCGTCCTCGTAGTTATAACCCTCCCAGGTCATAAATCCAATAAGAATATTCTTACCAAGCGCCAGTTCGCCGTTATCCATAGCGGGACCATCGGCAATTATATCATTTCTCTTTACTCTTTCGCCCTCAACAACGATAGGTCTCTGATTTATGCAGCAGCTCTGGTTTGAACGGGCAAACTTAATCAACTTATGAGTATGCTTGATACCGCTGTCGCCCTTTACCACAATCAGGTCTGACGCAACCTTTTCAACTACGCCGTCTTCCTTTGCAAGAACAGCACTGCCGGAGTCCTTTGCAATCTTATGCTCGATACCTGTACCTACAATCGGTGAATCAGTTGTAAGAAGCGGCACTGCCTGACGCTGCATGTTTGAACCCATCAGTGCTCTATTAGCGTCATCGTTTTCAAGGAACGGAATACATGCCGTAACAACTGATACAAGCTGTCTTGGTGAAACGTCCATGTAGTCAATCCTGTCGCCCGGCACTTCAAGTATCTCATCACGATAACGCGCAGATACCTTCTTATCAAGGAAGCGTCCGTTTTCGTCAAGAGGCTCGTTAGCCTGTGCAACAATATATTCGTCCTCTGTATCAGCTGTCATATAGATGATTTCATCTGTTACGCATCCTGTAGCCTTGTCAACCTTTCTGTACGGCGCTTCAATAAAGCCGTACTGGTCAATTCTCGCAAAGGTTGCAAGCGATGTAATAAGACCGATGTTAGGACCCTCAGGAGTTTCTATAGGACACATTCTGCCGTAATGCGAATAGTGAACGTCACGGACTTCAAAGCCCGCTCTCTCTCTTGAAAGACCGCCCGGACCTAATGCTGAAATTCTTCTCTTATGACGCAGCTCTGCCAAAGGATTTGGCTGGTCCATGAACTGTGAAAGCTGTGATGAACCGAAAAATTCATTTATTGTAGCGATTATTGGTCTTATATTAATTAATGATGTAGGCGTTATTATTTCAAGCTCCTGAGTTGACATTCTTTCGCGTACTGTTCTTTCCATACGTGAAAGACCAATTCTGAACTGGTTCTGTAAAAGCTCGCCAACGCAGCGTACACGTCTGTTTCCAAGGTGGTCAATATCGTCCACGCTTCCGATACCGTTTGCAAGGTTTAAGCAATAATTTACAGACGCGAACATATCGTCAATAATGATATGCTTCGGTGCAAGCTCGTCAACTCTTGCCCATATCTGATCTCTGAGCTCGTCCTCTGTTTCGCAGGAAGCGATGATTTCTTCAATAACCGTCTTTCTTACCTTGTCAACAGGGAAGTTTTCAATTTCAAAGTCGATATATTCATCAAGATATACCATGTTATTTGAGAATACTCTTACCTTTTTGCCCTCGACAAGCAGTTCAACCTGATTCAATCCGGATCTTTCAATCTTCATTGCAAGTTCCTGAGAAAGAGCCGCGCCCTCGTCTGCGATAATCTCGCCTGTTCTCGGGTCAACTGCCGCTTCCGCAAGGATTTTACCTCTTATTCTCTGAGCAAGCGCAAGCTTTTTATTGAACTTATATCTTCCGACCTTTGCAAGGTCATAGCGTCTCGGGTCAAAGAACATATTCATTATAAGAGACTCTGCGTTTTCAATGTTAAGAGGCTCGCCCGGACGCAGACGCTTATATATTTCAAGAAGTCCCTCTTCTCTTGATTCCGTTGTATCCTTTTCAAATGTTGCAAGAAGTCTTATATCCTCGCCGAACATATCAATTATTTCAGCGTTTGAACCAAGTCCCATTGCTCTTAAAAGAACCGTTACGGGAAGCTTTCTTGTTCTGTCTATTCTTACAGAGAATACATCGTTTGAATCCGTTTCGTATTCAAGCCATGCGCCTCTGTACGGAATAACCGTTGACTTATAAAGCGGCTTACCTGTCTTATCACGCTCAAATTCGTAATAAATACCCGGTGAACGGACAAGCTGACTGACGATAACACGCTCAGCGCCGTTTATAATGAATGTTCCCTGCTCTGTCATAAGCGGGAAATCACCCATAAATATTTCCTGTTCCTTAATTTCTCCCGTTTCGGTGTTGATAAGTCTTACGCTTACCTTAAGAGGAGCCGCGTACTTTGCGTCTCTTTCCTTACATTCCTCAACGGTGTACTTTGAGTTGTAGTCAAGTCTGTAATCGAAAAATTCCAGTACAAGCTTTCCCGCATGGTCTGTTATAGGGGAAATATCATGGAATACTTCCTTAAGACCCTCCTCAAGGAACCATTTGTAGGAGTTTTTCTGTACCTCTATAAGATTTGGCATTTCCAGAACCTCTTTGATTTTGGAATAGCTCAGACGTACATTTTTTCCTGCTTCTACTTCATGCACCATTTTATTAAATCACCTCATCATTATAAATAAGTATTTAAATGTTTACCTTTTATCCTTAAATTTCTCTCCCAAAAATTTCGGGGTTGCATTTTGTATATATCCATGCTATAATACATACAATGATAATGTGAAATTAAGAGGATAGTACCCCGATTTTAAGTCTAAGATACAGTTTATTATATTATCACAAATACTCCGCAATGTCAAGGGCAGATGCGGTATTTTTTTGAATTTTTTTAATAAATCTTTGCATTTTATATGAAAGTGATATATAATAAAATGAGTAACAAATTTTTATAGTACGGAGAATATTAATTATGCCAAAATTTAACTGCAATATTGATTTTATACCTGTTTCGGCAGATTTTATAGAGAACCATATGCCCCAGGCAAACGGCGCTTATGTGAAGGTGTATCTTCTTGCGCTGTCGCTTGCGGTTTCGGGACGTGAAATGTCAACGGGGGAAATGGCCGGAAAGCTTAATCTTCTTGAAAGCGATGTTGTTAATGCCCTCGAATACTGGCACAAAGAAGGGGTACTTCATTATGACAAGGAAAATGTTCTTTTCGGTAATTCAGCCCCTGTGCCAAAATCGGAAGAAATACCTACAAAAAAGAGTATGGAACAAATTTCCGAGGCAATGACAGAAAACAAAGCTCTTGCCGATTTATGCACACTTTCACAGGAAATACTCGGCAAGCCTCTTCAGAACAAGGACATTGAAACTCTATACTGGTTTTATGACGAGCTCGGACTTTCGCCCGAGGTAATCACAATGCTTTTGGAATACTGTGTTTCAAAGGATAAACGCAACATGAATTACATTGAAAAGGTTGCAATTTCATGGCACAAAAACGGAATTATAACAATTGACGCTGCTGATAAGTTTATAACAGCCGAAAAGGAAAAAAGCGGTTATTTCTATTCACTCCGCAAGCTTTTCGGAATTGAAAACAGAAACTTTTCCAAAACAGAAGAAACATATCTTAAAACCTGGCGCGACACATATGGTATGGATGAAAACATGGTCGGGCTTGCGTATGAATACTGCATCATGCAGACAAATAAGCTGTCCTTTCCATATATGAATTCCATAATCAAGCGCTGGAATGAGCTTGGCATTTATACAGTTCCGCAGGCGGAGCAGGATCATGAAGATTTCAGAAATAAAAACAAGCAGAACAATCTGAATGTCTATGACGACAACAATATCAACTATGACGAGCTTGAAAAAATAATGCAGGACAAAATGTAACTAAACTGCCGTAAAGCGGCAGTTTTTTTATTGACTTATTTGCCATTATAATTTATACTATAACTATAGTAATAAAAAGGAGAAAAAACATGAAGTTACCCGAAAAATTTGAAATGCGCATGAAGGATATGCTGAAAAACGAATATGATGATTTTATAAAATCCATGGACGAAACTCCCATTTTTACGGGAATACGCATAAACACCTCCAAAAACGGTGCGGGAAAGGCTGTTCTTGAGGAATTTGGTAATCTTGAAAGAGTTCCATGGTGTGAGAACGGATTTTACGCCGACAAATCAAAGATTTCGGGTAATCACCCATATCATATAGCGGGACTTTTCTACTTTCAGGAGCCGTCGGCTATGTCAACCGTTTCGGCGCTGTCTATAGAAAAAGATGATTATATTCTTGATTTATGCGCCGCGCCCGGAGGCAAGGCTACACAGGCAGGCGCGCTTCTGGGCAGCGACGGTCTGCTTGTTGCGAATGAAATTATAAAAAACCGCGCAAATATTCTTTCTGATAACATAGAACGTTTTGGACTGACTAATACAGTAGTAACAAATGAAACACCGCAGAAATTGGCGGAAAAATATCCTCATTTTTTCGATAAAATAATTGTGGACGCGCCTTGCAGCGGCGAGGGAATGTTCCGTAAAGAGCCGCAGGCTGTGGACGAATGGAGCATTGAACATACTGTTTCATGCGGCACGCGGCAGAAACATATTCTTGACTGCTCGATGAAAATGCTCAAAGGCGGCGGATATATAGTCTACTCCACCTGTACCTTTGCGCCCGAGGAAAATGAGCAGGTATGCGCGTACATGCTTGAAAATTACAATATTGAGCTTGTTGAACCGCATAACCTTGACATGCTTTTGCAAGGACAAACAGAATGGTCGATGTCTGACTATGAGATGGATAAAACCCGCCGTATTTTTCCGCACAAAAACAAGGGCGAGGGTCATTTTGTCGCGCTGTTCCACAGCCTTGAAGGCGAGAGCCATACAGAAAACAAAAAATCACAGAAAAATATCTGTGACGGTGAAAAGCTGTACCGAGGATTTGAAAAGGAATTTTTAAACACCACTCTTGACGGTGAATTTTGCCTGTTCGGCGAAAATCTTTATCTTAAACCCGAAAATATAAATATAGACAAAATCAAGGTAGTCCGCGCGGGACTTCACCTCGGCATATGCCGCAAAAACCGCTTTGAGCCGTCACATGCGCTGTGTCTTGCGCTTAAAAAAGAGGATTTCAAAAATTCTGTTGATTTTCCCTGTGACAGCGAAATACTGAAAAAATATCTTATGGGCGAAACGATAGAATGTGACAAAAAGGGGTGGTGCGCCGTTACAGTAAACGGCTACCCTATCGGTTGGGGAAAAGCATCAAACGGAATACTTAAAAATCACTTTCCTAAATATATGAGACTGAAAAAATAACTACTACTATAGTAAAGGAGGATAAACAAATGAAGCTTTTTGAATCAGAACGCAGAGTTATGGAGGTACTGTGGCGAGAGGGTGATCTAACAGCAGGAGAAATTTCAAAAATATTAAACCTCGAAATCGGCTGGAACAGAAACACTACCTACACTATCATAAACAAATGTATATCAAAAGGCTACATATCAAGAGGCAAAAATAAATTTTTATGCACTCCTCTTATTTCAAAGGAAGATATAAGAAAAGAAGAAATTAAAGAAATAATTGAAAAATATTTTGACGGCTCATCAGTAAAAATGTTTTCCTCACTGGCAGAAATTTCAAATAAGCAGGAAATTAAAAAAATGAAAAAAATTATAAAAAATATGGATTAAAAAATGACTGCCTTTCGGCAGTCATTTTAAATTTAATATTACTGAGCATTTGCAAGAACGATTGATGTTACAACACCGTTATCAGCTACAGTATCTATACTTGTTTCAAGAACCTCTGTGAAATATTCAACAGGAACATATGTAAGGTCGTCCTTTATTTCAGGAGCGCTGCCAAGTTCAACAGGCATCATCTTACCTTTTACATAGCTGTTTTCGTCAATCTTAAGGCTGTATACACCGCCATTCAAGATAACAGCTCTCATTTCGCCGTTCCATTCAACTGTGAAATTAAGAGTTTCAGCAATCTCTCTCAAAGGAACCATAAGAACATTTTCCTTAGCATATACGTTTGTTATCTTCTTATCGCCAACCATTACTTCTTTTGCAGTTGACAAATCAGCCTTTGGCTCTTCTGTCACAACAGGTGTTTCCACAGGAGCAGGTGTTTCAGCCGTTACATTCTGTGCAGCGGCAATCTGTGCAAGAGCTGTTTCATTCTTGCCAAGAACAACTACCTTTGACGGTATTGTCTGTGCAGGAATACTTCTTGTTGATGCGCCGTAGAATACTATAAGGTCATTATTTTCAAGTGTTTCACCTGTAAATGACTTTTCGTCTTTGTCAACTATCTTTGTTTCCTTATCTATGTTTACAGCAAGAGTATTTGCCGCGTTTACAAGATATTCACTACCTGCAAGATATGTATCAACATCAACGAAGCTTACCTGTTCCTCATCATTTATGATAATAACGTTAGCCTGATACTGCGGAGGCATAATAAGCGGTGCAGGAGTATATGCGCCTGTAAATACAGTTATATCCGCACCCTTTTCAATATCCTTTACTTCTTTCTTTTCACCATTTGAGCTAAATACAAGAGTATCCTCCTGAATTGTGTAATTTATTGTATTTTCAGGATTTTCCGCATCCTCTTTATTAAGAGTTGTCGCTATTCTTCCTTCGCCGATTTCTGTAACAGTTACAGTATTTGACATATAGCTCGGCATTGAAACAGGCGCACTGATATCCTCAATTTCTTCTGATACAAGCATTATATGTCTTTCATCATCTGCATCAGTTTGTGTTGTTACGTCTGTAACCTCCTGAGCAGCAGATGAATCTGTCATTGGTATTTCATCGGCAAATGCCGCTGTTGATGAGGCAAGTATTGCTATTGCCGCCATTAGTGTAATTAAATTTTTTTTCATTTTATTCTTCTCCCTTTTATTTTTTTGGTAATTACCTTTGCATATAATTAGACGCAGCTAATACTCTTTTTGTTCCCAAAAAAATATAAATTTTTTTAAATATACTCATAAAACATAAAATAATGATAATAATAACTGTGTATCAAACAATATTGGAGGAAATAAAAATGAAAGGCATAAAATTAATTGTATTATCTGCAATTGTTGCAGCAATGCTTACATCATGCGGTATGAACAGATCAAATACAACAGCATCTCCTTCGCCGCAGGTAACACATAACGGTAATGTAAGCAACACAAATGACGGAAATGTATCAAACGATGTAAACAACGCAACAAACCATGCAGGCAACGCGGCAAAGGATGTCGGCGAAGGCGCAGGCAACGCCGTAAAAGACGTTGGCGACGCAGCAGGCGACGTTGTTGAAGGTGTCGGTGACGCGGCAAGGGACGTTACACAGGGCGTAGGTGACGCTGTAGGTACAAATGATGCAAACCACAATGGAAAATAAATTTACTAAAAAATGGCATCTAAAGATGCCATTTTTTTCTTGACAATCACCATATAAAGATATAAAATTTTTTTTAATAAAATACAAAGGAGCAGATTTATGAAAATAACAAAAATATCCGATGAAAACTGTTCCACGCTTCTCGGAATGAACGGCGGAATGGTGGAAAGTCCCGATGAAAAACGAATTATATATGCGCGAAAGGCAGACCTTGAAAAAAGTGAAACGGAAATTATGGTCTGTGACCGCGACCTTACAAACCACCGCAAAATATTTGAAGTGAGCTGCGGCAACCACAACGGCCCGTCAGCCACATTTATTACTAACAGTCTTGTCGTATTCCGAGACAGCGTTGACAAACTGCCTGTATTCCGTATCATGGACATAGACACAGGCGAAGTAAAATACCAAATCTTCGCTAAGGAAAGCCACTGCGCCGAAAACGGAAAATATCCATTTTCCGTTTCCGAGGAATTTCTTGATAAGAATTCCGACTATCCCGAAATCAACAAATGCGGAATTTACATACTTGATGTTTTAAGCGGTAAAATTACCTTAGCCGCAACCGAAGATGATATTCTTGATATGGTTCGCTCACATGGTCTTACACCGAACGAGTACACAGCCTCCGTCAGCCATGTGCAGCTTAATCCGTCAGCCACGGCTGTTATGATGCGTCTTGGCGTCAAGGATTGCCCCGTATTCGGCGCGCTTGGCTGTATTGACCTTGACACAGGAAAAACACATGTTATACCTGACAAGCCAGTTCATCAGCTATGGTTTGATGACGACACATACATGGCAACACGTCAGTTCAACCATGACAGAAATATTGAAATGGAAACAAGCTACATAGCTCGTTTTTCAAAGGACGGAGAAGAGATAGAGATACTCGGTGGCATATCAAACCATATGGACGGAAATAAAGACAGAACGCTTTTTACAGGCGACCGCTGCTATCCTGATTTTGCGCCGAATGTTTATCTTTACAGACGCGGAAGCAAAGAACCAATAGCCACCTTTGAAATACCGCAGGATGAATACATTACATGGAAATTACAGGTACACCCAAATCCGTCATTTTCGCGTGACGGAAAAAGGCTCTATTTCAACAGACAACTAAAATCCGAAAACGGCAGATATAAAACAGAAGCGGTTTTTGCCGATATATCCGAATTTATCTGAAATTAGCTTGCAAAAAAGCCTCTTTTTTGCTATACTGTATATAATAATTAACAAAGAAAGAATGTGAATAAATATGATTATTATCATGAAGGATTCCGCTTCGGCAAAGGAAATTGACAGCGTTGAAAAGCTGCTTGCCGAGTTCGGATTTCAGACACACCCTATTTACGGTGAAAAAAAGACAGTTATCGGCGCTATAGGCGATAAGCGTCTTTTGAGCATGAATCAAATTCTGACAATGGACGGCGTTGAAAATGTTGTTCCTATTATGAAGCCTTACAAACTTGCTTCAAAGGAGCTTCACAAGGAGCCGTCTGTAATAGATATTGGACACGGCGTAACAGTCGGCGGAAAGAAGCTTGCTGTTTTTGCTGGTCCCTGCGCTATTGAAAGTCAGGAACAGTTTACAATGGTATCCGCCGCTGTAAAGGACGCGGGCGCAAATATTTTACGAGGCGGCGCGTTTAAACCGCGTTCCTCCCCATATTCTTTCCAGGGTCTTGAGGGTGACGGTCTTAAAATAATGTACAACAGCGGTCAGGAGCTTGGTATGCCTATCTGTACAGAGGTTCTTGACACGAGAGATGTTGAACTTGTGGCAAGGTACGCAGACATTATGCAGATTGGTGCAAGAAATATGCAGAATTTTAAGCTTCTGCGTGAAGTTGGAAAATGCAACAAGCCGATACTTTTAAAGAGAGGTCTTGCCTGCACGATAGAAGAATGGCTTATGGCGGCTGAATACATAATGTCGGAGGGCAATGAAAATGTAATCCTCTGTGAAAGAGGTATAAGAACTTACGAAACAGCAACAAGAAATACATTTGATTTAAGCGCTATACCTGTTACAAAGGAGCTTTCACATCTGCCTATCATAGCAGACCCGAGCCATGCCACAGGAACATATAAATATGTTCCGGCAGTTGCAAAGGGTGCAATCGCCGCAGGCGCGGACGGTCTTATGATTGAGGTACACAACTGTCCTGAAAAAGCGGCATCTGACGGCGCTCAGTCGCTTACTCCGGAGAACTTTTCAAAGCTTATGAAGGAGCTTGACCCAATTGCAAATGCTGTAGGAAAAACTTTACTATAAGGAATTAAAAATATGTTAGGTTATCTTGGTCCCAACGGGACATTTTCACATCAAGCGGCAATGGAATGGTCGCAGGGCAAGGAAGAATTAAAGGAATTTTCAACTATTTACTCTGCCATACTGGCAGTCGAAGATGGTAAAACAGACAGAGCAATAGTTCCTATAGAAAATTCCATAGAGGGAAGCATAAACACAACTCTTGATATGCTCGCCTTTGATACAGACCTTTATATAACAGGCGAATACATACTTCATATAAGTGAAAATCTTATGGTAAAAAAGGGCACAAAAAAGGAGGATATAAAAATCATAACCTCTCACCCCCAGCCGATAGGACAATGCTCAAGGCTTCTGTCAAACGAATTTACAGACGCAAAGATTGAATTTGCGGATTCAACGGCATCAGCAGCAAAGCGTGTTGCCGCTTCGGACGGTTCGGTTGCCTGTATCGGCTCGCCGAACAGCGCGAAGTTATATGGTCTTGAAATTTTATATGCCGACTGCGGCGATGACGCAAATAATTCCACACGCTTTGTCATAATTGAAAAAAATCCATGCACAGAGGTTACGGGACATGACAAGAGTTCAATTGTATTTGCGCTTGATAACAAGCCGGGAAGTCTTTACAATGCCATTGAGCTGCTCGCAAAATCACAGATAAACATGATTAAAATTGAGTCCCGTCCCATGAAAGACGAGCTTGGAAAATACGTGTTCTTCATAGATATAGACGGAAACATTGACGACGCGACAATTTATTTTTCGCTTGATAAAGTAAGACAGAATACTCCGTTTTATAAATTTCTCGGTTCTTACAAATATTAAAAAATGACGGAATTAAATTCCGTCATTTTTTAATTTCTGAATTCTTATATCCTGACCGTAAAATTTATACAGCATAAAATATTCATACAATCTGGAAGTAAAACGCATACTGTACATTTTTGTAATTTCATTTATCTGCAAATTTGTATTTATAATAATCTTTTTATTTTTTGCAATTCTCTCATTCACAATGTCAAACAAAAATGAAATATTATTTTGATTAAACGGCTCTGTTCCCAAATCGTCTATAATCAGCAAGTCGGCATTATAAATATTGTCTATAACAGACCTGTCCGTATTTCTGCCGAATTTATAATCCTCATAAATTGAAAACAGCTTTGTAGCTCTCACGTAAATAACTGTTTTACCGCTGTCCATAATTTTTTTTGCTATTGCGCTTGAAAGAAATGTTTTTCCAAGACCTGTTGGACCATAAAACACAAGTCCCTTTGTCTCATTTTCAAAATTATCACAAAACCTTTTACAGTTGTTATATATCTTTGTCATATTTTCATAGGGCGATATTCCGTTTTCATACGGCTGCTTTGAATAGTAATCAAAGGAAAATGTATCAAAATTATGCGTCTTTATTATTTCTGACATATTCGACATTGAATACGCTTCGTTTATCAGCCTTTGTTTAAAGCATTGGCACTTTTTGCCGTTGTCGTCATATCCTGTGTCATGACAGCTCTCACATACATATTTATATTTATCATAATCGTCAGGAATATTATTTTCCTGTATTATTTTTTTCTTTTCATCATTGAGCCTTTTAAGATTTTCCTTGAAATCACTGTTAAATTCGTCCTTTTTTTCAGGATTTTTCAGAATATTATTTGTATTTTCAAGTCCGCGTCTGAAAATTTCCTTGTCTATTTCACCTATTCTCGGAAAGCTTTTGTTAACCTCATAAATACGTCTTTTTCTGTCATTCGCCGCATTCATACGAAGCTCCTCATATTCAGTCATAATTTTATTTATTACTCTTTCGTCAGCCATTATTTTTTACCTCCGAGTATTTCAAGAATTTCGTCTTTTTTTTGCAAAATTTCATCAAAGCGGTTTATATATTCCAGCGGGTCTTTGAAATTAAAAATTCTTTCAATCCTGTCACCCATCACAAGCTTTGTGCTTCCGCCGCCGCCAAGAGCAATTATTGTTTGCTTTTCCTCCATAATGTTTATATTATAAGTGCTCATATACCCGTCTTTTGCATAACCCACATTTTCCAAGTTACCGGAAATATTTTTCTGACGATACATATAGTAGGGCTTTCTGCCTGTCTGCGCCATGCGTTTTTGTGTATAGGAAAGCATTTCGTTCATATCATTTGCCTTTGCTAACTCCGTATCGGTAAACCGAAGTAACGCGGCGCGCTTTACTGCCATAGAATGAACCGTTATATTTTCAGGGTCAAGATTTATAACTTCATCAAGACTATATTTAAACATATCAACGGTTTCATCGGGAAGTCCCGCAATCAAGTCCATATTTATGTTGTCAAAACCGATTTTTCTCGCCATATTAAAGCAGTTTTTCACCATATCGGGAGTATGCTTTCTCCCCACCTTAACAAGCGTTTCGTTATTCATTGTCTGCGGATTTATACTTATTCTGTTTACTCCGCCCATCTTTGCTTCAAGCAGCTTTGCCTCTGTTATTGTGTCAGGTCTGCCGGCTTCAAGGGTAAATTCCTTTATTTTTCTGAAATCAAAATTTTCTTTTAATCTGTCAAATATACTTTTTAGATAATGCGGTTCAAGAGTTGTGGGTGTTCCGCCGCCGATATATATATTTTCGACATAAGCGCCTATTTTTTCTATAATTTCCGCTGTTTTATCAATTTCAATCAACAGCTTTTCCACAAATCCGTCCATATATTTTCCGCTGACTCTTATATCAGTGGAAACAAAGGAGCAGTAAAGACAGCGTGTGGGACAAAACGGAATACCGATATATATGCTTACGCTGTTTTTTCCTATTTCATCAAGTAATGCCTGTTCATTTTCAGCGACAGTTTTCGCAAGCTCTATCTTCTCATCGGATACCTCATAAATATCCTTTAAAATTTCAACGACCTCACTGTCGCTGTAGCCCTCCTCCATAAGAGAGCGCACATTTTTTGCAGGACGTATACCGCACATCACACCCCACGGAAGATTTATATCCTTTATCTTTTTTGCCGCATGACAAAACGACTTCGTACATGAAGCCGTAAATACCTTTTTTATAAGCTGCTGAGTTTTATTTTCCGTGTCAAAACTATAATAGTAATCATCAAAATATGTATCATAACCGCAGATTATTTCTGTGTATACATTTATAGTCTTATCCTTATATTCAAAATTTGAAAATACGCAGACTTCCTCCTCCGCGTCAAAAAAAAGCCCATAAAAAAGTTTCATTTCATAATCGCACTCGTAACCGTTCTGAACAATAAGCATAGCTTAGCCCTTTATAAACATATTATATTTTTTTTCATAACCTATTGACGTTTGTCCCCCATGTCCCGGAAAAACCTCAATTTCATCATCAAGCGTATACAATTTATTCTTTATTGAATTAACAAGCTCATCAAGATTACCTGTGGGCAAATCATGTCTGCCGACGCTTCTTAAAAACAACGTATCCCCCACAAACAGCTTTTCATTATTAAAAAGATAGCACGCGCCGCAGTTTGTATGACCGGGCGTATAGATACATTTTACATGAAGTCCGTCAAGAACAAACTCCTCGTTATCCTGCAAAATTATATTGCTCTTTTTTGCAGACAGAGCATAACCAAGCCCCGAAACTGAATGATTAATATCAGGGTCACCGATATTAATACTTCCGTAACGGCTGCTGACAAGAGGCGCGCCTGTTTTTTCACGCAGCGGCTCAAGGTCTGAAATATGGTCATAGTGGCAGTGGGTTATAAAAATATATTTTATATTAATTCCATCATCTGCCGCGGCTTTTAAAATTCCGTCACACTTATAGCCGGGGTCTATAACTATACCGTTCTTTGTGTTTTCATCATAAACAATATATGTGTTTTCGTCATTGTAGTAGTTGTTAAGTGTTTTAATTTTCATAACATTAATTCCTTATTTTTAGACTGAGAGAAAATTGTTTAGATTGTTGCTTTGCAGACGAGGTGCCGTATGAGTGTTCTGCCCTCGGCAAAAAGTAATAATATAGGCAATTTTATCCATTCTAATTATATAGTCTTACAGGCAAAATCATATAAATATACGAATCGTCGCCGTTTACGCTTCTTATGAAGCAGCCGCTTGTGGGTGCGGAAAATTCCATTTTTACCTTATCCTCATCGCAGGCTGAAAGAGCATCAAGAAGAAATCTGCAATTAAAGCCTATTAAAAGCTCGCCGCCCTCAAGCTCAACGGGTACGGTATCATTAACCTGTCCCTTGCCTGTTATACATGACACGTCAATTTTATTATACGCAATATTAAAGCGTACAGGAATTTTATTTTCCGACTTTGCCGAAATATCGTCATTTATAAGAAGCAGCGCTCTTTCAAGGCTGTCAACTATATATCTCTTTTCAGCAACAACGCTCAGAGTATTTACAGCCGATATAATTGCGTCATACTTTAAAAATTCGCCGTCAAGAAGTCTTGAATAAACCTGATAATAACCGAAGTCCATAAGGACAGTTCTGTCGGATACTATAATATCAACCTTTTCATCCTCATCCTTAAGGATTTTCAAAAGCTCTCTTAATGTCATTCCCGGAACGACAAATTTATTATTTTCCACGCTTTCCTTTATTTCCTCTTTAACTACCGCAAGTCTGTGGCCATCGGAAGCAACTACATTAAGATAATTATTCTTTATCTCAAACAGTGCGCCTGTTAAAACAGGCTTTTTACCCTCGTTCTGAGCCACAAATGCTATAGTTTTTCTTATAAGCTTTTTAAGGCTTTTCTGCGAAAGTGAAAATCTGAATTTTTCATCAAGCACGGGAGCAGACGGAAATTCATCGGGAGCAATACCCTGGATATTAAACTCGCTTGAACCGCTTTTTATCTTAGTAACAAAGTTTGACGGGTTCACGCTTATTGTAACGTCACCTTCGGGCAGACGTCTTACAATTTCACCGAACATCTTTGAAGCAAGAGCTATTGTTCCACCCTCTGTAACGGTGCATTTTGTATTGTATTCAATACATAAATCAATATTGTTACCTGTGAAAACAACATTTCCGTCACCGTTTGCATCTATCTTTATACATTCAAGTATAGGAAGCGCTGTTTTTGGAGCGATAGCTCTCTGAACTGTGTTAATAATATCCACAAGCTGTGGTTTGCTACAAATGAGTTTCATATCTTTCTTATCTCCTCGTGTATAAATTTATCAACATTACTAAATTGATGTTTTTGTCTATATATTTATATATATAATATTATATATTTTAATAATAACAGTAATAAGCGGTGTGGATTGTTGGAAAAGCAGTTTAAATAAAGCAGACAAGCCAAAATTTATCAACTTTTCCATGCAGTATTTAACGTTGATAATCTAAATTTATCCGCTGTATATAAATTACATAAATTTACATATTTTTTATCCACGCACATTTCCAAAAGTTATCCTCTACATTGACTCTAAGTCCCTTGTTATATATGTCACATCGGAATTAAGAGTTTCGTTTGTATTGATTTCCGATTCAATCTTTTCTATATTATGCTTGACTGTCGTTCTGTCCTTTGAAAATTCTCTGGAAATCGTTGTATCATTCATACTCAGAAGCTTTCTGCACAGATACATTGCCACCTGACGAGGAACGGCAATATCTTTTGTTTTGATTTTACCCGTTATGTCGTTTTCAGAAATGTTATAATACACTGAAACCTTCTGTATAATAGATTTAGGACTGATTTTAGCAGAATCGTCACTTGAAATAACGGATTCGAGTGTTTGCTTTACAAAGTCCATAGTTATATCACAATGCTTTATTTCTGACATTGATATTACATTAAGCAGCGCGCCCTCAAGCTCACGTATACTTGAACGTATATGGTCTGCAATATATCCGAGAATGTCCTCATCAATTTTTATGTTGTGGTCAAGCGCTTTATTCTGCAAAATTGCTATTCTTGTTTCATAATTTGGAAGCGAAATATCTATGGTAAATCCCTGTCCGAAGCGTGTTATCATTCTTGTGGTAAGAGTTTTCAGTTCAACAGGACGTCTGTCACTGGTAAGTACAATCTGTTTGCCCAGTGAAAACAGCTCGTTAAACGTATGGAAAAATTCCTCCTGTACGGCTTCCTTATGCTCAAGAAACTGTACATCGTCTACGAGAAGAACATCGGCGCTTCTGTATTTGCTGCGGAATTTATCGGTAGTCTTTTCTCTTATAGCTACTATAAATTCATTGGTAAACCTCTCGCAAGGCACGCATATTATATTTGCGTCCGAGTATTTTTCCTTTATCCTGTTACCTATAGCGTGCATAAGATGCGTTTTTCCAAGTCCGCTGTTACCGTAGATAAATAAAGGATTATCAAGCTGTCCCGGATATTCCGCGCTGCGCTTTGCCGCCTCATATGCGACGCTGTTTGATGAGCCTACAACAAAATTATCAAATGTATATTTTGGATTAACGCTGTAAAGGCTCATTTCCTTATTATTAAATATAGTATTGGTCTGTTCGTTTTTGGGCTTTTCCTCAATAACGTCTTCTCCGACAATTATTTCGAGTGAAAGCTTCTGACCTGTAACCTTTTCAAGAGAGGATTCGATAAAATTCTTATATCTGAATTCTATCATATTTTTATTTATTGATGTGGGTACTGAAATGGTAAATATAGAGTTTATAAGAGAAACAGGCTTTGATACTTTTATATGTACATTATAGCCCACAGTGGAATTAATACTGTTCTTTACACTTACAAGTGTTTTGTCCCATATTTCAGTTATATCCATATCCATCATATTTCCTCCTTTTGTTACATTTTTAACATATTTGGCGAAAAACAAACGTATAATAATATTTTTCAGTCTACATTCTATGATATCAAATTTAAGTAAATTAATCAAGAAAAATATTGAGATTTTTTTTATAATTATGTATAATTAAAGAAAGATTATGTGATTATTTAAAATGAGCGGAAAGGATATGAGAAAAAGTGCCGAGATACAAGGTTTTTGCAGCGATAGAATTAGGGTCTACGGGAATAAGCATGAAGATAGCCGAAATTTCGAAGAAGAACGGCATATCTGTTCTTGATACGGTTAATTACGATATAACGCTTGGCAAGGAAGCATATGCAACGGGAAAAATAAGCTACAGCGTGGTTGACAGGATTTGCGGCTGCTTTGAGGAATATCTGCGTATAATGAAAGGCTACGGTGTGGACGATTATGTATGCTATGCCACCACTGCCGTAAGGGAGGCGTCAAACAGCGAATATATAATTGACCAAATTAATATAAGAACAGGAATAAAGGTAAATATAATTTCAAACGAGGAGGAGCGTTTTCTTCATAATAAGGCGTTTGCTCTGCAAAATGATTATTTTGATAATATTATTGAGGCGGGCGCTGTTATAGTTGATGTGTCCTCGGGAAGTATGCAGGTATCGTATTATGAAGGTTCCGCGCTTAAATTTTCACAGAATATCCCCACAGGCTCTCTGAGAGTACTGGAACTTTTATCCTGCAACAACAATATTGGAATGCTTGAGGACTTTATAAAGTCAAACATAAATAATTATAAAAAGGCGTTTTATAAAAATCCCGACTATAAATATTTTGTAGCAATGGGAAATCAGATAAAGTATATAAAGAGAATATGCGATACGGAAAACGATAATATCACAATAAGTGACCTTGACAATGCGTATAGGCTAATAGAGGACAGAGGAATAGACTATATATCCGATAAATATGAAATACCATATGAAACAGCGCAGCTTACTATTCCCTCGATACTTTTTTATAAAATGTTTATAGGCAATGAAAAGGATAAGATAATTATTGCGCCCGATATATCACTTGTGGACGGAATACTTGTCGAGTATGTGGAGAAAAATGCCTATACTCATACAAGACATATATTTACAGACGATATAATTTCCAGCGCAAAATATTACGCAGGAAAATATGATGTAAGCCGCAGCCATTACAATAAGGTCATAGATATAGGTACATGCCTTATGACCACGCTTTCAAAGAGATTCGGACTTTCAAAAAGACATCTTGTGCTTTTAAAGGTTGCTTCAATATTTGCAGATACGGGTTATTATATAAATATAAATGATTATAACAAATATTCTTATGATATTATAAAGGCAAATCCAATTATAGGTCTTTCACAGAAGGAGCATGAAATAATATCCTGTGTTGTATTGTTTCAGAACGGAGTATTTAATTTTGAGGAATATAATTATTATTCCAAAAACAGAAAGCTGCTTATATCAAAGCTTGCGGCAATCCTTTCTCTTTCAAAGGCGCTTGATGTGGAATATAACCAGAAGATAAAAGATGTAAAATCTGTTATACGTAACGGAAATCTTATTATAACGGCTTACAGCGATGATGATATAACTCTCGAAAACAGAGAATTTAATATATCGCAGGAATTTTTTGAGGAAGTGTTTGGTATAAAGGCAGTTCTTATGAAGAAGGGGTTGAAATAAAATGGAAGATTACAGCAAAAGTGAAAATTATATAAACAGAGAACTTTCATGGCTTGATTTTAATCTGCGTGTGCTGCATGAGGCGAGGGATAAGGAAAATCCTTTGTTTGAACGTATTAAATTTCTTGCTATAACAAGCTCAAATCTTGATGAGTTTTTTATGGTGCGTGTTGCGTCGCTAAAAAATATGGAAATATCCGACTATAAGAAAAAGGACGCGTCAGGGCTTACGCCGACAGAGCAGCTTGAAAAGATTTCGGAAAAGACACATAATATGGTTGAGGCTCAGTATAATACATATTCAAAACTGCTTCTGCCGCAGCTTGCAATGGAAAACATATCAATACTCAACAGAAAACAGCTTTCGAATGAACAGAAAAGGTTTATAGAAAAATATTTTAAAAATGAAATATACCCTGTTTTGACGCCTATGGCGGTGGACTCGTCAAGACCGTTTCCGCTTATACAAAATAAGGTGTTGAATATCTGCGCGCTTATTAAAAAGGAAAAGAAAGAACAGGCGTTTGCAACCGTTCAGATACCGTCAATTTTTAAAAGATTAGTAAAGCTGCCGTCTGAAAACGGGAAAAATCAGTTTATACTGGTTGAAGAAATTGTGCAGGAATTTCTGCCGATGCTGTTTATGGGCTATGATGTTCTTTGCTCATATCCGTATAGGGTTATGCGTGACGCGGATATTCCGATTGATGAGGACGACAGCGAGGATTTGTTGATTGAAATTGAAAAAAGCTTAAAAGAGCGTGAAAGAAGCGGTGTAATACGTCTTGAGGTTGACTGTAATATAAAGGGCGAGCTTCTTTCAATACTCAAAAAAGAATTAAAGGTTAAAAATGATGATATTTATAAAATAAACGGTCCGATAGATTTTACGTTCTTGAATAAGCTATACAGCGAGGACGGTTTTTCAAAATTTAAATATAAGCCGTTCAAACCGCAGGTAAGACCTGAATTGCAGAACGCTGATATATTTGAAAAAATTAGAGAGGGAGATATTCTTCTTCACCACCCCTATGACAGCTTTTCAACGATAGTTGACTGGATTAAGCAGGCGGCGGTTGATGAAAATGTTCTTGCGATAAAGCAGACACTTTATAGAGTCAGCGGAAATTCACCGATTATTGAGGCTCTTTCACGCGCGGCAGAAAACGGTAAGCAGGTCAGTGTGCTTGTTGAATTAAAGGCAAGATTTGACGAGGAAAACAATATCATCTGGGCAAGAAAACTTGAAAAGGCGGGTTGTCACGTTATATACGGACTTCTTGGCTTGAAAACCCATTCAAAGATTACGGAAATTGTGCGCCGTGAGGAGGACGGCATAAGAAGATATGTCCATCTCGGAACGGGTAATTATAACGATATAACCGCAAATTTCTATACCGATATGGGACTTCTCACCTGTTCAAAGCAGATAGGCGATGACGCAGGTGCGTTCTTTAATATGATTTCGGGATTTTCAGAACCGTCCCATTGGAACAAACTTATTCTTGCGCCGCTGTGGCTCAGGAAAAAAACCGAAGAAATGATTGAGCGTGAAATAAAGCATGCAAAAGAGGGCAAAAAAGCGAGAATTATTGCAAAGGTAAACTCGCTTGTTGACCCGAAGATTATTGAACTTCTTTACAAGGCAAGCTGCAGCGGTGTAAAAATTGATTTGATTGTACGTGGAATTTGCGCGCTTCGCGCGGGAGTTGAGGGACTTTCAGAAAATATAACTGTCCGTTCAATTGTCGGTAGGTATCTGGAGCATACGAGAATATATTATTTCTATAACGATGGTCAGGAAAATGTATTTTGTGCCAGCGCGGACTGGATGCAGAGAAATCTGAACAGACGTGTTGAAATAATGTTCCCTATTGATGATGAAAATTTGAAAAAAGAGGTTATGCAAGTGCTTGATATTCAGCTTAACGATACAATGCGTGCGCATATTCAGCATGACGGAGTATATACAAAGGACAGACGCGGCAAGAAAAGGCTGGACTGTCAGGAACATTTTATGCAGGAGGCGCTTGACAAATCAAGTATTAAGGAAGAAAAGAAACCTATAAGAGTATTTATACCAAAAATGAAACCAGAGGATGAATGATGAAAAATGTACTTATAACAGGAGGAAGCCGCGGAATAGGAAAAGCGTGTGTTTATGAATTTACAAAGGCAGGCTATAGGGTTTTTCTTAATTATAACAATAGTCAGTCTGACGCCGAAAGAATAAAAAATGAAACAGGCGCTGTTATTATAAAGGCGGATATTTCAAAATCAGATGAGGTTCAGAAAATGGCTGATTTCATCCACGAGAATTATGGAAAAATAGACGTGCTCATAAACAACGCAGGTATATCGCAGCAAAAGCTGTTTAATGATATTTCTGAAAATGACTGGGACAGAATGTTTGACGTGAATATAAAAGGAATGTTCCTTGTTACAAAGGCGTTTGTAGATGATATGATTTCAAAGCAGTGTGGACGAATAATAAATATTTCCTCCATGTGGGGAATTACGGGTGGAAGCTGCGAGGTGCATTACAGCGCGTCAAAGGCGGCTGTCATAGGCTTTACAAAGGCTCTGGCAAAGGAATTGGGACCGTCAAAAATATGTGTTAACTGTATTGCGCCGGGAGTTATTGAAACGGAAATGAACAGTCATTTGAGTAAAGAGGATTTTGAAATATTATTTGAAGAAACACCGCTTGAAAGGATTGGCAAGCCCGAGGAGGTCGCAAAAACATCGTGCTTCCTCGCAAGCGATGACGCGGCGTTTATTACCGGTCAGGTAATAAACGTTGACGGCGGTATGGTGATATAAAAATACGATAAAAAAACTGCCCAAAGGCAGTTTTTTAGTATGAGCAAATCTATAAGCCGGGTTCTGACTTCCAAATTAAAAACAACCGCAAAGGTACGATAAAAAAATAACTGCTTGAAAAGCAGTTATTTTAGTATGAGCAAATCTATAAGCCGGGTTCTGTATTAGACGATTATCTATCTCGACGCAAAGTTACCAATGCGCTCTAGCCTTTCAAGGGAACACGCCGAGCAGGCTTAACATTCCCAAAGTTGCTTCGGGTGGGGTTTACACGAGAATTCAGTTGCCATCTTCTCCGTGCGCTCTTACCGCACATTTCCACACTTACTTTTGCATTTAAATTTAGTTCAGGTCGGTTGATAAGATGTCTGCCGCGTACATGTGTACGCAAGGACAGCTTAGAAATCAAGATGGACAAATTAAAATGTAAAAGCGTTTATTTTCTGTTGCACTATCCTTGAAGTCGCCTTCACCGGCCGTTAGCCGGCACCCTGCTCTGTGAAGCCCGGACTTTCCTCACCGAAAATCGGCGCAATCGTCTGACTTACTCTTTTGTTATTATACAATATTACTTTTTTTATGTCAAATAAATTTAAAAATATCCTTATTTTCGGATTTTATTATTTCAACATCTGTGTTCTTTAAAATATCCGCAAAAATATCCATAACGCATATCTCGGTAGGATAATGTCCTGCGTCAATAACGCAAATACCAAGCTCTGTCATATCGATCATATTGTGATATTTCATATCGGCTGTTACAATAACGTCCGCGCCCTTTGCCTTTGCAAGAGGGATTACTTCACTACAGCTTCCCGAAGCAACCGCAACAGTTATTATATCTTTGTCAAAATCACCTGCCGCGCGGACGGGAGTATTTAAAATTTTACCGCACATTTCTGCAAAATCTCTGAATTTAATAGAATTGTGAAGTTTTCCATATCGTCCCAAACCTGCTGTTTCATCATCGGTGTGCCGGTCAAGAATTTTCACATCAGTAAGTGAAAACATCTGAGCAAGTCTGTCATTAATACCTCCCTTTGCAGTGTCCATATTTGTGTGAGCGGCAAAAAGAGGAATATTGTTTTCTATAAGAAGTTTTATCATATAACCCGTTGAGGTTGAATAGTCAATACGTTTTATACCACCGAGAAGTATCGGGTGATGTGAAACTATCATATCAGCGCCTTTTTCAACTGATTCTTTTACTGTGTTTATGTTAGTGTCAAGCGTTACAAATACTTTTTTAACCTCTTTTTCACCGTCACCGCACAGCAGACCTACGTTGTCCCATGGATATGCAAGTCGTTCGGGGCAGATATTTTCAATTATTTCTATAATTTTATTTGCTTTCATATTTTTCTAATTCTCCTAACCAGTATTTATATAAATCAAGTTTTTCTTTGTCAACTTCCTTTGAATTTTCAAGACCGCGTATAACTTTTGTAAATTCGCGATGCTTTTTATCATAAAGATTACGAAAATATTTATGATTTAGTAGATATTTAGGTATCTGATATTCAAAGTCATTTTCAAATTTATCCTGCACGCCGCTCTGCACATTCATCACGTTATAAACCTTAAATCCCTCGACGGCAAGGTCTTCATCATTAATTTTAAAATTATTGTAAATAAGATATTTTCTCAGTTCATACTGAGCGTTCATCGGCTGCAAAACAAGTTTACATTCCTTCGCAATTTCAATATCAGCGTCAATAATTTCCCTTATAAGTTGTCCGCCCATGCCTGCAATTATAATGGTATCAACTTCTCTGTTTTTTAAAATTGAAAGACCGCTGCCGAGACGCACCTCAATTTTATCAGACAAATTGTTTTTTTTAACATTTGTTCTTGCAATATCCACAGGTCCCTGACGCACATCGCCTGCGATAACATATTCCGCCATATCATTCTGAATAATGTGTATTGGAATATATGCGTGGTCTGTTCCTATGTCTGCAATTCTCGCTCCGTTTGTGTGGTCAATTATACATTTTAAACGCTGTGTAATCACGTTTATTCCTCCGAAATATAAAAAATTTAGTTTTTCCATTTATCCATGCACTTATGCACACAATGTGGATAACTTTATGCTGTCTAAAAAAATTAAAAAACGCCGTTAAAATCAGATTTTTTATAAATAAAACCGATTTATCCACATTTTTTACCCTAAAATGGTGTTTTAATTGGTAAAAATATGTAATTTTAATTTGTAAACCACGTAAAATCGCATATCTAAGCCATTTTTTAAGATTTGATTATTATCCTAAAAGTGTGGATAACTGTGTGGATAACGTGGATAACTTATTTTGAAATCACCTTTTAAGGTCTTTCTTGCGTTGATAAGTGAAAAAATTACCATGTTGATAAGTCAATCAAAATCATAATTTGGTTTACATAAAACAGTAACTATATGTTGTTATAAAAAATTTTTTAACCACAATATATGAATACAGAAAAGCGGACAAAAATTTGTCCGCAATATCTGTTAATTACTATTTTGTAATCTTATCCGTACCCATGTAAGGAACAAGAACCTCAGGAACTGTAACAGTGCCGTCCTCGTTCTGATAATTTTCAAGAATAGCCGCAACTGTTCTGCCTACTGCAAGACCTGAGCCGTTAAGAGTATGAACGAACTGCGCCTTGTCCTTTGGATTTTCCTTATACTTGATGTTTGCGCGTCTTGCCTGGTAGTCTTCAAAGTTTGAGCATGATGAAATTTCAACATATCTTCCATAGCTCGGCATCCATACTTCAATATCATATGTCTTTGCAGATGAAAAACCAAGGTCTCCTGTTGACAAGCATACAACCCTGTAGGCAATTCCAAGCTTCTGCAAAAGCTTTTCGGCATCATTTGTCAGTTTTTCAAGCTCGTCATAGCTGTTTTCCGGCTTAACAAACTTAACAAGTTCAACCTTGTTGAACTGATGCTGTCTTATAAGACCTCTCGTGTCGCGTCCGGCGCTGCCTGCCTCTGCTCTGAAGCATGCTGAATATGCGCAGTATTTTATAGGAAGCTGATTTCCATCAAGAATTTCATCTCTGTGAAGATTTGTTACAGGAACCTCCGCTGTAGGAATAAGGAAGAAACCATTGTTTACAACTTTGAAAGCGTCTTCCTCAAACTTTGGAAGCTGACCTGTGCCCGTCATTGAGGCTCTGTTTACCATATATGGCGGGAATATTTCCTTGTAACCTGATTCATCTGTATGGGTATTCAGGAAAAACTGAATTACGGCTCTTTCAAGTCTTGCACCAAGTCCCTTATAAACTGTAAAACGCGTGCCTGCGATTTTTGTGCCGCGCTCAAAGTCAAGAATATCAAGGTTTGTACCGATGTCCCAGTGAGCCTTTGGCTCAAAGTCAAATTTTCTTGGCTCGCTGAACTTTCTTATTTCAACATTTTCACTGTCGTCTGCGCCAACAGGAACTTCGCTGTTCGGAATATTCGGAATTCTCAGCATAAAATTGCGAAGCTGTTCGTCAATATCTCTCACCTTTTCATCATCAGCTTTTATTTCATTGCTCAGTTCCTTCATTTCGGCAAAAATACTGTCAGTATTCTCCCCTGCCTTTTTCATCTGAGGAATTTTCTTGCTGATTTCATTCTGTTTTGCCTTTTTCTGTTCAACCTCTGTAAGTATAGCGCGTCTCTGCTTGTCAAGTTCTATTGCAGGCTCTATGTCAAGGTCGTTGTTACGCTTTTTAAGAGCCTCCTTTATACGTTCGGGTTCCTGTCTTAGAATTTTGATGTCTAACATTTTAAATCTTGTCCTTTCATTGTATATTGTTTTTAATATTATCGTAAATTATTTTCTGGTCTACCGAAAGCTCATCATAATTAACTGCGTTGAGCATTTCAAAAGCCTTTGCGCTATCGCCGAGTGTAAAATATCCGTTTGCACTCAGAAGCAGGTCATTTGTAGTCTGTTTCTGTATAAGCTCTTCATTTTCAGCCTTAAGTTTATTGTTTTCCTCAAGAAGATTTTTATTTTCTTCACTTAAAATGGCTGCCTTTTCAGTTATACCTGAAACAGCTTGTGTCTGCTCCGTATTTTCCTCAATTTTCGGCTGACTTTTTTTCAGATTTGTCTGACCGAAAAATGATAGAATTATAAGAACTACAGCCACAAAAAATATTAATGCCGTATATATAAACAGTGATTTATTGTCATTCTTCTTATTTGTCATTATTCATCAGCCCTCTTTAACTTATTTTTAGCCTGATTAAGTGCAGCCTTTTCTTCATCAAGCAGCTTTACAGGTGTTTCACCGCTTACCACCTCACGCACGTATGTATTGCATGAGTTGTGACCGTAAAGAGATGTTAAAATAAGACCGTCATTATTATTATTAAGAATTGCAAGAGCAAAGCTAAGCTTACCTTTAACATCATCAAACGCATCAAAATTTACAAGTCCGATTTTTTTAAGTGAAATGTTTGAATCGTTTTCACAATTAGCCAGCCTTGACATGAGAACAGCATCGGAAGTATCATTTACAGTTTTTGACAGGTCATCAACCTTGTCATAATAGTCCTTAAGGGCGCTGATAATGTCGCCGTCATCGGAATAATCCATAATTGTGCTGATTTTTGATGAATTTACAGCATTCAGTATAAAGCAGATGATAATCAAAATCATCATTATAGCAAGTGCTATAAATAGCAAAGTGTTACTGTCCATTGTCATTGTTTATTCTCCTTCTATCTTAAAAAATTCCAGGATACGTTCCAAATCATCGTTTCCGTAGTATTCAATTTCTATTTTGCCCTTTTTGGGACTATGGTTTATTTTTACCTTTGTTCCCATAGCCGATGATAATTTATTCTGAAGATTTTCAATTTCAATATCATAGGCTGTTTTTTCTTTTTCCTTTTTGGGAGGTATTT
>JBJEIU010000310.1:0-1672 GCA_051877355.1 Hominilimicola sp.
TATCAAAGCCGTTATTTCCACCATGCAGGCTGTTATGTCCCTCGTTTATGCCTACGCTGTACTTTTCGCCGCCTATCTCAAACTGTCCCCTTGCAATTCTGTTTGCGTGTCTGCCGATAAGCGCGCCGAGATAACCGTCATTTTGCAGATAATCCTCAAGTGTTTCACGCCCCAGTACCACGTCGGTCTTATTTCCCTTTTTATCATTTACATACAAATTTTTGATTATACCGCCGTATGTAAGTATTTCTGTACTTAGACCGTTTCCGTTGTCAAGCAGGTATGAATACACCTTTTCACCGTCAGGCGTCTTGCCGAAAGCTGTTTTTGTGATTGACATATATATCATTCCTTTCCAAAAAATCCACATAAAAATGATAACATTTTCATGTAGATTTGTCAAACTATTTCACCGAAATATACATATGAATTTCCATATTATCCATATCTTCGCCGCCCTGATATTCCTCAAAGTCACACACAAACGTTCGGTCAAGCTTCATCTCCCAAAGATTCTGCCAGAATTCCTGTACCGCCGTTACAATATTGCCTTTTACAACAAACTTGGCATATTTCCCCGCGGGAATGGTCATAGTTTCAGCAGTCTGTCCATTGCTGTCCACCTCGCTGCACACCATAACCTTGTAATCGCCGTTTTCTTTATAATCGGTATATAGACCTATACACTTTTCGTTTATTTTTCCCTGTATGGAAGCATATACACCGCCGTAAAATTTCTCCCACAGTCCGCCGATAACCCCTGACGACTCAGGCGCGTTTAAATTCGCCACTGCCGATATGCCAGCCACTTTCTTTTCTGCAATTTCCACAATTTCGTAATTCATTTTGTTATCCTCCTTATATCTGATATAAAGAGTATAACATACTTAATATGACATCTGTATGTCATATTATAAATAATTTTTTAAAGAATTCTGCATTTTTTCTTTTATTATATTCCTTATTCTTAAAGGCTCTATTACCCGCACGTATTCTCCGAATGACATTATATATCCATACAGCCATTCGTCCTCATGGTAATTCATCTTTACAATAAAATATCCGTCATCGTCCTTTTCAATATCCTGAAATTCATCATATATGCGGTATTCCATTTCAGGACTTATTCTTAACGTCACCTCCGCAGTCAGCACAGATGCATTGTCCCCGGCATATTCAAAGCTGTCAAGATCACGCTCAAACACTTGCTCCGTTACATTAATCTCTTTCATTCTTGACAAACGAAATATCCTGTAATTCTCCGCTTTATGGCAATAGGCTATAAGATACCACGTTCTGCTTTTAAACCACATCTGAAGTGGTTCAACACTGCGTTTTGATAAAAGTCCGCGACTGTTTATATACTCCAATTCCGTTACTCTCTTTTCAATAATTGCTTTTTTCAGTTTGTCGAATACATTCTGCTGCGAAGCGCCCCACTCTGAAAAATCCACATTTATCCATGACGCATTGTTCTTATGAAATAGCAATGATAACTTACTTTCTATTCCTGTCTTTTCAATGTTAGGCAGCGCCGACATCGCAGCAAGAGCCGTTATTATTTCCGATTGCTCCTTATCTGAAATAAGTGATTTGTCAAGCACAAAATTATCAAGTATGCTTATGCCGCCATTTTTACCCTTAGTTGTATAGATAGGTATTCCCGACTGAG
>JBJEIU010000311.1:0-1664 GCA_051877355.1 Hominilimicola sp.
CGCGGATTTTAAGGGTATAGTTCTCGGAAAGATTAAGGAGTACGGCAGAAAATACGCTTCGGCCGGCTTTAGCAACCGCACGCGCGCGTGGCTCTTGTCGGACGACATGACGCCCTATAACAGTTGGTCTAACGGCGCGGCAATGCGCGTGTCTCCGTGCGCGTACCTGTTTGACGATATAGAGGACGTGAAAAAGTATGCGCGGATGTCGGCGGAGGTTTCGCATAACCACCCCGATGGCGTAAAGGGCGCGGAGGCGGCGGCTGTGGCGGCGTTTATGGCGCGGAAAAAACGCCCGAAGGACGAGATAAGGGCTGTAATGGAGAGGGATTACTATAAAATCCCCGACAGCCTTGACGAGCTGCGTAAGGTTTATAAATTTGATTTGACCTGCGAGGGTACAATCGCGCCGGCGGTACTCGCCTTTTTAGAGGCGGGGGACTTTGAGGACACAATCCGAAATGCAATATCCATCGGCGGCGACAGCGACACCATTGCCGCAATCGCCGGAGCGATGGCGGAGGGGTACTACGGTATTCCAAACGAGATTATAGATAAAGCCATGACATATCTTGACGAGGATTTGCGGGAAATTGTTTCTCAAATGTACCGCGCGTGAAAACTCTTTTAGAGCAGAATAACCGTAGAACGGGAAAAACCGGTATGGTACAATAAATAAAACGGCGTAACTGCGTCTGCGACTGTGCGAGGAACAAGCGAAATAATTTATATGAAAACGGATAAGCGTTTGACCGACGCGAAAAAACGTATGATATAATGATAATTGTAATCAATAATATAATCATTTTCAACAAAAAAAGCTTTGATTTAGACATGGCTTTATGGTAAAATATAAGAAAAAGTGACAGGAGGTTTAAGCTATGGGAAAGTTCAAAGACGATATTTTTGTCGATGTCAAAACAAAGGACTTGCTTAAGGAGTTGAGCTTGAAAAATCAGGAAATAGATCTTGATATTACGGTACCCGACACATTTTATCAGACACTTCTCGAACAGCTACTTGAGAGGGATTATCTCAACGACACGGGCGAAAAGATATTCGCGTATGAAAAAAGTAAAAAAAGCGCGGTGAATTGGATGCAGATAACGCGTCTACCCATTCATCCGAACGAAAACGAAAGCTACGACTTACTTTCAAGATGGCAGGGAGTCCTGTCAAGCCTGCACGCATGGGATTATCGGCTCATTTTCGCGCTGATACGTAATGAGGGCGAAACGAAGCTGTTTCTCGGAACAACTTCCGATAAGCAAGGCATTACCGCCGAGGAGGCTTTGGAGCAGGTGCGCGAGGCGACTTTCGGCTCTATGCCGGGCATGGAACTTAAAATACTGACAAAAGAGGAACGTGCGGATGATGTAATCGTGCCGTTACAGAATATGGACTGCATAGGCGCAGTGACGGGTATTCCGTCCTTCAGAAACAACGAGCAGAACAGCATTGAAAAAAACAGTATTATGCAGACGCTGGATCCGCTCGCGTTCGGCATACGCGACTCAAATGACAACGAGAAAAATTACGCGATGATAGTCATCGCAGACCCGATAAACGATTGGGAAATATCAAACATAATATCGCGTTACAGACAGCTCGGAAGCAAAATACATACGGCCGTAAAAACAACGGGAGGTCAGACAATGCCGCGC
>JBJEIU010000312.1:0-1655 GCA_051877355.1 Hominilimicola sp.
CATATATAACACCGTCAACTGTTTCGCAGTAGATATTTGAATAAATATCTGTCTCAAATTCCATCAATACACCGCTGTTATTGCGGAGATACAGAACATTTCCCTTTTTCGTTTCCGTTATTCCGTTGGAATAGCTCTGCACCGTTATTTCTTCATTGGACTTTATATTCGCGCCGTCAGCGCCGGGGTTTATTGGGATATTGTTATACAAGCGATATACCGCCGTTATCGCCTGTTCTATTGTCAGATTTGACTTCGGCGCAAAACGTCCGTCCTCCATACCCGACAACATTCCGCTTGACAGCATTTTGCTGACGCTCTCACGCGCCCAATCTGATATATCGTCCCAATCTGCTATGTCGGAAGATGAGTCATCAAAATAAAGATTACATACTTCATTTGCCGTACGGTAAAGCATTGACGCCATTTCCTCACGCGTTATAAGACGTTCGCCATAGAAATTATTACGTATTGCCGCGCCGCTTTCTTTTTCTATAGCAAGAAGCATCTCACCCTCGACAATGGTCATAGCTCTGAGCGTATTTGCCGCTTTGCTGTCCGTGTCATCAAAATATATATAATCAGCATAACCTGTCGTAAGCTTGGTCTTTATAAGCACCGAATATATAAGCTCTGCAAACTGCATTCGTGTTATATCCTGCGTGTAATCTGAAATGTCCTCAAAGCTTTCGGGGAGTAAGCCCTCCTTTTTGAAGTTGCTCACGTCATTGTACGCCCACGAAGACACCGTCACCCATGTCGCCGCAGTCGCGGGCAGCACCAAGGATGTACACATCAGCACCGCCGTCAGCGCGATTGATATTATCCTTTTCATATTCTTTCTCCTTTTATCACATACACAAAATTATTTCAAAAATTTACTCCCTCTTCCGCGCCGTTTTCCACATACAGACAATCCGACGCGTATTCGTCCGTTACAAACGAGTAATTTCCGTCGGTATCGACCTTATACATGCCCGTATTTGTTCCAAGCATTCTTTCGACCTTTCCGTAATGTTTTAAACTTGCATTCGGGAAGATTTCCGATACGCTTTCAGTATCAAAATCATATCTCCAAACATTAAAATCAAAATCTGTATATGTAAACCAACTATCTCCGTTAACATAGTCACCGTTATAGTCGATATATCTGATATTATCAACAATTCTCTTTGTCTCGCCCGTATTCATATCGTATGTCATTACAGCACGGTTATTACGCTCATAGGTATTTTCGTCCGCCATGTAATACAGTATATCCTTAACACGGTAGCAAGAGCCTATACCTCCTACAAAGGTTTCCTTTCCTGTGCTGTCCTTTATATATGTGCCGCCCTCGTCGCTGTAATTACCATCCTTGTCAATTGACCAGTTATAGCGGATGTAAACAGTAAAGCGTTCATCACTTATATCCTCATATACATGTGTATCTGTGCCTGAGCCTGCCTGACCATTTTCGCGGTATTTTACTTTATAACTCTTTTTTGCCTCATCAATTTCCGGCATGTGTATTATCCTCGGGCTTCCGCCGTCCAAATCAGCGGCGTACAGCTCATAATCATCATCACTTCTTCCAATCTGCATTACAAGCGTATCTCCGTAAAAAGCGCACGCATCATTGAATATATCAAAATCATCGTTTAATTTTGTGACGC
>JBJEIU010000313.1:0-1651 GCA_051877355.1 Hominilimicola sp.
TCCTTTGTTTCGCTTATGGCAAATTTAAGCTTTGTCTGATTAACCACGTTGTTTGTCTTATCAATAACGGTCTTAGTCAGCTTAACCGCGCCGTCCTTTGCCTTATAAGCCTGCTCCTTTATTTTGTCAAATACTTCCTCCATTAAAATCGCTCCTCTCATATTATTAATATATTCCGATTTTCTTATATTGTTTACATTATACCATAATATACGTCATTTTTTTATGACATTTGTATTATTTTTTCGTTTCAGCATTACTATTATACGTTACATAAATGATATAAACAGGAAAAGGACTGCCATACGGCAGTCCCTGGATTGATTATGGAATACAAGAATTAATCGTACTCCATAATCATTATATACCTTTAAACCTGATATTTCAATACAAATTTTATCAGTTTTTGTATGCTTTCTTCATGATTTCCTCTATTTCCGTAACAAGCGGAAGTTTCGGATTGGCAGTTGTACACTGGTCCTCAAACGCCTTGTTTGCTATATCGGAAAGGTTGTTCATATAGATTTCCTCGTCAATTCCGCACTCTGCAAACGAAAGCGGCTCGTTAACCTCTTTCATAAGGTTAACTACTGCGTCTATAAGGCTCTGTACACCCTCTGCTGTATTCTTTGCAGGAAGTCCCAGTGCCGCGGCAATTTCCGCATACTTTTCGTCAGCCACAAACTTGTTATATTTCGGGAATGAAACAAACTTTGACGGAACCTCTGAGTTGTACTTTATAACATGCGGCAGAAGAACTGCGTTTGCGCGTCCGTGAGGAATGTGATACTCTCCGCCTATCTTGTGGGCGATTGAGTGATTTAATCCAAGGAACGCGTTTGTGAACGCCATACCCGCGATACAGCTTGCATTGTGCATTTTTTCTCTTGCCTCCGCGTCCTCAGCGCCGTTCTTATATGCGCGCGGCAGATACTTGAACACAAGCTGAATAGCCTTGATTGCAAGACCGTCAGTATAATCAGATGCCATTACAGATACATACGCTTCAATTGCGTGTGTCAGCACATCAAGACCTGTGTCAGCCGTTGCGTTCTTCGGAAGCGTCATTACGAACTGCGGGTCAATGATTGCAACGTTAGGTGTCAGCTCATAATCAGCAAGAGGATACTTCATGTTATTCTTCTTATCTGAAATAACCGCAAAGCTTGTTACCTCCGAACCTGTACCTGAGGTTGTCGGGATAGCCACAAGCTGAGCTTTATTGCGCATCTTCGGGAACTTGAACGCACGTTTTCTTATATCAAGGAAACGAAGTCTCAGTGAATTAAAGTCAACGTCCGGATGCTCATAGAACAGCCACATACCCTTTGCGGCGTCCATCGCACTTCCGCCGCCAAGTGCGATAATTACATCAGGCTTGAATTCGTCCATCATCTGCGCTCCGCGCTGTACCGTTTCGATTGACGGGTCAGGCTCAACGTCCGAGAATATTTCACAGTGAACGTGGTCAGGTCTCTTTCTGAGATAATACAAAATCTTATCAACGTATCCCAGTGACACCATACCGGGGTCGGTTACGATAAATGCTCTTGTAATATTTGGCATTTTCTCAAGATACTGAATTGAATTGTTCTCAAAATAAATCTTATCGGGAACCTTGAACCACTGCATATTTACCCTCCTCTTTGCC
>JBJEIU010000314.1:0-1642 GCA_051877355.1 Hominilimicola sp.
CAGCGGTAGCATGGACCTTCGCCCGGTACATACGTCATAAGCTGTCCCTGGAAACGTATAATTCCAGCATGTGAAAACGGCTTTTTAGCCATAACGCAGGCGTCATTTATAAGAAACTTCGCAGGGAAATTATCCGTTCCGTCAATGATAAAATCATAGTCCTTTATAAGATCAAGAATATTGTCCGCACTGACAAACGTGCGGTATGTATTCACCTTGACATCAGGGTTTATAGCCTCCATTGTCTCCTTTGCAGACTGTACCTTTGCCTTGCCTAAGTCCTTTGTTGCGTGGATAATCTGACGCTGTAAATTAGATAAATCCACCTCGTCCGCATCGGCAATACCAATTGTTCCGACGCCTGCCGCCGCAAGATACATTGCCGCAGGAGAACCAAGTCCGCCTGCGCCTATAATCAGTACGCTGCTGTTAAGTAACTTTTTCTGTCCCTTTGCGCCTACCTCCTTTAATATGATATGGCGCGAATATCTTTCAATCTGTTCGTTTGTAAAAGCCATTTAACATCCACCTCCCATGAAGTATAAAAATTCAACGTTGTCACCGTCATTTAATACGGTCTTTTCAAAATCACGCGCGCTCAGCAAATCATCATTTACCGACGCTGTGACATACTCGGGTGTTTCCACATTCTCTATCTCGACAAGTTCCTTAAGCGTCAAGCCGTCCTTGTATTCCTTTATATTTCCTGTTACCGTTAGTTTCATTATTCCTCACCTTTCTCTACTATTAAATCGTATGTTCCATCGTCATTTTTATTAAGCTTTAAAACCTTATGCCCCTCTTCTTTCATTGAACGCGGAACATTCTGAACAGGCTCGCCGTCATTCATATGCACAGACAAAATTTGTCCTGTTCCAAGCTCCTCAATCGCAACCTTTGCCTTTACAAAAGTCACAGGACATACCACATCGGTAATGTCAACATAATCGTCTATTTTAATCTCATCAGCCATTCTTATAAGCCTCCTGTATTCTCTCTTTAAATTTTTCTTCGCCTATTCTCTCAATCGTCAGACGAAACCTTTCGCCCGCGTTTGCGTATTCCTCAAAAAATCCCACAGCCGCGTCAATAACTCTGAAAAGTGTTTCCTTGTCGTGTATAATCGGCACGATTTCCTCGCCCTTGTGAATTCTGTTGCCAAACAGTCCGCCGAAAGACAAAATATATCCCTCGTTGTTCTCCCATGCGTCCACAGGACATGCCTTTGTACACCGTCCGCAGTAATTGCACTTGCTTTCGTCAAGTACGATTTTTCCGTTCTCTGCGGAAATTGCATTCGTACGACAGACCTTTTCACATATGCCGCAGTTGATACATTTATCGGGTATCCATTTAACCTCTATTCCGCCCTTTACGCCCACGTCGTTTTCCTCGGCTTTCAGGCAGTTATTCTGACAGCCCGTAACACCAAATTTGAACTTATGCGGCAGTTCCTTTGCAAAATAGCGTTCGCTCAGTTCCTCCGCCAGTGCATATGTATCAATGCATCCGCTCGGACAGATTTCCTTGCCCTGACATGATGTAACCGTTCTCACTCTCGGTCCGCATACGCCCGGCTCGCAGTACCCCTCTGCCAGCGCCGCCTTTACCTCGTCTATATCGTCAAGCTTTATAAACGGGA
>JBJEIU010000315.1:0-7590 GCA_051877355.1 Hominilimicola sp.
TCACTTATTCAAATGCGTGGAGCGGTGAAAATACGGCGGGACAGTACAGATATATTACGTTTAAAAATTCCGCCAATCAGGAAGTGCTCAAACTGTATTACTGCTGGACGGATTTATATACTTCCGACGGAGCAACGCTTAGCGGCGCTGTTTTGAAAGATACATGGACAGATGTTGTCATAAATATCGAAAAGGATAGCGGCAAGGTTACAATAAGCGGAAACGGAAATCCGATTGAAACAAGTATTTCAACAGATTTAATTACAAACATAGCCGCGATAGAACTTTCATCGGCGAACAGCTGCCCCGGTCCGGAGCAGCGCGCGATTGGCATAGACAAAATAATTATTTCACAGTGATATTATATCAGTAACCATTCTAAAATCTGCAACGAAACATATAGAATAAGTCAGGGCATCAAACCCTGACTTATTTTATATGTACTCTGCTGTTGTCTTCAGACAACTTATGTAAAATAGTGTTTATTTCGCTGTTATTACTTTTGTCAATTACAGTAATATCACTGTTTGGATTTGCTGACAAAATGCTTCTGAGCGCATTTTCCGCTTCGTTGGAATTATCATGGATTTCAAGTATTACCTGAGATTTTATATCGTTTTTCAGTATAAACGATGTAATCTCTTTTATCAGGAAATAAATTCCCAGTACACAGAATATCATAACTACTGACAAAATACATATATTGAGCATTTTCCACACCTCCGATGTATAATATGCGCAATATATTGGTTGTGTTAATAGTGGTGTTATACTTGACAAACACCGACCGCTTGTATTAAAATAGTACATATAGAAAATTTATCGGAGGGATTATAATGGGATTTACATTAACAGAAAAAATATTGTCCGCTCATCTTGTTGAGGGCGAGATGGTAAAAGGCTCTGAAATCGGTATCAGAATTGACCAGACTCTTACTCAGGACGCCACAGGCACAATGGCATATCTTGAATTTGAGGCAATGGGTGTACCTAGAGTAAAGACAGAGCGTTCAGTTGCATATATTGACCATAACACATTGCAAAACGGCTTTGAAAATGCGGATGACCACAGATTTATCGGAAGTGTCTGCAAAAAGCACGGTATATATTTCTCACGCCCCGGCAATGGAATCTGCCACCAGGTTCACCTTGAGCGTTTCGGTATTCCCGGAAAGACGCTTATCGGCTCGGACAGCCACACTCCTACAGGCGGCGGTATCGGCATGATTGCCATCGGTGCAGGAGGTATGGACGTTGCTGTTGCGATGGGTGGCGGTACTTACTATATTACATGTCCGAAGGTTGTTAAGGTAAATCTTACAGGAAAGCTTCAGCCATGGGTTGCTGCAAAGGACGTTATTCTTGAGGTATTAAAGAGATTGTCTGTAAAGGGCGGCGTAGGGAAGGTAATCGAATACTGCGGCGAGGGTGTTAAGACTCTTTCTGTTCCTGAAAGAGCAACTATAACAAACATGGGCGCAGAGCTTGGCGCAACAACATCAATTTTCCCGTCAGACGAAATAACTCTTGAATTTTTGAAAGCACAGGGCAGAGAACAGGATTATGCACCGCTGAGTGCAGACGCTGACGCTGTGTATGATGAGGTTGTTGAAATCAACCTGAGTGAGCTGGAACCTCTTGCGGCATGTCCTCATTCACCGGATAACGTGAAGTCAATCAGGGAGCTTGAGGGCAAGAAGATTAATCAGGTTTGTATAGGTTCATGTACAAACTCATCACTTCTTGATATGCTTAAGGTTGCGCATATTCTAAAGGGCAAGACAGTTCATCCAGACGTGTCCCTTGCAATCGCTCCGGGTTCAAAGCAGGTGCTTAATATGCTTGCAAACAACGGCGCATTGGCTATAATGATTGACGCGGGCGCAAGAATTCTTGAAAGCGCATGCGGACCTTGTATTGGTATGGGTCAGTCACCTAACTCAAAGGGCATTTCACTCAGAACATTTAACAGAAACTTCGAGGGTCGAAGCGGCACAAAGGACGGTCAGATTTATCTTGTATCCCCCGAAACAGCAGCCGTTTCAGCGCTTACAGGTGTGTTCACTGACCCGAGAAGCCTTGGTGAAGCGGCTGATATAACGCTTCCCGACAAGTTCACAATAAACGACAACATGATAGTTCCGCCCGTTGCTGCGGAGGACATGGACAGCGTTGAGGTACTCAGAGGTCCAAATATCAAACCATTTCCTGTATCAGAGCCTCTTGCGGAAACAATAGACGCAAAATGCTCGCTTAAAGTTGGCGACAATATCACAACAGACCATATTATGCCGGCTGGCGCAAAAATTCTTCCGCTTCGCTCAAATATTCCGAAGATTTCAGAATATTGCTTTGCAGTATGTGATGAAAAGTTCCATGACAGAGCGCTTGAGCTTGGAAAGAGTATAATTGTCGGCGGTTCAAACTACGGTCAAGGTTCTTCAAGAGAGCATGCTGCTCTTGCGCCGCTTTATCTTGGAGTTAAGGCTGTAATTACAAAGTCATTTGCAAGAATACACATGGCTAATCTTATAAATGCCGGTATCGTTCCAATGACCTTTGTAAACGAGGCAGATTACGATAAGATTGACCAGATGGATGAACTTAAGATTGAAAATGTAGGCAAGCAGATTGCCGCAGGTAACATTGTTAAGGTTACAAACGTTACAAAAGGCTTCGACTTTGACGTAAACGTTGATTTGTCAGACAGACAAAAGAAAATGCTTTACGCAGGCGGACTTCTGAACTACACAAAGCAGAATTCGTGATATGAATATATTTCAGAAAAATCGGATGTTTTCGTCCGATTTTTTCTTGCTTAAAAATACTAATAAAAGGGGCTGTACAAACCGCAGAAAATGTGATATAATTATTGACATATAATTAACAAGGGGTATGTATGACATGAATGATAAGGAGAAAAAGGTTCCGGCAGTTGTGGTAAAGCGTCTGCCAAGGTACTACCGCTATCTCGGTGAATTGATAAAGCAGGACATTAAGCGCATTTCTTCAAATGCACTCAGTGTCAAGATGAATGTCACAGCATCTCAGATACGACAGGATTTTAATTATTTCGGCGGCTTCGGTCAGCAGGGATACGGCTATAACGTAGAGCATCTTTACAATGAAATAGGAGAGATACTTGGACTAAATGACGGTGATACCACTGTAATAATCGGCGCAGGTAATCTCGGCAGAGCTATTGCCAGTCACGGAGCATTTGAAAAACGAGGCTTCAAACTTGTAGGAATATTTGACAATAACGAAAATGTAATCGGCACTGTCATAAACGGTATAGAAGTAATGTCGGTGGATAATCTGGAGAATTTTCTCGGTAAAAACAGAGTCGATATAGGGATTCTCACTGTACCTAAGACTGCGGTGATGGAAACTGCCGAACTACTTGTAAGGTGCGGTGTAAAGGGACTTATGAACTTTGCATACACGGAATTAAATTTTGATAAGGATATAGCAGTTGAAAATGTACATTTGTCTGACCCGCTTATGACTTTATCATATAAGATTAAGCAGAATAAGAATTAGATGAGGGATTTATTATGAAAGTGATTGCATTTGTCGGCCCGAGCGGAACGGGAAAAAGCTACAGAAGCGTTATGGTATCGCAAAAATACGGCGCCGATGCTATTATAGATGACGGACTGCTTATTTCTCACGGTAAGGTTATTGCAGGCTCGTCCGCAAAGAAGGAAGCGACCAAGATTGCATCTGTAAAGCACGCACTGTTTATGCGTTCCTATCAGGTTACGGATATTCGCAGAGCACTGAAAAAGTATAATATAAAATGTCTGATGATTCTCGGAACCTCCGATGGAATGGTTAATAAAATAGCTAAAAATATTGGGGTAGGGAATATAGATCAGATTATAAGGATTGAGGACGTGGCAACTCAAGAGGAAATGAATATGGCGTTGCGTATGCGAACCGTGGAGGGTAAGCACGTCATACCTGTTCCTTCTTTTGAGATAAAAAAGGAATTTTCGGGATATTTTCTTCATCCTTTAAGGCGGTTTCAGAAAAATCTTGATACCCAGATTGACACCGCCGCCGCAGACAAATCTATCGTACGTCCCACTTTCAGTTATATGGGTGATTATATAATTTCAGATAATGTAATCAACGAAATTGCCATACACGAGGCAAACAAAATAGAAAGCCTTGAAAGAGTCCAAAACATAAATTTGAGAAAAACAGGTCACGGCGTACATATTGACATGACGGTTATATTGAAATACGGCTGCAATATATTTGATGTGTGCCGAAAAATTCAGTTTGCCGTCAGGGAAAACGTAGAGCGTTATACCTCTGTAAATGCACGACGTGTCAATATTCTTGTAAGAAATCTGAAAAAATGAGCGGTTTGATTAATTCAGATCGCTGAATTAATAAGAAGGGAAACCGCATGGATAAATTTGAACTTGTTTCGGAATTTAAACCGCAGGGAGACCAGCCACAGGCAATACAGACTCTCGTTGACGGAGTGAAAAACGGTGAAAAATTTCAGACATTGCTTGGAGTAACTGGCTCAGGAAAAACCTTTACCATGGCAAATGTTATCGCGCAGGTGAACAAGCCAACAATAGTGCTTGCACATAATAAAACGCTTGCTGCGCAGCTTTGCAGTGAGTTTAAGGAGTTTTTCCCAAATAACTGTGTTGAGTTTTTTGTGTCCTACTATGACTATTATCAGCCTGAGGCATATATTCCCCAGACGGACACCTTTATAGAAAAAAATGCAATGACCAATGAGGAAATTGATAAACTGCGCCACAGCGCTACATTTGCGCTTTTAGAGAGAAAGGATGTTATAATAGTAGCCAGTGTGTCCTGCATATACGGTTTGGGCGACCCGGAGGATTATAAAAATCTTATGCTTTCGCTGCGTGTAGGCATGGAGCGTGACAGAGATGAGCTGCTGAAAAAGCTTGTTGCCATGCAGTATGAGCGCAACGACATCAATTTTGTCAGAAATAAATTCAGAGTTCGCGGCGACGTAGTTGAGATTTTTCCGTCAAATAACGGTGAAAACGCAATACGCGTGGAATTTTTTGGTGACGAGATAGAACGCATATGCGAGGTAAATGTTGTCACAGGCGAGATTGTCGGCGTAAGACAGCATGCGGTGATTTCTCCTGCCTCACATTATGTAACGACAAACGATAAAATGATGCTTGCTCTTGCGGGTATTGAAGCCGAAATGCGCGAGCAGGTTAAATATTTCAAGGAACGTGATTTGCTTATTGAGGCACAGCGTATTGAACAGCGCACCATGTATGACCTTGAAATGATGCAGGAAATAGGCTTTTGTCAGGGAATTGAAAATTACTCCAGACATATAAGCGGACGCGCGCCTGGAAGCGCGCCGTATACGCTGCTTGACTATTTCCCAGAGGACTATCTTATGATAATAGACGAGTCGCACGTAACAGTGCCGCAGGTGCGTGCAATGTACAACGGCGACAAGGCGAGAAAAGAAACACTTATAAAATATGGCTTCCGTCTGCCCAGTGCGGCTGATAATCGACCGCTTAAATTTGAGGAATTTGAAGAACGCTTGCATCAGGTTATATTCACAAGCGCCACGCCTGCTGACTATGAAAAGGAACATTCAAACGCAGTCGCAGAACAGGTTATCCGTCCTACTGGTCTTTTAGATCCTGAAATATTCATAAAACCGACTGAAAATCAGATAGACGATTTGATTGGTGAGATAAACAAGCGTACGGAAAAAGGATTCAGAACGCTTGTCACAACACTTACAAAGCGCATGGCAGAGGACCTGACGGACTATCTCACGGGCGTGGGTATACGAGTAAGATATATGCACTCCGATATTACGACCATCGAGCGTACAGAAATTATAAAGGATTTGCGTATGGGCGAGTTTGATGTACTTGTGGGAATTAATCTTTTGCGTGAAGGTCTCGATATTCCAGAGGTTGCGCTTGTAGCAATTCTTGATGCCGATAAGGAGGGATTCCTGCGCAGCGAAATGTCGCTTATCCAGACTATTGGCCGTGCCGCGCGTAACAGCGAGGGTCAGGTTATAATGTATGCTGATACAATAACAAGCTCCATGCGCCGCGCAATTGACGAAACAGAACGACGAAGAGGCTTACAGCAAAAATTCAATGAGGAGCATGGAATTGTTCCGAAAACAATCAAAAAGGATATACGCGATATTATTGAATCATTGAAGCCTGTTGAAAATGAAGAGGAGCATCCCGACAGCGGCGTGATTAATTATGAAAAGGTAATTGCCGAGCTTGAGGCAAAAATGATAAAAGCAGCTGATAATCTTGAATTTGAAGAAGCTGCCGTTCTTCGTGACAAAATAAGAAAATTGGAAAAGGAAATGAGTGAGTAACATGACACGCGAACTGACAGATAAAATGGCGAAAATAATTTCCCAAAATATACTGACGCCGGTTATTTACATGATTGAAAATGATGATACTGTTGATTTTATTTGCTTTTGTGACAGAAATATCACAATGCAGGAAATTTACAATGTTGAACAGATGATTAAGGAAGAAACGGGGAAGAATGCAGAAATAATTGATATTCGTGAATTTGGCGAATCCGAAAGACTTGAAGTTATCAATCACGCGACACTTATCCATTCGGAGCATCCGCTGATTGAAAATATCTTTACGCAGTCAATGCTTGAGGATTTCAAAATTGCAATGGAGGAAAGAAAGGGCGTACTTGAGAGACAAAGGGAAATGGGTACGTGTTACTTACAATAGAGGTATAGGAAAATGGAAAAAGACATTATAATCAAAGGCGCAAGGGAACATAATCTGAAAAATATTGATGTAAAAATACCCCGTGAAAAGCTTGTGGTTCTTACTGGACTTTCAGGTTCGGGAAAATCTTCTCTTGCATTTGATACTATTTATGCCGAGGGACAAAGACGCTATGTTGAATCGCTGTCGTCATATGCAAGAATGTTCCTTGGTCAGATGGACAAGCCTGATGTTGACTATATAGAAGGTTTGTCACCTGCAATCAGCATAGACCAGAAAACCACTTCAAAAAATCCGCGTTCAACTGTCGGTACAGTAACAGAAATATATGACTATTTAAGATTATTATATGCCAGAATAGGCATACCGCATTGTCCTAAATGCGGCAAGGAGGTCAAAAGACAGAGTATAGACCAGATTGTTGACGCTGTGATGGCTCTCGGCGAGGGTACTAAAATTCAGGTTTTGGCGCCCGTTGTTCACGGAAAAAAGGGTGAGCATAAAAAGGTATTTGAAAACGCCCGAAAAAGCGGCTATGTGCGTGTAAAGGCTGACGGTATACAGTATGATTTGAGCGAGGATATAGATCTGAAAAAAACGCAGAAACACAATATTGAAATTATTGTAGACAGACTTATTATACGCAATAATATAACACAGCGTCTTACGGATTCTCTTGAAACGGCAATTTCCCTTACGGGTGATGTTGTGCTTGTTGAGGTAATCGGCGGAGAGATAATGCCGTTCAGCCAGAATTTTGCCTGTGACGAGTGCGGAATAAGTCTGCATGAGCTTGCGCCAAGATTATTTTCGTTCAACAATC
>JBJEIU010000316.1:0-7570 GCA_051877355.1 Hominilimicola sp.
AATCCTGACAGACGTGATTACGTGCTGATGGTAATGGATATTGATGATTTTAAAAACGTCAATGACACCTATGGTCATCTATACGGTGACGCTGTCATTGCAATGGCGGCAAAAATATTGAAGAATGCCGCCGGAAATTCGGGAGTTGTGGGACGCTACGGCGGTGACGAGTTTTTTGTGTTTTTAAAGGCCGTCAACGAGAATGTTATCGGCGAAAAGGCAGATGAAATTATCAAGAATATGAAAAATTTTCATGTTGCTGACGGGAAATACGTAACATGCAGTATAGGAATAGCTGTTGGCAGCTCTTTTGATTGCAGTCCTGATTATAAGATGCTGTTTGAAAAAGCTGATAAAGCACTGTACAGCGTAAAAAACAGTGGTAAATCCCATTGGGAGATATATAATGAAGAGGAGATGGCGCGGAATACAGGCCATGCGATTGATTATGAAATTGAAGATGATGTGGATAATGCGAAACTGCTTGAATCAAAGGATATAATGAAGGTTTTTCTTGAACTGTCTGCAAGCGCCAGAACCAGTGATGCAGCTGTATACAGAATTATTCGTTATGTGGCGGAAAAATTCGGAATAGACTGGCTGCAGATAATGCAGGTAAACTGCCGTGAGGACCTTATAACAATAAAATATGAGTGGTGTAATGACGTTGATTTCCGTAATAATGCGGGAAGGAGCGGTTATTATGTACATTCGGATATAATGAAATTCAGAGATTATTTTGATAAACATCCTGTTTTTGTGGTTTGTCCCGAAAATACGGTGGGGTTTTCTATGAAATTCCAGCGTGAATTTGAAAAAAATATGCGCCATTCAGTATTGTATAACGCCAATATAACAACGGATGACTCCTTTTATATGTTTGTCTGTACGAGATTTAATAAGGAGAACAAATGGCAGGAGGAGGAGTCTCTGGAGCTTAACGCAGCCACGAAGATTATGACAATGTATGTTTCTCAGGCCGATAAGGAAACAGAAAATGAGCGCAAGTACAAGAATATAGCTGATTTTGATAAGAAAACAGGTCTATACACTATGCAGAAATTCTATGAGCAAATCGGCAGACTGCGTAAACTTGCAGCGGAAAATGATGAAAGCGTCGCCATTATACATACCGACATTAATAACTTCCTTGCCTTTAACAGAAAATACGGTATTGACGAGGGCGATAAAGTAATTTTAGATTTTGTGGATCATATCAACGGAAATGAAAACCCCGAACACAGTATAAACGCGCATATAGATGGCACAGACATATTCCTGAGCGCACTGAGGATTAAAAAGAATGACAGGAATTTTATTAAAGAAATTGATAATGTAAATAAGAGCTTTTGTGAGATGCAGAATAAAAAATATCCCGGCGCAAATATCATTTTAAAGACAGGAATATATATTCTGAAGGAAAATGATATCGGCGGAGACGGGATTGATTTTGCGCTGATGGTAAAGCGCGCTATCAAGGATTTTGATGCGTCCTTTTGCGCACTGTATGAAGAATAAAATAACAGACTGACGCGTGCGTTAGTCTGTTATTTTTTGTGTGCTTATCAAATATTTGTAATATCCTTGTCAATGTCTGCAAGTTGAGAAGCTTTAGGGATATTTACAAGACCTATTGTTTTCAGATGTTCCAGTTCTTTGCTGCTTTGAGGCTTTGCGTCAGGGTCTTTTTCGGGCATAACCACATCAATCATATCCCTTTTGATAAAATCAACAATCGGTATTACGTTATTTTTAATCATTTCATCTGCAACAAAACGCGCGACAATGTTACCGCCGATGTCGTTGGTGTGGGTGTAGTCACGGTCTGTACCATTGCCCCAAAAATAGTCCCACGCCTTTGTCGCGCCTGCCGCTTCAAAAAATTCGGTGGTGCGTGTCCAAAGGTCAATGAACGGTACATTCATTTCCTCACATACCCTTTTTACGGCTTCTCTGTAATCGCCTAGCAGATTAAGAAGTGTGCCGTCTTCATTGAAAATAATTCTGTTAATTGGCGAGGAAATTATTGGTACCGCGCCCTTTTCGCGTGCGAAGTTTATAAAATATTTCAAATTTTCCGTGTATCCGCCGAAAGCGTCAAGGGTTTCAATTTTTTGGTCATTGTGACCAAACTCTACAATAAGGAAATCCCCCTCCTTGATTTTGTCACAGAATGCAGTGAAGTTTATATTTTTGAAATCTTCCGTGGTAGAACCTGACTGGGCATGGTTTTCAACAGTAATGCCGGTGCTTAAAAACTGCGGGAACATCTGACCCCAGCCGCAGTAGGTGGAGGATGGGGAATATGGATATTCGGCAGGCTGGTCAGTAACAGTAGAGTCGCCTGCGATAAATATAGTGGGAATGTCTACAGGCGATACAGCCGAGACGGCTGTAAAGTCACCGTCACACATTATATCAATTTCCACACCCTTTACGTTTGTGTAATCCTCATCACGTTTATGGTAGTCACATACGCTCACGTTAAAGATAAAATCCTTGCTTTCGCCACTTTTCAGTGAAACGTCCTGTACCATAAAGCGGCGTGACTGCGACAATATTGTAAGTGTAATATCTTCATGTGCTGTAACGGTTACCGTAACCTCATATGTGCCGTTAGGCACGGGTGTGCTTATATGGAGCGGTTTTTTTTCGTAATTCATTTGATTTGTAAAATCCTTTCATTAATATTGCTTTACTTTACCCATGTGGTAGGCTTCAACAAGAGCTTTCAGGTCACATATTTTTTTGGACTGCGCTTTGCCTGCATCTGTGTTCTCAACAAGCAGACGGTTAGGCGCAAGCTCCACCACGTCAAGCGTGGAATGAATGTCTTTTTCCTCTTTTATGGCGCTTTCGATTGATTCAAAAGCGTCATGCGCGCTCAGAAGCAGCCCGTGTGAATTGAAAAGCAGGGTATATCCCGCAAGTCCCGTAACCTTTTGGTACGCCTTTGACAATCCGCCGTCAATGACAAGCAGTCTGCCGCCTGCTTTTATTGGACTTTCGCCCTTTTTTATCTTGACAGGCACATGACCGTTTATTATATGTGAGAAGGCTTTGCTGTCAATGCCGAACTCCTTAAGAATTCTGTCGCAGACAGATGCTTTTTCAACGAGGCGGTAATATTCGTCTTTAATTTCAACCCAAGTGCTTTCATCATCAATGAAATATCTTTCAAAGGAGGTCATCTTGTTCTTGCCGTATACAGGAGAATAACAGCCGCACCACAGGAACCAGAGGAAGTCCTTGCCGTACTCCTTTTCCTTGCTGCCGTTCTTGGCGAAGTACCCGTCGCGCGCAAGCTGCTCTGCTTTGTCCATGAGCGATTTGCCGCTGACCTTTTCGCCCGCAAGAGTCACCTCCTTGAACGTGCCGTCACTGTTCATGGGTATACATCCATGATACAGTAGATTGTTGTTATATGCAAGGTAAATACTTCCTTTTTCATAAAGAAAACGCACATGGCGCTGAAGCTTTTCGCTGCGCAGGAAAGATGCGCGCAAAAGCTCCATAAGCTCGCTTTCCTCTGCCGTAAGATCAAAGGGTTTTTCGGGGTCGACAGTTGGGAAGTTTGTATCCTTTAATTTGTATGTTTTGCCCTCCAGGGTGATAGTGCCCTCCTTGTAATTGATTTTATCCAGCATAAGATGATTATCCATATTGAATTCGGGACGCCGCTTAATAATCTGCCCCTCAAGTTTGAACTGGATAATTGAAATTGCCTTATGTACCTTTGCCCAGAAATTTTCGTCATGCTGTGAAATCCGCACCATATTCGGGTTGCGGGGGATAAAGCACTCGCAGGGGTCGTCCGCATATGTTTCAAGGGCAAACACCGTCAGCGGACGCATATTTATTCCATAGCCGTCCTCTAAGCAGTCAAAATTTGAATACTTAGTGGATATTGCCAGAACATTGGCGATGCATGCCAAAGAGCCTGCCGCCGCGCCCATCCATTCCACGTCATGGTTTCCCCACTGAATGTCAAGGCTGTGATAGTCAAGGAGAGTATCAAGAATAATATCCGCTCTGGGACCGCGGTCAAATATATCGCCGATAATGTGAAGTCTGCCGATTGCAAGCGTCTGTATGAGCGTGGAAATTTCCACGATAAAATCGTCTGCCTGACCAAGCTCGACTATGGTGGAAATTGTTTCGTTGTAATAATTCGCCTTGTCGGAGCCGTAGTCTGTGTTTGCGTGGATAAGCTCGTCAATGGTGGAGCCGAACGCCTCGGGCAGGAATTCTCGTATTTTCGCGCGCGTGTACTTTGACGCTACCACGCGGCATATCTCAATAAGGCGGTAGAGGGTGATTCTGTACCAGTCATTTATGTCCTCGACCTCCTCCTTAATGATTTCAAGCTTCTGCTCAGGGTAGTATATGAGCGTGGCAAGTATCTGTCTGTCATGTTCTGACAGAGTGCGGCCGTAAATGGTCGTAATCTTGTCCTTTATGACGCCGGAAGCATTCTTGAGAATATGCAGGAATGATTCGTATTCGCCGTGAATATCGCTCATAAAATGCTCCGTTAGCTTTGGAAGCTTCTGGCGCGACTGTAAACGTATAATTTCCGTGGAAGCGGATTTAACCGTGGGATATTGCTGCGCAAGCAGATTGAGATAGTCAATGTCATAGTTCATAAAATCATTCCTTTCATTTATTAAATTATACGGTCAAAATAATTTACATATTACATAAAAAATCCGCATATATAGGCGATGACCACCGACACAACCGCTGCCGCCATAAGTCCTTTATCGAGGTATGCCATAACGAGCGCGCCGATAAGACCAAGCGAGGCGGACACAACCGAGCCTGTTGAGAAAAATATGGCAGGGAAAGTCATAGCTCCCAGAACAGCGTAGGGTATGTAATACAAAAAAGATTTCAGCCATTTTGATTTTATTTCCTCGCGGAAAATGGTTATTGGCAGCGCGCGTATAACGTAGGTCACAACTGCCATTACCGCCATTAATGATACAAGCTTCATATTTCATCCTCCCTGTGCGGAAAAAATGCAGCGCCTATGGCGGAGGCAAGCACTGCAGCGATAATCACAGCCCAGCCCGAGGAAACAAACGGCAGCGCGAAATACAATATACAGCTTGCCGCAACGGCGGTAATAAGCACTATAAGTACATTTTTATCCTTGCGTGCCGCGGGAATGATTATCGCGATGAACATGGCATACAGAGTTATTCCCATAGCATCGGCAAAATTTTTCGGGAGCATATTGTTTATAAATGCACCCATGGCTGTCCCTGACGCCCAGCCGACATAGGGCACAGCAATAAGTCCTATCATAAACGGAAAAGTTATTTTCACTGGCGTGGTGGAAGCTACGGCGAAAATTTCGTCTGTTATGCCGAATGCAGTGATAAGCCGTTTCCAAAGAGACATATTTCCGATTTTCTGCGACAGGGAAAGCGACATAAGCATATACCGCAGATTGATTACAAAGGTAGTTATACCCATTTCCCACAGACCTCCGGCTGCGGAAATAATGTTAATCCCCGCGAATTGTCCTGCGGAGGTAAGGTTTGTCATTGAAATAAGTATAGCCGCCCAAGGGGGTATTCCTCCGGCGACGGCGAGCATGCCGAAGGAGAAAGAAACTGGTATGTATCCGAGGGCGATTGGCAGTCCCAGACGCGCGCCCTTTATAAATTGTTTTGTTTTTGTCAAGATGTATATTCACTCCGATTTAATATATTCTTAAATACTATTATATAGCAAAAACGCTGTAAAATCAATAATAATATAAACTTTTTCTGTTAAAACTGCCACAAATTTGTGTAAAAAGAAATTTGTTTAAAAATCCGAATTTAAAAGTCGAATTTTTATATTGCAATATTTTAGTAACTGATGTATAATATTGTTATCATGTTATACCTTGCGGCATATTGCCGCAAAAAAAATATAAAGAGAGGGAGAGATTACATGAAAAAGACAAAAAGACTATTGTCAGCGTTGACAGCTCTGACAATAACGGCGTCTGCATTTGCAGGATTAGTAATTCCTGCAAGCGCGGCAGATACTGTGTATGTTGATGAAAATTTTGACAGTTACACAACAGGTAATATCATTGCATCTGTAGCTGGTGATACAGCCCCTACTTCGGTTACTAATGGTAAATTAGTATTTGAAGCAGGTAACAGAGCGAGTGGAATTGCATCCGGCGGCTTAGGTGCGCCTACTGCGGATATTACAGCAGATGGTGTAACCGGAAATGCTCTAACTGTAAAAACAAATAAGTGGGCAAATGACACCCGAGGAATAAGGTTCAGTTTTGCCAGCACAGCCGGAGTTCCGGCGTTTGCATCAATTGGAGACGGCAATGTTTTGGTTATGGAATTTGATGTCAAGACAAAAAACGGAGAGGATGAAACGTTTCAAATCGGTGCAACAGGTCTTAAAATCGGTGCGAGTACGGCAGGTATAACACCTGAAGATTGGTCTCATGTAGAGATTATTTTTAATAATGCGACCCAAAAGGAAACAGTTATTGTAACAGATAGCAATGGTTTGACAGGTTCTACAACGACAGCTTTGGCGGGAACTGAAATCGGAACTGTCTATTTCAACAAAGCAGTTGATACAAGCACGGTTCTTATGGATAATTTAAAGGTTTTTGAAACCGAAGCAAATAACTATCCGACATTGACAATGAAAGTCGTAGATGGCGACGAAGCTGCTTTAAGCGACGCAAATGTAGTGATAGGAGCTGCTAAATATACTACACCTGACAGCGGTACAGTAGATATAGTTGTTCCTGCGGGTGAGCATGATTACACAGTTTCAAAAGATGGTTATGAAGCGACTGCCGGTGGAGATGATAATAAAACCGGTACGATTAATATAACGGAAACAAAAACAGAAACTGTAAAGATGTTGAAAAAGTCCTATACACCGATAGCGACCACTGTTTCTGTCGGCGGAGGACAGGAATTTATATCAGCATCTGTGGATAATACTCCTGCAACAACAGAAGCATTTACTGTTGCAGTCAAGGACCAGAATAACATAGATATGGAATCATCAGGTTATACTACGGCATGGGCAGTATATCCGACAGGAACAACGGAAGCTGACGATAATGTAACAATCGACAGCAACGGTATTGTTTCGGTTACAAAGGATTATCAGGCGGCAAGCGGTGACGTTGCTGTGTTTGATGTTGTCGCCACAGTAACAGACTCTAATGACGATACAAAGACAGCTACAAACAAAGCCACTATAACAATTGCCAATAGTGATATTTTGCTTTATGATGTGGAAACATCATTCACTGCGACAGGTGGAACGAGTATTGATTATGACATAGACGATATTACAATACCTGCGAATGGTTTGCGCATAGCGTTTAATTATTATAAGGGTACATATGATGCAAGCAGCAGCACTTCATATGGTCAGCTCAGCTTTAAGAGCGGCAATGATACTATTTTCTATATGAAAGATATGAACGCAGGCTTGACATTGTATACTGATGATAATCACAGTGTTTCGCTTGGCACTACCGTAAGAGGTGAAAAATATCCTGCTGAAATCACAATAATAGGCA
>JBJEIU010000317.1:0-1619 GCA_051877355.1 Hominilimicola sp.
AGGTTATTCAAAAAAACCGCGGCAGGGATAATAAGCTGAAAACAACCTACTTCACAGGTACGGTCAACAGTACACAAAATCCTGTACAGTCAGCGAATAAGCAGCTATTGTTGGACGGCGACCTTTTATATATCGAGGACAGCAAAGGCAGACGGCGTGTAAATCTCGGAAATATGGACGGTGTATTTGTGTTTGAGCTGTTTAATCAGCTGAGCAAGCGCACCATATCAATGGACGAGGACGGCAACGTTACAATAACAGGCGTATTCTCCACAGGTACAGAGGACGAGGCGAGAACCGTTGTTGATAAGAACGGTATACAGAGCTATGACAACTGCGGCAATCGTTCGGGATTGTGGTGCAATGAGCCGAATAGCGATAATATGAGGTTTGCAGATTTGACGTTGTATTATTTGGGGCAAGCAATCTTTCAAGTGTATAATGGCATTAGTGAGACATATGTAAAATTACGCGGAAAAAGTATTTTATATGGAGGAAATGGTGCGACACATGGTGTTGGTGATTGGAAGTTTGACAATGCTGCGAGTGGTACTTTTACAACAGCAGATGGAAAAACTATAACCGTTTCAGGCGGTCTTATAACCGACATTTCATAAAAATATTTACAAATATTTTCCTTTATGATACAATGTGAGTAACATAAAGGAGGTATTTGTTATGAAGATAAATATTAATAGTTTTATATGCGGTATGCTTGTGATGGGTGCTATATCAGCTATTGCAGTATGCGCCGATGATGTATGGCAGACTATAAATGTGCTGCCGAATACAATTAAAGTTGTTGTTGACGGAAAGGAAGTACAGGCGGACAACTTTTTGTATAACGATACAACATATTTGCCTATCCGCGCCGTAAGTGAGGCATTGGGAAAAGATGTACAGTATGACACCGAAACAGGCACCGCCACAATATCGGAAAAGAAAGAGGATGATAAAGTGGAAGTAATAAGTAAATATACTCCGGCGGTAGAATATATAAACAACACAGATTATATTGTGATGGAAAATGATACATATTATGCAAAATTAAATTTTGTTGCTCACAAAATCCAAGAGGCTGGGTATCAATTTGATTATGATTACGGAACGGAAACATTTTTCATAAAAAAAGATGATGAAGTAATTTTCTCGAAAAGTATTATTAATGTAGAGGATATGGGCGTTATCCCCTATGACCAATTCGTAGAGGAAATAGAGCCGTTATTGAAGTGATATAAAGTTGTAATTGCAACGAAATAAAAAATATGCTATAATGTAAATCAGCCAAAAGGCTCGGGTATAGATACAGAGCAGTAGGCGGTTGTTTCGGAAAGGACTCAGCTATGAGTGAAATCATAGAATTTCTAATTCTGATTTTGCTTGTATTATGGATAACAAGGAAATAACCGCCCTACGGACATAAGGCGGTTATTAGTGTAGAATGTTCTTTTCTACATTGTAACTAAAACTTATTATGTAGAAACAACCGTTTTGCTGCTCCTACTCTATACTTGAATTATAACACGAACAAATTAATATGTCAAGCACTTACCAAATGCGGTGAGTGCTTTTCTTATACCCGAAAGGAGGACATATGTACAGAGGAATACCGCCATAGC
>JBJEIU010000318.1:0-7522 GCA_051877355.1 Hominilimicola sp.
CGTCAGCCTCTGCGCCCGAATTGGCAAACATTGTCTTTTTTGTTTCTCCTTTAACAGGTACAATTTCATTCATCTTTTCCGCAAGAGCAATGTACCCCTCGTGCGTACCGATATTCATCATCACATGGAAATATTTATCCGCCTGCGCCTTTACAGCATCAATCATCGGCTGCTGGCAGTAACCCACATTAAGCACGCCTACTCCGCCTACCCAGTCAAGGAATATATTACCGTCCACGTCTTCTATCATTGCGCCTTCACCGCGTTTCACAACAAGCGGATAACCGCATTTGATAGCATTAGGAATTGCTTTCGCACGTCTGTCAATAACAGCCTGTGCATTTGGTCCCGGAAGTGTTTCCGTTTTAATCTGCGGCAGTGAATTTCTTAATTCTGTCATTTGTCATTACCTCTTTTATAATAAAATTTTACTCCAAACAATTTCAACACATAAAAAAGGAGTTTATAAAGAGATTGCTCTCCTTTATAAACTCCCTTGTTTACTGTCCATTATCTGTTTGTTAATGTAATCATAGCACTCTGAATCTCACTTGTCAATAGTTTTTGGGCGAAATATTGCAGTTTAATACTGATTTTATCGTCACTATACTGCTACAAAATCAGATGTCAATATCATCCAGACGATGGAAGGTATATCCATTATCCTTCAGATAAAGAATTATACTTTCAAGCGCGTCTGCCGTAGGCTGCTTTGCGTCTGAATCGTGCATAAGAACAATAACATTCTTATCCTGCGTTATAAATTCAGCCGCGCTTGATTTAAAGAATTCCACAAGCTGAGCAGAATTCTTTGTTACGCCCTCCGCATCGCCGTTAAGAGTATTCCAGTCACAATAGAAATAACCCATATTCTTCAGCGTCTGCTTATAAATCTGCTTCTCGGTGGCGTGGTCGCCCGCATTATAACTTCCGCCGGGGAAACGCACAAGTTTGAATACCTCCTGCTGTCCTGTTATTTCCTTAATTGTTTCCTCTGTTTTTTCTATCTCGCTCTTGAAACTTTCCTCAGTGGCATAAAGCTGGTTATACTCGTGATAATATGAATGATTTGCAATAAGGTGTCCTTCATGGTAAACACGCTTTGCCACATCAGGATAAGCATGAATATTCTTACCAACCTCGAAGAATGTTGCTTTGATATCATACTTTTTTAGCGTATCAAGAACTTCACCTGTCACCTTTGATGATGGTCCGTCATCAAAGGTCAGGTAGCAATGTTTTGTCATTCCATTAAGTCGCGCCTGCGCGATTACGTCTATAAGATCATTTGACTCTCCTATCTGAGGAACAGACACAGTTTGAGTCTGCGCATTTTCTGACTGATGTTCGGGTTCAGGCGTATTGGCTATAACTCCAACATCTTCCGTCTGAACAATTTCCACCGTTTCCTGATTTCCTTGAGCCACACCGCCGGCAGTGTCAATATTTCTCGCTGCAATAGTGTATCCCAGAAAGGCACCGATAGCTCCTGATAAAATTATGCACAGAACAATTACTATGTACGAATAATTTTTCTTTTTCCTGTGCCGTTTTCCTGTGAAATCTGAATGCACTTTATTCCGTTCTCTTTCAGTGGTTTTTGGGTATTCATTTATTGTTTTCATAAGATTAGTATCCTTCTTTAATCATTAAAATTAATTTTTATGCTGCATATCTCCGCAGCAGTTCCTACTCGCATATTAGGTCCGAACAGACCAACGCCCGATGTAACTATATTGTGCATATTCCCCTTTTTCAGATAGCCGCAGGCATTTTCCCAGAAAAGATTTATTGTCAGATTTCCCGGGAACATCTGTCCGTCATGAGTATGACCGCATAAATCCACATCCACGCCTGCGTCAGCAAGCTCCTGAAGCTCACTCGGTTCATGGTCAAGCACCAAAATTGGTTTGCTCATATCAAGATTTTCAGTTATATGCTCCGGAGTTTTTCTTTCTCCGACACCTCTGCCCGGACGTTCTGCATCAGGACGTCCGTACACGTAAAAGCTGTTATCAATAAGAACATATTCATCTTTTAAAAGATGTATGTCCGCCTTTTCAAGAAACTCGTCCATTCTTATATCGCTTACTTTCTCTTTGTTATTTTTATGAGAGAAAGTGAAGCCTGCAAGAATTTTTTCGGATATATCGTGATTTCCGTAGCAGGCGTAAATTCCGTATTTACTCTTTATTGATTTAAGAATTCCGATAAGTTCATCGGGATTTTCAAGCGCGTCATATTCATTATCAAAAATGTCACCCGCAATAAGCACAATATCGGGATTAAGCGCGTTAATTTTATCCGCCATCTGCTGCATCTGTCTACAGCCTATGTTATATCCCATGTGCATATCGGCAATTAGAACAGCATTAAGCGAACTGACATTCTCTGCCTTCTTATTAACAGTAATCTCGTAATTTTGAGTACGGATTACGCTTGCATTAACCGCGCCGTAAACGCTTACGCTTGCTATAATCACCAAACACACCGCGCCATTAATTATATGAGCCTTTTTAGAAAATAGTTTTTCGTGATTAATTCTCTTACAGTGCTTTAATATCAGTCTTATTATATCTGCTGTTACTATTACAAGAAGCGCATACAGCATAACCCCAAGCCAGTAATTGCCCGTCATGGTTATCATTCTTTTTACCGTTCCGGACGGCATAAAAAATCCTATGAGCACTGCCAGTGCAAACAGTGCATAAAGTAAACTGATTATTATTCTTGTTTTCTTACACACGCCGCAGTCCTTTGTCCATTTAATAAGCCGCCATAATATGTAAAGATTAAGCAATACATACAGCGGAGATATGTATATTGCTATCATGCTATGACACCCTCTATATATATTATTTCTTTTATGCTAATCATTTTCAGTAACCTCACTCCATAATAAACTTATTTGTAATCAGTTATTCCCTTGCCCGTATTTGGAACAAAGTGCGCGTATGTCTGGTCTGCAAGGAATACCGCTATAAGCACCGCGCAAATTGTAATTTTATACTTCCGGGGTATCTTCTTAAATAAATTATCCAGCGTCGGAGCAATAAGATATATGGCAGCACAGCCTGCGATTGCGAATATCAGCAGACCTTCAAGACATATTCTGCCGTTCAGATTCATAAAGTATCCGCTGTAATCCCACCATTTCATGCCCTTTGTCATTTCAAGGAATAACGATGTAAAATATTCCACTATACCGCAAAGCACCATTGTAGCAACAAACGTAACAGCAGGCTTATTGCGTAATTTTTTAAGAGCAACAAGCACTGATACTCCGCCTGTGCCGTAAATCGGCAGCCAAGGGCCATATGAAACACCTCTATTAACGAATACTCCGTCCTTGAACAGGTGCAGGCTTACCTCCCACAGCCAGCCGACAAAGGAGAAAACAAAAAATATAAGTATAAGCGATGTTATGCTGTAGCTTCTGTTATAGTCCGCCTGAATCCACTTTCTGCTTTTGGGAATTGCTATTATGTACTTATCATCAGGATACTGACCGTCTGTCACTTCACAGTCCAGCATTGAATCACAAAGCTTATCGGCATTTTGAATATTCTTCGCTTTAGCCTCTGCCCGCAGATTCATATACAGTTCAATATCTGTCAGGTTCTTATAGGGATTTAAGAAAAATATATCAAGAATATGGAATGTACATATGTTCAGTATAAACCAACCGATAAATGACAAATCCAGTAAAAACACTTTCCATTTATTGCCGTTCATCATCTGTCTTGAAAGCGTAATAGCTTCATTCGCACTCATGTCGGGATTTTCCGCAATAATTACAGGTACTAGTCTGTAGGAATAACTTTTTATAATGCCGCCTACTATTGTAAAGCCCCAAAGCAAAATATAAACTCTGCGGACAAACATAATCCACGCAACACGCAAACCCTGCTTTACAGACCACGGGAACAAAATCCTCATAAGCTTTGTTTTTTTGTAAACGCGGTTTTCAAGAAGATATCGGTAAAAACCTACCAGCAGAACTCTTTTAAACAGAACCGCAAACAGAAAGGATATCAAAGTACCAATCGCTATAATAATACCCGGTCCGATTTTGTCATGGAAAGCCATCTGATTGACGCTGTTAAGTATTCCGAAAAGCACATCACCTGCTCCCTCGGTATTTGACGCAAATACCGCCAAAACTCCTTTTGTCCAGCGTTTCTCTGCTTCATTTTCAACTCCCGCACCGCCCAAAAGCGAATTGACAATTTCTGTATTGGTGGTAATATCCTGTCTTGCTCCCTCTGCCATAACAACGTCGTCAATATCATCATCCTCGTCAAAAAGTATCGTTCCTTCAAGAAATGTGAGAAATTCGTTTTTTGCTTCCTGAATAACTGACACAGGATTAATAAAGTTTCCCATCACAATCATTATAAGCACGCATGTAATAATTATGCTGAAATAATTCCGTTTCAGCACTCCGCGCGCATTTTTCTTTAAATCTTTAATCTTCCACATTTTCTTTCTCCTTAAAATACAAATCAAGACCATTATCTGTCAGTTTCATTTTACCATAATATATATATGAAATCAACATTTTTCGATAAAAGCTCCCAAATTAGTTGCTTAAAAATTTGTAATATTTTTTTTGTAATAATTTAAAAGAATGCTTGCCATTTTTATGTTATAATTATTGTAATAATATATTGCAAACACCATAAATGGGAGGATTTTTGATATGAAAATGACAATGCGTTATTACGGTAAAGAATATGACAGTGTAACTCTGGATCAGTTACGTCAGATACGTTATGTTGAGGGACTTATAAGCACCCTTTATTATAAACAAGCAGGCGAACTATGGACAAGAGATGAAATAGCCGCATTAAAAAAAGAAATATCGGACGGAGGTATGGAGCTTTCAGGCATTGAAAGCGTTAATATACACGATGCAATAAAAATCGGCACTCCCGACAGAGATATGTACATAGAAAATTACATTAAAACTCTTGAAAATCTCGGTGAAGAAGGCATTAACCTTGTATGTTATAATTTTATGCCTGTTTTTGACTGGACAAGAAGTGACCTTGCAAAAATGCGTCCCGACGGTTCAAATGTTCTGGCATATGACCAAGCCGTAATCGATAAAATACAGCCGGATAAAATATTTGAAAGTATTGACAAAATGTCAAACGGATTTGTTATGCCAGGCTGGGAACCTGAGAGACTTTCAAAAATAAAAGAACTGTTTGAGGCATATGCAGATGTTGACGCGGACAAGTTGTTTAACAATCTGGTATATTTCTTAAAAGCTATTATGCCGACATGTGAAAAATACGGAATAAAAATGGCAATACACCCTGACGACCCTGCGTGGAGCGTATTTGGTCTTTCAAGAATTATTACGTGCAAGGAAGGACTTGTACATTTAATGGATGCAGTACCAAGCGTATATAACGGCGTGACGCTATGCACAGGCTCGCTCGGTTCAAATCCTGACAATGACATTGTCGATATTATTCATGCCTTAAAGGGCAGAATACACTTTGCTCATTTGAGGAACATATCTCATACGGGCAAAGGTCAATTCGAGGAAGCGTGTCATCTGAGTGCAGACGGTTCTTATGATATGGCTGCTATTGTAAAGGCGCTTTATGACGATGGCTTTGACGGCATTATCCGCCCCGACCACGGAAGAATGTTGTGGGGTGAAAAAGCAATGCCCGGCTACGGTCTATACGACAGAGCATTGGGAGCTGCATATTTGTGCGGTTTATGGGAAATGGTTTCAATGTAACGAACAAGCCAGGTATATGACAAATTAAATACATCTAAATCTTTAATATTAAATTATTAAGAAAACTAACAAAAAAACACCCGTCCAATACAGCATTGAACGAGTCGGGGGTGCGGACATATTCTTGGACTCCGGAAGGAGTAAAATAGATGTATACCTAAGAGCAGATAGAAACCGCATTAAAAGAATATGAACGCTTAGGCTCTATCCAAGCGGTCATCAATTTATTGGAATACCCATCAAGCAGCACACTGTACCGATGATACAAGAGAAGCCTTGCCGGAAAAGCAAACCATCACGGTTCTCCTGATAAACCATATACAATCAAGAAACAATTCATTAATACACCCGAGCACCCTCGCTATCCTAATACGAATTTGAAGTTAAATTGTTATGGATACAGGCGTACAATATAATAAAGAATGAAATGTTTTACGGGCGCTCATGGTGTACCGATGGGCGATTTCATAAATGAAATTAACAGCTATATCGAGTGGTATAATACAAAACGAATCAAGCAGTCATTGGGCTATATGAGCCCGGTAGAGTACAGACATAGTCTTGGATTAACAGCATAAAATAGTCCAAGAATATGTCCTCACCCCCATGTCTATAATACAACTACTCAGGCGTTTCTTATCAGGATACGTATAGATTATGCCAGAAACATTCTCGAACACAATAACACGATTATTATGGACGAGCTTGCCATGCATTCAGGCTTCAGCAGCAGCTACTTTTGCAGAATTTTAAAAAAATACACAGGAATGACTCCGAATGAGTACAGACAGTATTATTCATTCGTACAACCAACAAAAAATATATTCTGAGGTTATTTGAATGACAGAAATAACAGTTCCTCCGATATATGTATGCAGCACCCAAGAGAAGAAAAATATAAAAGACAGCTTTATAATCGAAAATCAGCCATACAGCCTGTTTATCCTGTGTACGAGCGGTAAGGGCAGCATTATAACTGAACAAATGCACGAGCAAAGTATATCGGAAAAAATGCTTATATATATCGGTCCTACAATTTTCACTGCAATACGTGTATTGTCAGACGATTTTTCTCTTCGTTTTATCGGATTTGGCGGCGTTGCCGTTCCCGGTCTTTTGGAATACAGCGGTATGGATATGAGCTATGTTATAGAGAATATACCTAAAAAAGTGCTATCACAGTTTAATGCAATATTTAAAACAAGAATGTATGATGAAGCGCGGCAAAGCGTCAAGATAAGCGGTAAGGTTGATATCTCCGATTTCCTCATTCAATACGGAATTTCGAAAACAACTCTGAATAACATTCTAAAACAAGGTATAAACGGAACAATACAGTTTTGCCGCATTGAGGAAATAAAACAGATACTTATAACACGCCCTCTCGACAATCTTGAAATACTGCGAAAATACTGTGGTTTTGATAGTGTTGATGAAATGGCGGCATAATTTAAATCCTGTGTCGGGTTGTATATTGAAGATTTTATAAAGTCTTATATTCCTGATTTAAAAAACATTAAAATAACATAATTTATATAGAAATAATAAAAATCTGTTCATACAGCGGCTTTTTGAGTCGGGGGCTTTTCATCAACGGGCATAGCCCTATTCTACTATCCGCGCACGAAACCGCGTTAGTACGACTGCCTCTTGCTAAGGGCTTGCTACTCACTGCCTGTCAACTTGACTTTATTCCTTGAATGGGGTTATTGACCACTCAATCTGTGTTTCGATTGATTACTTATATACGCGTCTATCGCT
>JBJEIU010000319.1:0-7489 GCA_051877355.1 Hominilimicola sp.
TGATATGGCGGTGGATTACCTTCGCATATGCTGTATAATTTCAATGGGTATAGTGTTCTTTTCAGTATTTGAAAAGATGCTTCAGGCAACGGGACTTTCGATGTACTCTACTATTTCAATGATAACGGGGGCGGTGCTTAATATCGTGCTTGACCCGATTTTGATTTACGGACTTTGCGGACTTCCCGCAATGGGTGTGCGCGGCGCAGCTTATGCCACTGTTATAGGTCAGGTAGCGTCGGCGCTGCTTGGTCTGATATTCCATCTGAAGTTCAATAAGTCGATTAAAAGCGGTTTTAAATATTTAAAGCCGTCAGGAAGAATAATCAAGGAAATATACGCTATAGGCTTCCCTGCAATCATCGCTCAGGCGCTTATGTCATTTATGACCTACGGCTTTAACATTATCCTTGTAAGGGTTGATGAAGCAATGGTTACGGCGTACGGATTGTATTATAAAATTCAGCAGTTTATTCTGTTTGCCGCTTTCGGACTTAGAGACGCAATTACGCCTATTGTGTCCTTCAATCACGGTATGCGTGATAAAAAGCGCGTTAAGGCAGGTGTAAAATACGGAATTCTTTATACATTTATTATAATGGTTATAGGAATTATACTGCTGGAATGCTTTGCTATGCCGCTGGCGAGGATTTTCGGACTGTCGGGCAAGACGGAGGCACTGTGCATAAGTGCTATGCGTGTTATTTCAATCAGTTTTGTTTTTGCGGGGATAAATATCGCGTTCCAGGGAATATTTCAGGCGCTTGAGGGCGGAATTGAATCGCTTATTATATCAATTTGCCGACAGCTGCTGTTTGTGCTGCCGGTTGCATGGGGTTTTTCACTGCTTGCAATGCGGTCTATGGATAACGCATGGCTTATATGGCTGACATTCCCTATAGCGGAATTTGTTTCAGCGGTTATTTCGTGCATATTCATGCTTCATATCAATAAGAAAAAAATACGCGTATTGGAGGGTTAATGATGAATAAGAAAATTATTACAATAAGCCGTGAATTTGGAAGCGGAGGAAGATATATCGGTGAAAAGCTTGCCGAAAAATTAGGATTTAAGTTTTGCGACAAGGAGATTATCGCAAAAATCGCGGAAGAAACTGGTCTTGCGGAGGAGTTTATAAAGAAAACGGCCGAGTATGCACCGAAGAAGAATATTTTTGCATATGCCTTTTCGGGAAGAACAATTGAGGGTGAGTCCGTGGAGGATTACCTTAATTCCGTTCAGAGAAAGATAATTCTTGAATTCGCCGAAAAGAAACCATGCGTTATCGTGGGCAGAGGCGCGGATTACATTCTGCGTGACAGAGAGGACTGCGTAAATATCTTTATCCACGGCAATATGCCGCAGAAGATAAAGAGAATTGTCGATATATATAACGTATCGGAAGCCGAGGCGAAAAAGCTTATAAAGGAAACAGATAAAAAGCGCAGTATAAATTATAATTATTACACATCACAAAAATGGGGCGATGTGAAAAATTATACAATGACACTGAACAGCAGTGAAATAGGCATTGACAGGTGCGTTGAAATTATTTCACAATTATAACATTGTGTTTGTTGATTTTTTATTCCGCAGAAGTTATAATATTGGTAACAATAAAAACAGAGGTAATACTTATGCGGATATTTAAAAGTAATTTGTCATATGAAAATTTTTTGTCGTCAGGCGGAGAATACGCGAAGGAGTATCTTTCGCAGCTTGACAGTGAATATGAGAGGTATAAGGACAGACCTGCAGAGGAACTGTCCTTTTCCTCATTTAAGGAATATTTCAAAAGCGGAAACAGGCTTGTATATGAAAAGGAATATTTTCACCGCCGCACGCTCCTGCGTGATTTTGCGCTTAAAGCGTGGCTGGGAGAGGACGGCGCTTTAGTGCGCCTTGAAAATATCATGTGGGCGGTGTGTAATGAATTCACATGGGCGCTGCCTGCGCACCTTGGCGATGATATGTTTGCGGAAACGATAGATTTGTTTGCGGCAGAAACCGCTCAGACGCTTACGGAAATTATTTCGTTATTACAGGGGAACATATCGGATACGATTAAAGAAAGGTGCATAAGAGAAGTTAAAAGCCGAGTACTTGAACCGTTTATAAACCGTGCAGAGAAGTACAACTGGGAAAGCATGAAAAGCAATTGGTGCGCGGTGTGCGGCGGCTGTGTGGGCATGGCGGCGCTGTACATAATTGAAGATGATAATATTTTAAAAGGCATGACCAACAGCCTGAAAGCAACCTTTGACAGCTATATATCAGGATTTGCCGATGATGGCGCATGCCTTGAGGGGTTGTATTACTGGAATTACGGAATGATGTATTTTACAGCGTTTATGGATTTATATAAGCAGCGCATGGGTATAGATTATCCCGTAAATATCGACAAGGTTAAAGAAATGGCAGATTTCGGGCATAAATGCTGTATCTCGGAGGGGATTACGATAAGTTTTTCCGACGGATACGAGCGCGATAAGGTTTATTCAGGGTTGTCCTGCTATCTCAGCAAAACCTGCGGCGCGTCCGCTGTACAAAAGGAATATATGGCGCAGTTTTCGGGCGATGAATGCGGCAGATGGTGCAAGGCGGTTCGTGATATAGCGTGGACAGACATAAACATTGCCGCGGAACAGAAAGGAAATGTTGTGCTGCCAAATGCGCAGTGGGCGCTGCTGCGGGGCGGCGATATGAGTGTCATTTTCAAGGGCGGAAATAACGGCGAGCTGCATAATCATAACGATGTTGGAAATATTATAGCGGTGAAGAACAGATACGTTTTGCTTTGTGACATTGGCGCGGGCGAGTACACCTCGGGATATTTTTCAGAAAAGCGGTATGATATATTCTGTACACGCTCAATGGGGCATAGTGTGCCGCTGATAAACGGCAGTGAGCAAAAAACGGGAGGCAGTTACTGCGCGCACGGATTTTTTGCGGAGAACGGTATGGCTGGCGCAGATATAAGCGGCGCATACGGAACTGATAATTTAAAGGAATGTGCGCGCACAGTCAGATGTGCGGACAATGAAGCTGTTATAGAAGATAAATTTGTTTTAGGAGACGAAGCGAAAATAACGGAACGGTTTATCACGCGCCATAAGGCTGTTGCAAAAGACAATGAAATAAAAATAATTACGGATGGAAAGATAGTTGGCAGATTAATAACTGATAATGTATGCGATATTGAAATTAAAACATATACGCACCATGAGCATGACGGAAGCGAGTCTGATATTACGGCAATCGATTTTAAATTTACTGCAAAGGACAGATACAGATTTTTGGTAAAAGTGTTGTAATACACTAATAATTTTTGTGCAAAAAAGAGAAAATAAATGTAAATAACAATATAATAGAAATAATATGTATAAAAACGTACATAGTGTTGAATTTTAATGGTTGAATTTATCAGACTAAGTGATACAATGTAATTAATAAAGCAGAAAGAGGGGATAGGTATGTCAGAGACGCTTTGGCGGGAAATAAGGAATGTCGCAGTTATAACGGCAATTCTGGGCATTGTGCAGGTGATTATAACAATACCTGTGGGATATTTCGGATACCCTGCCGTATTGGGAACACTTGTGGGTTGTATTCTTGCGGTGCTGAATTTTTCTCTGATGGGTTTTGTCCTCGAAAAATGTATGTCGGCAAAGGGCGGCGCGGGAGGTTTTGCAGGCGTTGGTTATATACTTCGTCTTGCGATAATCGCCGCAATTGTAATATGGGCAATGAAGGTGCATTATCTCAATTATGTCTGCGTGATAATTCCGCTGATTTTTCCGCAGGCGTCCATATTTATAATAAACTTTATAAGGCGGAAAGAAAGGAAAGCGGACAAAGATGAACGGGCCTAAGGTAATATTTACAATACCGCTTTTCGGTGGAATAAAGGTTACGGAAAGCATAGTGAATATGTGGATAATCATGGCGGCGCTTGTCATAGTGTCAATATGGCTTACGCGCGGACTTAAGGTGAGAAATCCTTCAAAAAAACAGCTTGTGCTTGAAAAAATTGTTACTATGCTCTACAGTCTGGTAAAGGATAACATGGGCGAGGGATATATGTCCTTTGCGCCCTATATAGGAACGCTGTTTGCACTGTCGATAGTGGGAAGCCTGTCGTCGCTGACAACAATGCGGCCTTATACGGCGGATTTAAGCGTGATACTTTCGTGGACAATTGTAACGTTTCTTCTGATACAGGCGAATAATATAAGAAATCACGGCGTTTTCGGCTGGCTGAAATCATTTACGCAGCCTGTGGCGTTTATAACACCGCTGAACATAATAAGCGAAATAGCAAACCCTGTTTCAATGACGTTTCGTCATTTCGGCAATATCGCCGCGGGACTTGTTATAACGTCGCTTGTATACGGCGGACTGGCAAGCCTGAGCGCGGCGGTGCTTGCGTGGGTGCCGAATGAATTTTTGGCGTCTGTGCCGATTTTGCAGGTTGGAATACCTGCTGTGCTGTCGGTATACTTTGATTTATTCACCAGTTTTTTGCAGGCGTACATTATATGTATGTTAACTATGGTGTTTATAAAAAGCTCGGGAGAATAAGACCGGTTAAAATTGCCCATATCACCGCCAAAGCATCAGGGGCGTTACACATGTACAGCACCCTGCTGCCTTGACGGCAATCTGAACGATTTTTCCTCGGTTTGTGAATAATATGTGAAAATAAATAAAGGAGAGATACATTATGGAAAAAGCAATAGTTTTAGCAGCGTCTGCAATAGGCGCAGGGCTTGCGATGATAGCAGGTGTAGGTCCGGGTATAGGACAGGGTTTTGCGGCAGGTAAGGCGGCGGAGGCTGTCGGCAGACAGCCCGAGGCGAAGGGTGCAATCACGTCAACCATGCTGTTTGGCTGTGCCGTTGCGGAGTCAACGGGTATTTACGGACTTGTTGTGGCATTAATTCTTCTATTTGCAAATCCGCTTATCGGACTTCTGTAAAAAATTCTCGTTGCATCTCGCACCAAATCTGAGCTTGAAGTATCGGCATACGACTGCGCTCCGATTTGGCACGACCTGCTTAGAGCATTTTTTTCAGACATTTATTATTGAAAGGACTGACGGAAATGGAGGAATATTTACCGTTTGTGTCCATTGACGTATGGACGATGATTTTTACATGGGTAAACCTTATCATTCTGTTTCTGCTTTTGAAAAAGTTTCTTTTTAAGCCTGTAAATAAGGTGCTTGATGAGCGCGCGGAGGAAATTGAAAATTCCTATAAGGAAGCGGAGGATACGAAGTCGGAGGCACAGAGCATGAAAGCGGAGTATGAGAATAAGCTTCACGGTGCGCAAAAAGAGGCGGACGGGATTATCAAATCCGCAGTTGAAACGGCGAACCGGCGTTCGGACAGCATAGTAAGCGAAGCGAATGAACAGGCGAAGCATATAATAGAAAAATCACAGAAGCAGATTGAAAGAGACAAGGAAAACGCAATAAACGAAGCTGAAGCAGATATAGCTTCAATGGCGGTGGATATTGCGGGTAAAATTATAGGCAAAAAACTTGATACTGATACTGATACTGATGAAAAACTGATTTCAGACATTATTGACAGGATTTAGGTGATTGAAATGTTGACAGCTAAAACTTGCGGCGAATCGCTCCATTCTCTTGCAAAGGAACAGGGCGAGGCGAAGGAAATTCTTTCGGAACTGAGATATATTGCTGTTCTTTTCAGGGAGCATCCAGATTATGTAAAGATACTTGATTCACCGCAGATTGCCAGAGACGAGCTTATGGAAATTTTGAACGAGGATTTTTTCGGAAAGGTAAGCCGATATACATTAAATTTTCTTAAGCTTCTGTGTGAAAAGCATATGGTGCATTGCATTGATGAGTGCTTTAAGGAATATGAAAAGCAGTATAATAAGGATAATAACATAAGGATAGTCAGCGTAACAACGGCAAAGCCCGTAAGTGAGGAACTGCTTGAGAAGCTTGCAATAAAGCTTGAAAAAAAAACAGGCGGAAAAATTGTGCTTAAACGCAAAATTGATGAAAGCTGTATCGGCGGAATAATAATTGAAACAGACGGCATGAAAATTGATTCAAGCGTGAAAGCGGAGCTTGATAATATAAAGCAGTCGCTGATTAAATAGGAGTAAAAAATGCATGATTTGAGCAAGGTCATAAAGGATCGTATAAAGAATTATGAAAACGTCATAAACGAAACAGAAACAGGCTACATTATAGAGGTCGGCGACGGCATTGCGCGCATACACGGACTTGCTAACTGTATGGCAGGCGAACTTATTGAGCTTCAGGGCGGTGTAATGTCGATGGCGCTTAATTTGGAAACGGATTTTGTCAGCGTGGTAATTTTGGGTGATGACTCTGAAATCAGGGAAGGCTCTGCTGCAAAGCGCACGGGAAGGGTGGTAAGCGTTCCTGTGGGCGAAGCGCTTACGGGCAGAGTTGTGGACGCGCTCGGAAATCCAATTGACGGCAAAGGCGCTATTAATACGAAGGAACAGCGAAACGTTGAAGCGGCGGCGTCGGGAATTATTGAGCGTAAATCCGTAAGCGTTCCGTTACAGACGGGTATCAAGGCGATAGATTCAATGATACCAATTGGACGCGGACAGCGCGAGCTTATAATAGGCGACAGACAGACGGGTAAAACTGCCATAGCCATCGACACGATAATCAATCAGAAAAATACTGATGTAGTGTGTATTTACGTTGCGATAGGACAAAAGCGTTCAACGGTTGCGTCAATAGTGGATATGCTTGAGAGAGCAGGCGCGATGGACTATACAATAGTCGTTTCCGCAACAGCTTCCGAAGCGCCTGCGCTTCAATATATAGCGCCATATGCCGGCTGCGCAATGGGCGAATATTTTATGTACAAGGGTAAGGATGCGCTTATCATATATGATGATTTATCGAAGCACGCGGTTGCCTACAGGGCGCTGTCGCTGCTTTTAAGACGTTCTCCGGGACGAGAGGCATATCCGGGCGATGTGTTCTACTTACATTCGCGTTTGCTGGAAAGAGCCGCAAGACTTTCAGACGATTTGGGCGGCGGTTCTCTTACTGCGCTGCCTATAATTGAAACACAGGCAGGCGATGTTTCGGCATACATTCCCACAAACGTAATCTCAATTACGGACGGACAGATTTTCCTTGAAACGGAGCTGTTCCATTCCGGAATAATGCCTGCGGTAAATCCGGGCATAAGCGTGTCGCGTGTGGGCGGCAACGCACAGATTAAAGCAATGAAAAAGGTTGCCGGAAGCTTAAAATTAGCGTATTCGCAGTACCGCGAGTTACAGGCGTTCGCGCAGTTCGGCTCTGACCTGGATGCCGATACAAAAATGCGTCTTGCAAAGGGCGAGAGAATTGTGGAGGTTTTAAAGCAGGGCAGAAACACGCCTGTTAAGGTGGCATTACAGGTTGCTATAATATACGCTGTTATCAATGATATGCTTGAGGACATTCCCGTGG
>JBJEIU010000320.1:0-1601 GCA_051877355.1 Hominilimicola sp.
AGACATGAGTGCGAGTACACCCTCTTTGCCGAGTTCACCGAGCCTTGCAAGGTCAATCATATCTCCAACTATAGGGGTTGTGTCGATTTTAAAGTCACCCATGTGAATAACCGTTCCCACAGGAGTCTTGATTGCAAGAGCGGCAGAGTCTGCAATTGAATGGTTTGTGCGGATAAATTCAACAGAAAAGTTTTGTCCCGCCTTGATAATGTTTCCGTACTTAGCGCGGATAAGCTTTACGCTTGATAAAAGATTGTGTTCCTTAAGCTTGTGTTCAACAAGTCCGATTGTAAGCCTTGTTCCGTAGACAGGAACATTGATAGCTTTAAGGAAATACGGCAGTCCGCCGATGTGGTCTTCATGACCGTGGGTAAGAAAAATGCCCTTGATTTTCGACCAGTTCTTTTCGAGATATGAAATATCGTTAATTACCATATCCACACCAGGCATATCGTCATCGGGGAAAGCCATACCGCAATCTACCATTATAATTTCGTTTCCGTACTCAATAGCGGTCAGATTTTTTCCGATTTCGTCAAGACCGCCTAATGGTATGATTTTCAGTTTTTTAGCTTTTGCCACTATTTTACCTCCATATTAGTTTTTTCCGACCATTATTACAACATATATATTATAACACAAAAATATGGTTATAGTCAACATAATTCCAAAAATATCTATGCTTGATAAATCACCTCGTATATATTATAATATTATACGGAGGAATGACTATGAATATACAGACAATGAATAAGCATGAACTGACGGAAATAATAGAAAAAAATAAAGAAACACCGTCGCAGCCGCTTCTGGATAAAGCAGTGGCTGTGAGGGAAAAATATTACGGCAGAAAGGTTTTTGTCAGAGGACTTATAGAATTTACGAATTACTGCAAAAACGACTGCTTTTACTGCGGTATACGCTGCGGCAACAAAAACGCTCACCGCTACAGGCTGACGGAGGAACAAATTCTGGACTGCGCCGACGAGGGCAACAGGCTTGGTTTTAACACATACGTGCTGCAGGGCGGTGAGGACAGCTATTTTACGGATAAAATAATGTGCGATATTATATATAAAATAAAATCAAAATATCCTGACTGTGCTATAACGCTGTCAATAGGCGAAAAGTCAAGGGAAAGCTATAAAGCATATAAAGACGCGGGCGCAGACAGATATCTTCTGCGCCACGAAACAGCCGACAACGTGCATTATGAAAAGCTGCACCCGTCATATATGTCGCTCGAAAACCGCAAAAACTGCCTGTATACGCTGCGCGAGCTTGGCTATCAGGTTGGCGCGGGATTTATGGTGGGTTCGCCTTATCAGACGTGTGAAAATCTTGCGGAGGACTTGTTGTTTTTAAAGGATTTGCAGCCGCACATGGTGGGAATAGGACCGTTTATACCGCATCAGGACAGTCCCTTTGCAAAGGAAAAAGGCGGAACACTTGAATTGACGCTGACAATGCTTGCTCTTGTCAGATTAATGCTGCCAAAAGTGCTTCTGCCGTCAACCACGGCTATAGGTACTATCGACCCCATGGGACGCGAAAAAGGCTTTAATGCGGGTGCAAATGTGGTTATGCCCAATCTTTCTCCG
>JBJEIU010000321.1:0-7473 GCA_051877355.1 Hominilimicola sp.
CAATGTTTTAACAATAGTTAAAATAAAAAAACGGGGTGTCAATTTGACACTACCGATTTACAAAAGGAAATAAAAAAAATGCTTCTTGATGAAGTGTTTAAGGATATGTTGATTTTTGAAAATCAGAAAATGAAAGTCTTTGAGTATGATTTTCCGTTATTATATGATTTTGATACAGACGATAATGAAATCAACGATCAAATCTTTCCTTGTTGTATTATTCGTACACGCGGCGGCGAAATAAAAAATGCAAGTGATCCGCAATTAACAACTCTTGAAATAATGGTTATAATCACCGACAAGTCAGAAGATATGTCAGGACATAAAAATTTGCTGATTACAATTAACCGTATTCGCGATAATCTTCTTGCAAACGGCGGTATAAGAGGTAAATTCCGTCTTGTATATCCTGTCAAGTGGGGAACGAATGAAGATAATAAAACACCATATTTTGTCGGAAATATAATTACCGTATGGCAAACAGAAACACAAAGTTTTAATGACATAGGAAAATATTTATAGGAGGTAAAAAACAATGGCTGAAAATGCAAATGTGAAAACAGGTATCGGGATAACTGAAACGGGTAATCTTGACCGTAAACAGCTTGAAAGTATGAAAGTTGCAGATCTTAAACGGTTAGCCGCCGATATGGGCGTTGATATAGCGTCCGCCGCGAAAAAAGAAAATATTATCAGCGCGCTTGCCGCCGTCAAAGTTGATACGGACGCGGCGGCTATGCAAATAAGTGAAACAGCCGCGACAGCCGGGGCGAAAATCGGACAGAACGACAACGCTCCGGCGGCGGAAAACCAAACGCCGATAACTCCCGCAACGTTGGAAACAACGCCGGAGGTAAGAAAAAGAATATATGTCGGTGCAAGTGTGCCGGGATATAAAACAAGCACTGTTTTTGAGGGTGAAGAAATCCCCGACGTGCTTAACGTAGATTTTGTACGCGATTTGTGTATTGACGTAAAAAAAATCGGCGAATTTTACAAAAAGAAAGCTGTTACCGACAGCCGTGAGGCGTTTTGCTATCGCAAGTCGGTAGAATATGCGAAAAGTTTAAAAGAATAAGGAGGAATGAACGAAATGTCTAAATATTTACACGGAGTTTATACGAAAACGGCGGACACAGAGACAAACGAGGACAATTCGGTTGCGTTTGCGCAGATTGTAATTGGAACAGCCCCCGTTCATACAGTAGAAGATCCGTCAGTAGCGGTAAACGCGCCGATTTTGTGTGAGAGTTTGACGGATTGCAAAAACAAGCTCGGTTATTCAACGGATTTTGAAAATTACACACTTTGTCAATCAATGTTTACAAACTTTGTATTGAAAAATAACGCACCTGTTGTATTTATCAATGTTCTTGATCCCGCAAAGCACAAAAAAACGGCGGAGGAAAAGACATATACAATCAAAGACAATACCATAACCATAGCGGACGATGTTATTGTATCATCTCTTGCAATAAGTAAAAATACGGAAAAAATAAGCGCGGGAAGTTATATAACTGAATGGGTGAACGGAAAACTTGTAATCAACTTTGTTGATGAACAGACCGGGGACGTAACAATCGGATATGATGTCGTTGATCCGTCAGCAGTTACAAAAAGCGATATTATCGGCGCATACAATCCGAAAACGGACAAAAGAACGGGCGCAGAGCTTATAAAAGACGTATTCCCGCGATGTGGCGTTACGCCGCTTTTGATACTTGCGCCGGGTTGGACAACAGATGATGAAGTCGGCGCGGTTCTTATGGGAAAGACAGAGGAAATAAATGGTTGTTACTATGCGGCGGCGTTGCTTGACCTTGACACAACAAAAGCGAAAACAAGAGCCGACGCAATCAAGGAAAAAGAAACAAGAACAATGAATGAAAATTGTATTCCCCTATTCCCGATGATTAAAAAGAACGGTTACACAATCAGTTATTCGGCATATCTTGCCGCACAGATTATGGAACAGGCGGCGGCAACAGACGGAATTACTTGTAAATCACCGTCAAACAAGTCAATGAATATTGACGATTGTGTTCTTGCCGACGGTACAAGCGTCTTTTACGATCAAGAGGACGGAAACGAATTAAACGCGGCAGGAATTGTAACAATTATTGCTCGTAATGGTTGGTACTCTTGGGGCAACAATACGGCGGCATATCCCGGCACAACCGATCCTGTTAAGCGTTGGATAATGACGAGATTAGCGTTTATGTGGATCGAAAACGATTATGTCAATACGGTAACACCGAAAATTGATGATGATCTGAAAAAAGACGAGATTATTGACAACGCAACAACAGATTACAATATAAAACTTTCTTCTTGGGCGGCGACGGGAAGAATAATCAAGGGTAAGATTTCATATACAGCCGCCGACAATAATGTAAATTCGATTACAAACGGCAAATTTAAGGTACGCACAAGCCTTGCCGCTAATGTGCCGGGCGAAACAATCGAAAATGAATTTATATTTGATTTAGACGCTTTAATTGAAGCGGTAACGGGAGGTGCTAACTAATGTCAAAAATACCCTCACAGGTAATGGATTTTTCAGTTTATAACGGTGTCAACAGGATAGTTGGCGCGGGAGCTGAAATTACATTACCGACAATAACATCAAAAACATATACGGCGGATCTTCCGGCAGGAGAGTTAGATTTACCGTCTATGAGAACGGAAAATATGGAGCTCGAAATACCGTTCACGGTTTTTGACAAAGAAGCCGGAGCGATGATTAGTCTATCAAAAGTAACAACAGTAATCATAAGAGGTTGTTTGCAAGCGTCTAACACAGGCACACACGATTTTGATTATTCGGGCGTTAAGGTTACAGCTAAAGGTTTTGCTAAAGAAGTAGCCCTTGGAACGCTGAAACGTAGCGATAAAATGGATAGTAAAATTACTATGACATTAACTTACATCAAAGTAGAGGACGGCGACGGCAATATCTTTATGGAAATTGACAAGCTGAACGGAACTTACATAATCAACGGTGAGGACGTAAGAGCGGGAATAGATAAATACTTATAATTCATAGACGACTAACCGACGGGCGCGGCACGGAGGTTTTAACGAATGGGAAAAGAACTTGAACTTGCCATAAAAATTGGTGGTCGTCTTGATAAGTCGTTAGGATCAGCGGTAAACAATGCACAAAAACAACTTAATTCAATAAGCAAAGTTGCAAACAATGTAGGAATGGCGGTAACGGCGGGTGTTGTTACCGCCGGGACTAAATTAGTTGTTGATAGTGTAAACACATACAAAGGCTATCAATCAGCCTTAAACAGTGCGGCGGCGACAGCGGGTATTGAACGCGGAACGGCGGAATATGAGGCTATGAACGCGGCGGCGCGTGAGGCGGGACGAACGACAGTAAAGACCGCAGAAGAAAGCGCAAACGCACTTGAATATATGGCACTTGCCGGGTGGAGCGTCGAAGATAGTACAAAGGCTCTAATGCCTGTCTTAAAATTATCAGCCGCAACAGGCGCGGAACTTGCCACCACGTCAGATTTGGTTACTGATAGTATGGCTAACTTGGGATTAGGCATAAACGATCTTAACCATTACTTAGATGTGTCGGCAACTGCAAACAACAAATCAAATCAAACGGCTATGCAGTTGCAAGAGGCATATTTGGGCGTTGGTGGTGTTTTAAAAAATCTTAATTCGCCTATTGAGGAAAGCGCCGCCGTTTTAGGTGTTCTTGCGAACAGAGGTACAAAAGGCAGTGAAGCGGGTACGGCTTTAAATGCTATCCTTGTAAATATGCAGAAACGGAGCGGCGACGCATACAAGGCGATGTCCAAACTTGGCGTTTCAATGTATGACAGCGGCGGAAAAGCGCGATCCATTATTGACGTATTTCAAGAAATATCGGATAAAACGTCAGGCATGACGGAAGAAAACCGAAACTTAATGTATCAGATGATCGGCGGTAAATCACATCTTGACAGTTTCGCTAAAATAATGCAAGGTTTCACAACTGATACGGCAGACGGCACAAAAGAGGTATATTCGCTTATAAATGCGTTTAATAATTGCGACGGCGCACTTGATAAGTTGTATGGCATAAAAACTGATACGTTGGAGGGCTCGTTAGCAACTCTTAACAGTGCGTTTGATGATATGAAAATATCAATCGGCGAAAGGATCGCCCCGACGTTGAATGACGCGGTTAAAAATTTAACAGCTAAAATGCCGGATATTGAAAACGTTATTGTAAATTCATTGGAAAAAATTATACCTGTAATGTCAAAAATATTGAATTATATAGTTGACAATGCAGACGATATAATTTCAATGGTTGTAAAGATTGCAAAAGCCTTTGTCGGCTTTAAGATTACAGGCGGCGCAATAAAAGGCATAAACAGCATGGTAACATTGTTTTCAAACTTATCAAAAATCGCAGGGAAAGCGGGACTTGCAAAAACATTAACGGGTGTTATAGGTTCACTAACGGGCATATCGACAGCGGGCGGAACGGTGTCCGGTGCGTTAATGGGATTGGTTGGTTCTTTCGCCTCGATTGTCGCTCCGGCAACATTGGCGGCAGGGGCGATTTTCGGAATAGCGGCGGCGGTTAATGCAGTGCATAAGCATAAATTAAATTACGCAAGCGGTATGAATGAAGCCGCTGACGGTATCGAAAAAGCGTCTAACGCACTTGTTAAATATAACGACATCGCGGCGGAAATTCCGACGCTTAGAAAAATAATAAGCGACGGAAACAGTACGCCTCAAGAAGTGGAAACGGCAAAAGCACGCTTACAGGAAATAGCGGATTTATTGTCAGAAGAATATAACTTGACAATAAACGCCGATACTTCATCACTTGAAAATGCTGTTAATATGGCGCAACAGTTAAGCCGTACAGACTTAATAAATGAAAGTAGTAGTTTAATTAAGAAAGCGACAAAAGGTGCTGAAAGCTATAAAACTGACGTTGGAAAGATACCGGGGCTTGAAGAACAACAAAGATCATTACAAGATCAACAGGCGTTATATCAGAGTTTGCAAAGAACGGCTGAACAATATTACACAGCGTTTGAAAACGGACAAATTGACAACACAAAATATTTGTCGCAAATGAATGAATTATATTCACGCGCACAAGAAAGCGGCGCAATTACCGATACATTCGGAATAGGCGACAAGATAACAAACCAAAATTCAAGCGAGTTTTTGCGAAAATTAAGTAACGGCTTTTTATCAACAACAGACAGTTTAAAAGGTGTCAATGACGAGTTAAACCTCGCAAATAAAAATGTTACCGAATTTGACGACAGTACAAGAAAAGCAAGTGAATATCTTACACAGGCACTTGCAAGCGATGTCAAAGCTAACAATGCGTATGGCGCAGAAAGCGACATATCAATGATAACAAACCTTGGCGCGGCATTGGTGTCGGCGGGGAAAAATACGGACGAATTATCAACGAAATTTGCAACAGCAAAAACGGGTTATACAGATTTTGCGGAGGCAATCGCAAACGGTAAGGCGGCGGAAATGTCACAAAACTTTATTGACTTTAAAAAGTCAATAGGCGATACGGCGGAAAGTGCAGTATCGGGCGCGGCGGTTATTGCAAGCGGTTTTGAGAATGTAACGAAAGCAACCGAGGCGGGAAATGACGCGGTATTATCTGTTATTGGCAATATGAAGTCTTTAGGCGACGCGCAACATATATTTGACGGCTTGGACAGCAACGGCGTGGCGGATAAACTAACCGATATGGCGCACGCTATGAACTTAATACCCGAAAATAAATCAATTAGCATTGACGCGCAGGGTAATTTTTCGGTTATTGAGGAAGCAGAAAATCAGATTGCAAGCCTTAGATCACAGGGGAATGTTGATGTTTCGGTAAATGCAAACGGTGATTTTTCCGTACTGAATGAAGTAACGGGCGAAATTCAGACGCTTCAAGGTATGGGAGCAACTAATTTACAGGTAAACGCCGACGGAAATATTGATGTCTTAAACAAGGCGCAAGAAGTAATTGCAACTATTGACAGCAAAAGCGCACAAATCAACATTGACGGTCAAGCCTATGGATTGGATCAGATACAACAGGCGAAACAAACGGCAGACGGTTTACAGGATAAATCAGTAACAGAACAGGTTGTCGGTTCTTTTGACGGTCAAGATATTATTGCAACGGCGGTTGATTATCAATCAAAATTACAAGATGTAAATAAAGTGCAGACAGCAACGGGTAAATTCCCCGGCAAAGGTGAAATTGCGACGGCTCTGTCATATCAAAGTCGGTTGCACGACAAAGACGTAACATATACCGTTACATACAAACAAAACGGAACACCCCCCACACATAACGCGGCGGGTACGGCGAATTGGCGCGGCGGCTTAACATATGTAAACGATCAAAGAATAAGCGATCCGCGCGAGGTTATAGAACATAACGGTATGCGGTATTGGTATGAGGGTAAAAACATACTTGCCGATATTCCGCGAGGTGCGAAGATTTATAACGCCTTGCAATCAAGGGCATTTATAAACGGATCACACCGTAACGGCTTAGAGCGTGTTCCGTTTGACGGATATATCGCAGAACTGCACGCGGGCGAACGCGTATTGACAGACACCGAGGCGAACGATTACAGGGAAAACGGCTTGTTTGCACAGGCTATTGAACGATTAAAGGAATTTTTACGCGGCGGCAAACCAAAGCCTCAAGACGACGACGGCGGCGGTGAAAAACAGTTTGTGTTTTCGCCTACATATCAGATATACGGCAACGCCGATCAAGAAGAAATACGAGAAGTTGGAAAACGCTCGTACAAAGATTTTATTGAGTTTATAGAAAGATATGAGCGCGACAAACGGCGTAAGGCATTTTAAAAGTTATTTAAGACAAGGAGCGGTAAATAATGAGGGGATATTATGTTGGTAGAGTATCAAACATAGATACCGAAAAAGGATATGTAAAAGTAACATATCCCGAATACGACAATACAGTTTCCGGATGGTTGCCGCTTCTTGCTTTTGAATATAAAATGCCGGAAGTCGGCGCGCTTGTTGCGACGTTTCTTGACGATGAACACGACAACGGCGTTTGTTTTGGTAAAATATTTTCAAATGAACAAAAACCCCCGGCGCAAAGCGGATATAAAAAAGTTATTGATGATGTGGAAATTACAAAACAGAACGGCGTTTTTTCAATAAAGTTTGATGATGATAATTATATACGCTTTAGCGGCGGAGTAATGACGATAAAAGCCGATAAAGTAAACATCATTGATAATACGGAGGGTTAAAGATGATAAAAATACGCGATTGCGAAATATTGGATCTGTTACCATATACATTTAAAACCCCGCGCCGTCAAGCGTTGTCAAGGGCGTTTTTGAAAGTACGGGCTAAATGCTATGATACGATGTCGTCAGTGCTGTTTTGGGGAGATATAGAAAACGCAAACCCCGCATTGTTGGACGCAATGGC
>JBJEIU010000322.1:0-1592 GCA_051877355.1 Hominilimicola sp.
CACAGACGCTTACCGATAAGGAAACGGCGGCACAGGAGGAGTTTTCGGCTATCTCGGACGATGACGATGTGATGTGGCGGCACAGGCTGTCCATGAACAAGCGCGGTGATATAGAAAATACGATACAAAACCTCACAATTATATTGCAGAACGATCCCGCTCTCAAAGATATCGTTTTCAATCAGCTTTCGGATTGTATTGAAATCAAGGGCAATGTGCCGTGGCAGCATCCGTCCAAGTATTGGCGCGACGCGGACGACGCGCAACTCCTCACATACTTAACCTATCACTATGGCAAATTCACGCGCGTAAATTACGATGTCGCGCTCGCAAAAGTGGTAGATGACCGTTCATTCCATCCGATACGCGACTATCTCGGTGAATTGCCTAAGTGGGACGGGATACCGAGAGTAGACACACTTTTAACCGACTACCTCGGCGCGGAGGACAATCAGTACACGCGCGCGGTAATCCGAAAAACGCTATGCGGCGCGATAGCCCGCGTTATGATACCGGGCATAAAGTTTGACACAATGCTTGTGCTTTCCGGCCCGCAGGGAATCGGCAAAAGCACGATTATATCCAAGCTGTGCGGCGAGTGGTTTAATGATTCGCTGCTTCTGTCGGACACGAAGGACAAGACCGCCGCTGAAAAGCTACAGGGGTTTTGGATTTTGGAAATAGGCGAGCTTGCCGGTCTTAAGAAAACGGAAATTGAAACCCTTAGAGGATTTATATCAAGGCAGAATGATGTGTTCCGCGCGTCCTTCGGGCGCAGAGCCACTCCGCATTTAAGACAGTGTATATTCATCGGCACAACGAACGCGGAGCATGGATACTTGCGTGATACTACGGGCAACCGCCGTTTTTTTCCTGTTAAGGTATCGGGGGACTCGGAGAAAAAGCCGTGGCAGCTTACGCAAAATGAAATAGACCAAATTTGGGCGGAGGCTCTTGTGTATTATAGGAACAACGAACCTCTTATTCTTGATGCGGAAACGGAGAAGTTTGCGAAGAATTTGCAGCGCGAGGCTATGGAAACCGACGAACGAGAGGGAATGGTACGGGAGTACCTTGAAACCTTGCTGCCGGATAATTGGAATGAGATGTCCTTGTATGAACGGCGAAATTTCCTTAACGGCAGTGAGTTTGGAGAGGTGTCCGCAAAAGGCACGGTGCGCCGTCAGAAGGTTTGCAATATGGAAATATGGTGTGAGTGCTTCGGAAAGAACAAGGCGGATTTGAAACGCCTTGACGCAAATGCTATCTCGGCTATTATGGCTAAGATGGAAGGCTGGCAGAAGTCAGGCAAGAAGTCGAGGTTCGGTATGTACGGAATTGTCGCGGGCTATGAACGGATATAGGGTAGAAATGTATGCGATTGTGTTTCCGAGGTTGCTTTTGATTGCCATAAAAATAGTGCGTGAGCAACTTCGGAAAACGGCATAAAATCAAGGTTACTGACTATGTTTGTTGCTTTGTTTCTGAAAAATTCTATATAGATTATATATTATATATAAAAATATTGCACACACACGTATATACGCGCGCGAGGGATTTTTGAGCAAATGGCAACAACATTGGAAAATATG
>JBJEIU010000323.1:0-1564 GCA_051877355.1 Hominilimicola sp.
TGCCGTAACTTTTAAAAGTTACACAAAGTTACAAAGTTACAGTCAAAAGTTACAAAGTTACAAAAGTTACAAATTAAAGTTACACTTTTATAAAACCCTTTTGCACACCGTAATCGTTAAATCTCATAGCTTTGTCGTACTTTTTCCATCCTTGTACAGTCCCTATAATACTGTTGATTTCTGCCGTATCTCTGCGCTGCATATATTTCCATTCATTATTGAAAAGTTCGCACCATATTTCGGCTGCACAAACTCTGTCGCGGTCCACCAGTTCAGGAATATCCTTCTCATCAATCATACCACTCCAGTATTCACGTCTGCGGTTCAAATCCCATTTTGCCCAGTCTGACGGCACTTTTCTATCAAGGAAATCACGTATTAAACCCTCCTTAACGGATACCTCTCTGTGACTTTCCTGTACTTCCTGCGCCAGTTGTTCAAGTTCCGGAGATAAATACAGCGGTTCATTTTGCGTATAACGTACTTTTGCCTCCGCCCAAAGTTGATTTATTTCCTCGGTGGTTAAATCCGTAAAAACGCTTTTCACGGGCGCAACAACCTCTGTATCAATCGGCCAAAAACGGCGGTTGCCGGTACGGTCACGCAGATAATCTGTATTATTGCTTGTACCGAAGAAAACGCATCCGCGCGGGTGTTCTTCAACAATACGCCCATAGGCGGCTCTGTAGCGGTCGGTTGTCTGTGATAATATCTGCTTAACGCTGCCGACTTCTGATTTATTCAGCGCCTCCAATTCGCTAATCTCAATTATCCATTTACCCTGTATAAGCTCACATACTTCCTTGCCCTCAAAGGTTTTTAATCCGTCCGTAAACCACTTGTCAAAACCTATTTTACGCAGAATTGTACTCTTACCTATACCCTGACGCCCTGAAAGTATAAGCATATTATCAAACTTGGTTCCGGGCTTATACGCCCTCGCCACAGCGCCGACAAGCATTTTTCTTGTTACGGCTCTTGTATACTCGTTATCATCCGCGCCAAGATAATCAATAAATAATCTGTCAAGACGTTCTTTACCGTCCCACACAAGACCATCAAGATAATCTGTTACAGGGTTATATGCTACACGCCGCAGGAACACAGCAAACGCGCTTAACACCTTATTCTCACCCATGCTGATGTCGTATCTGTGTTCCAAATACCACTGCAAGCCGCTTGTATCAGAATCCTTCCACAATCTGAATTTAGGCGCATCCTTATCCCAAGGCAAAATACCTCTTATTTCGGCGTTATCCGTAAAATCGTTCATAGATATTTTCCCTTTTAAAATCGGGTCATTTTCAACTATAAGAATAAGATTATTAAGTGTCTTATCATAAGCACCTGTATTCTGATTCTTTTCCAGCTTTAAAATCCACTCATTATTATCCTCTGCGTTTTCATCCATAACATCAGCAAAATCATCAGCGGCTTTATCCTGCTTCTCCTTGAACATGAGAAGCGCCACGTCCTTATCATCATTTGCCAATTTACACATAGCAGTATATGACGGCAGCTTATTTACAGGTGTACCGTCCTTTGCGTCCTCGTCCAGATCACC
>JBJEIU010000324.1:0-7288 GCA_051877355.1 Hominilimicola sp.
TTTCTGTAGTGCGCTGAAAGCTTGAAGAAACGCACAACCTCACCGTCATAATCCTTCAGTATATCGCGTACTGTAAAGAAATTTCCGAGCGATTTACTCATCTTCTGATTATTTATATTAATATAACCGTTGTGCATCCAATAGTGCGCGAACGGCTTGCCGTTTGCGCATTCACTCTGAGCAATTTCGTTCTCATGGTGAGGGAAAATCAAATCCTGTCCGCCGGAATGTATGTCTATTGTTTCGCCAAGGAACTTATTAACCATAGCGCTACATTCAATGTGCCAGCCCGGTCTGCCCATTCCCCATGGACTTTCCCAAGCAGGCTCGCCCTCCTTCTGCTTTTTCCAAAGCGCGAAATCCATAACATCCTTTTTGGCTTCATTAACATCAATTCTTGCGCCCGCTTCAAGGTCCTCAAGAGGCTGCTTTGACAGCTTGCCGTATTCTCTGAATTTCTTTGTGGAGAAATATACATTGCCGTCTACATTATAAGCATAGCCATTATCCTCAAGTTTCTTTATAACGTTAATTATAGCGTCGATATTTTCTGTCGCTTTCGGGTGGTTTGTTGCCTTTTCAACACCGATTGCCTGTGCGTCCTTGAAATATTCTGCGATAAACCTGTCGCCAAGCTCCTTGACAGTTATGCCTTCCTCATTGGCGCGCTTTATCATCTTATCATCTATGTCGGTAAAGTTCTGTACAAACTTTACATTATATCCCTGATACTCAAGATAACGGCGCATTGTGTCAAACACAATAAACGGTCTTGCATTTCCGATATGGAAATAGTCATACACCGTCGGACCACACGAATACATTTTTACCTCATTTTTATCAATAGGAACAAATTCCTGTTTTTGTCTTGTAAGAGTGTTATATATTCTCATATTTTTACTTCCTTTTTATACATTATACCATTCATAAATAATTATATCGCAAATCGGTAAAAATTACAACTGTTTTTTCAATAAAAAATACCGCTTTTGAGCGGTATTTTTTGAACATTACATACTTGGTATAAACAGTCTGCTGCCTGTCTCCAGCTTATCGGTTTCTGTCATATTATTGAATTTTAAAATTTCATCCTGTGGTACGGCATAGCGTTTTGCCACTTCCCACAGATTATCACCGCGCTGTACAAAATAAATCACAATACCTTTTTTATCTACATCTTCCCGCTTTTCCGTAACCACATCATTTATCAGTTCAATTTTTCTTCTGCGGATTATGTTGGCATTAAGCGAAAGAACGCATCTCAGTTCAATCTCTCCTGCAACGTTCAGATTGTAGGCTGTATGCTTTACCTCCGCTTTTATTTCGGGAATAAGATCCTCCTCCATACTTTCGCAGTCAAGCAGATAGCTGAACGGCATTTCTTTTTTCATGCTGTATACAGGACTTTCGTTGCTGTCCGTCAGATACAGTATATATGCCTCAATTTTTCCCTCCGCCAGCAGCTTGCCGCGCTGAAGCTGAGCCTTTGTTACATACGGACGTGTTATCACGTCATAAACACCCGATATACCCGGTGCGCCCGAGGCGGTTTCCACCATTTCGCGTATCGTGTTCTGTGACGACGGACGTGAAACAATTTCCTCCAGTTCTACCTCCTCTTTGAGAAGCTGTGTCTTCATAAACGGCTCATAGCAATCGCAAATCATATCTACCGACACGTTTTCTGTCGCCTTTATTTGAGCCGAAACAGTTATCTCCAAATCCACCACGCGTCTGTCGCCGTCGCTGTCCTCCGTTACTTCATATCGTATATCTGATACGCTGTAATCAATGTCGCATATTGTTTCATCTCCTGCGTCCTCACAGTCAAACACCTCCGTAAACGGAATTTCCGACTCCATAAATTGAATTTTGCAGTCCTCGTCGGTATAAAGCACCGACACGCAGACAGCGCCCTTTGCCACGATTTTTCCGGTTACTGTCTTGTATTCTGAATCAGTCACTCTGGCATCCACTTTCAGAATTTCGCTTATTGACGTTTGACCGCCCGGAACCTCAACGCTCTCCTTTAGGGAAAACTCCGTTTCCGATAGTCCTATGCAGTTCTGGAGCTTCACATTTTCACGCAGAAGCTCCGCATTGTCACAGTCAGACGCTTCAACCGCAATTTCCACATTCTTTTCCGCCACAACCTCATAATCCACGCCAACCATCACCTTGACTCGCAGCTTACGGCTGTTCGTGAGCGAAAACTCGGCTCTGTCAACATTTGATGTGATAACGGCGGTCATATCAGAGCTTATATCCTGACTGTCCACATTTTGAGTAAAATCAAAGGAGGTTACAATGCTCTTTATTCTCTCCCTGTCGCTGTCAGGTATGTACAGAATTTTAAGGTCAACTCTGCCGTTTATTGCCGCTCTGCCGTTTGAAACCTCTTTGCCCGTTATGCAGGAAGCAGCGTCAAGCTGCAATATTTTTAAAATATCCGGCTTCACGTCGGGAACTATTATATCCTCGTCCACAAGCACCTGCGTATTTCCCTTACAGCTTACCTGATTTACAGTTACGTTTTCTTTTACTAATTCCATAATTTTATCCTCCAAATAAAAATCTCATAGTTAATACTATGAGATTTTTTTAGGATTATGATTAAATTATGCTTTTTTAATTATTTCCTTCCAGTTTTCATATGCAGCGTCCCACGCTTCGCTGTCCTGCGGTTCATATGTAGCAATATCAAAGGAATTCTTCACAACCTGTCTGCCCTCGTTGATGTCCTTGATTGCGCCCATCGCCATAGCCTGTACGATTACATTACCGATGCTTGTAGCTTCAACAGGACCTGCGCTTACAACGCGTTTTGTTGCGTTTGCGGTAAACTGGCATATCATCTTATCCTTGATACCTCCGCCGACAATGTTTACAACATTATATTTATTGCCTGTGACAGCCTCCATGCCCTCAACCGTCTGACGGTACTTGAACGCAAGACTCTGCGCGATACATCTTACAACCTCGCCCTTTGTTTCCGGAACCTTCTGACCAGTCTTTGCACAGTATTCCTTTATACGCTTCGGCATATTGCCGGGAGTCTGGAATGCGGGATAGTCAGGGTCAATCAGACTTGCAAACGGCTCTGCCGCATTTGCCTGTCTTTCAAGCTCGTCAAATGTAAGCTCCTCGCCCTCTCTTGCCCACTGACGCTTTGACTCCTGAATAAGCCACAAGCCCATTATATTTTTAAGGAAACGGATCGTCTTGTTAACGCCGCCTTCGTTTGTGAAATTGTATTCAAATGCTCCGTCCGACGTATTCGGCTTGTCAAGCTCAACGCCCATAAGCGACCACGTACCTGATGATATGTAAATGAAATCCTTCTGGTCAACAACAGGAACAGACGCAACCGCACTTCCTGTGTCATGAGAAGCAACTGCGACAACAGGAATTTCGGCAATGCCAAGCTCTTCTGCAAGCTCAGGCTTAACAGTACCCACAATTTCTCCCGGAAAAACCACATCTGTAAGAATGTCTGTAGGAAGTCCCATCTTTTTAAGCATATCATATGACCACTCATATTTTTCGCTGTTATAGAACTGCGTTGTTGACGCGTTTGTGTACTCTGTCTTTTTAACGCCTGTAAGGAAGAAATTAAACAAATCAGGCATCATAAGCATTGTCTTGGCATTCTTAAGCGCGCTGTCGCCCGAAAGCTTTGCGGCAAGCAGCTGATAAAGCGTATTGAACCAGTTAAAGGCAATACCTGTTTCCTTAAAGATTTCCTCCTTTGGCACAAGCTTAAATGCCTCGTCATACATGCCCTCTGTTCTCGTATCACGGTAGTGATAGGGATTGCCGAGCAGCTTATCATTTTCGTCAAGCAGACCGTAGTCAACCGCCCAGGTGTCAATACCGATACAGTCAATATCACGGTCTCCTGAGTTTGCGCACTTTAAAATTCCCTGCTTTATTTCAAAAAACAGTCTTAAAACATCCCAGTGCAAATCGCCGTTTATATTAACGGGGTCGTTTGAAAAACGGTGTTTTTCCTCCAGTGTAAGCTTCTCACCGTCAAATGTGGCAAGCATGGCACGTCCTGACGATGCGCCAAAGTCAAATGCCAAAAATTTGTATGTTTTGCCCATATTCATTTCCTCTTTTCTTTTTGATAATTTCGATATATTTATTATACAATATATCAAATAATATGTCAATATTTCACAAGCGGTAAATTCATTTCAAGTATAAAAAAACCTCCGGCTTACGCCGAAGGTTTTATCCATAAATCAGAACATTGTCTGAGAATTATACTTATCAAGAATATTTCTGATATTTCCCAGTCTTGTTTCAATGTCAACATAACCGTTTGCATCATATGCGCTTGTGGCTCTTAGCATAACTTCCTCAGCCCAGTGACCGTCAATGTCAACGATTGAATAAAGCTCAGGTGTTACAACCGTACCGTCTGCGCCCTCAAGACGCGCATCGCTTCTGCCGATAACCTGATTAATCATTGAACAGAATTCAGCTCTTGTCATAATTCTGTCTGGCTCAAACTCCGTATCGCTTATACCCTGCATATATCCGTAAGAATTTACAATTTCTATATATGTCTTGTATTTATTTGAAGCAATGTCTGTGAATGTTGTGTCTGCTGCATCCGACAGGTTAAGACCGTAAGCAATAAGCTTTGCCACCTCGCCTCTCGTTACAGGTCCGCAGTCAACCGAATCAATACCGTCAAATGCGCCATTGCCTGCAAGATATGCAAGACCGCGCGCATACCATGTGCCTTCATGATGTGCAATGTTATCTGTCAGAGGATATTCATTGTTTGATGTATCATACTTCTGATCAATCAGTCTCATAATCATAGATGCAACCTGTTCTCTTGTAACATAGTCATCAGGAGCCATCTGAACTTCAGCCACCCACTTGCCTCCAATTACATTACCTTCATCATCTGTTACATCTACCCTTTGGATTGCAGGCTCGTAACCGAAGATATACGCATAGCCTACACCGTTGAGGTCAACAGGCTCGCCCGACGGGATAGGTGCTGACGGTGTCTCTGATGCAGATGCATCAACAATAACCACCTTTACCGTATCAAATACATTTGCATCTTCTCTTGAAACTGCTTTCAATGTAAATTCTCTGCCAACTGAAAGCTTTGACACATCATGGTCACGCGGCGTTATTGTCCATGTCGTATCATCATAATATGAGTTAATCATATATACAAGGTCACCCGCATCACCTGTTGTTTCGCTTTTAAGTCCGCCGCTCTGGAAATTTAGCACATCATTGCCTGACTTTGTGAAATCCCAGTCATAGGTTGTATTATGGTCAATATGAATATCCGCAGAACCTCCGATAGGAATATAAACAACATCTTCCTTTATATCAAGTTTAACAGGAGCTGCTGTCGGCTCAGCCTTTTCCACTGCTCCATCCGCATTCCAAACAATTCTGCCGGAGCCATTATTGTTCAAGGTATCCGTATGAAGCTGACCGTAAATCGCAGCAGAATTAACAATTTTCGTTTCTGCGTAAGGCGCGCATACGATACCGGTTACTTCTGTTGCCCCGCCTATTACAGTTAACGCAAACGCATTTGTATCAATATCACCCTTAATAACAGCAGAACCAGAAATTTCGAGTGTGGCAGCATTCACGCTGATATCTGCCGCTGAGATTTTATCTGCATCCAGCACAACATTTCCGCCCGTAATATAAACGTGAGTATTTTCATCACTGCCTGACCAATCAGAGCCGTTATGGTTTATTCTCAAATCAGATAATTTATTTACATTATTAATATAAATATATGCCTGATTATCGCCGATTACCTTAATGCTTGGGCTTATAGGATTTACCAAGTTGTTAATCACAACTGTAACATCACCGTTAGTTGTGTCAATCGTCATAGCCTGCTCATATCCCTCAACCAATGAGCCGTTCATTGTCAAATTTTCAATATACGTATCCTCAGTAATGGTTCTTGGTGCTTCTTCCTCCCTTACTACTGAATATGAACCCTTTTCTTCAGACCAAAACCAATCACTGCCCGGGTATACTGTCATCACAACATCACCGATATTATTTGAAATTGCCGGAACGGTAAATTCTTCATACGTACATTCAAAGGATGTTTCCGTATCGTGAATTGAGCCCTTAAATTCCGGCTTCGTTCCATAGGTAGCGTCATCAGCATAAAGGCTGCCATCATTCTGATTTAACAGATAATATCCGTCAAGATATGTGTTTTTACTCTTCCACTGAAAATCAGTCTCATCCTGATACCATTCAGTAACATACTGCTTTGTATTTTTCGTACCTGATATAAATAGTCCGTCAATCTTATTTCCGGAACCGTTTATTGTATATATAGTACCGTTTGAATAAACGCTTCCAATGATTTCCATGGCAGTTCCGATTTTTACATCGCCATTTGCAATGACAGCCAAATTAATCTTACCGTCAGGATCATCGGACGTGTAACCAACACTCTCATACGTCTGACCGTCATATGCCGATGGCGCAGCTGCAAACGCAGCGGTTGACGCAGCAAGCATTGAACAAGCCAAAAGGTATGAAATTAGCTTTTTGGTTTTCATACTTTTACATCTTCCTTTCTCTATTTTAAATTCCCCACATATAGTTATATTCTTAGTTGCAATATATTATATCATCTAAGAAATTTCATGTCAACATAATTTCCCCATAATTTCTAAAAAGTTTGACTATTCACTTATTTTACCCAGTCCTCCCGCTCATAGTCCTCTTTTGCCGGTTTCATCATATTTTTTGTAAATTCAAGAGCGACTATTACGTTCAGACACCACTGGGATGTGAAGTTGGTATTTATCCAGAACGATAGAAAACTTCGGGCTCTAATGTTAAATATTTTCTTTTCCATATATTTCCTTCAAATACTAAAAAGAGTATCGTTTATAATACTTCCACGTTTGTTGTTTATACTTATTAGTTCTCCCTATAATCATATTACATCTCCGTAAAATATCCAATTGCCCAATGATACACTGTAATATCACAGAATATATTTTGCAGCCGAAAGACTCTCTGCCATACAGTTCTGTCCAATCTACTCATAAACTTTACGCAAAATTCAGGAATGTCCTCGCATAAAAATAGCGTAGCAGTCATAAAACTACTACGCTATAAAGTCCAGTTTTCTGGTGGCATATCATTTCGGTTATCTCAATTTTTCAGATATTCATTACATCTTCGTCATGAGTGAGAAAATAGTACATTCCCATTCCCGTTATGCCGTAAGCCAGGTCCTGACTTGTGCGGGCATTTC
>JBJEIU010000325.1:0-7260 GCA_051877355.1 Hominilimicola sp.
ATGCAGATTCATATAATCCATACGATTATCGGTGTCGGCCGACTATGACATTCTCAGCAAGCGGAAAAGGAACAGACCAGACTTTAAATATTAATAGTCTGCGTGATACATATCTTACAGAACAAACAACAAACGGATATACCACAGGATATACGCTTCAAACACAGTCGCTTCTTAATAAGATGAAAGAGCTTGGAATATATAAGCTCGATATCAAAACAGAACTGAAGTTTGACAGCAGCGCTGACGAGAAAAAGACATATACAAAAACTCTTACGCTTATCAGAAAAGAGTTTATGCTCGGCAACGCCTCGGTTATAACAACTCCGTATACACCGTTTAAGGATAATAATTACTTCAATTCCAATTATGATACGGTAAAGATTGAAGTCCCTGTTGTGGATAAGGATAATTATACCGCGGAAACCATTGCGGCAAGTCTGGCAGGCAGAGTAAAGACTGATGATATCAAGCTTTATTACAGCACAGTTGAAGACGGCATGTATGTAAATCCATCGTCTGTATCAGCATCTGGTAAAAAGCTTGTGCTTGAATTCCCTGTACCGACAGGATATTCCAACGATGACGGTGTTGGCATGACGCTGAAAATGACAAATCTTACAGCCATCGACGGCGAAACCTATACATGTAATGACTATACGGATATCTTTGACTCAAAATATAAGATAGATACAAAGGGTACAGAATTTACACTGAAAGATGAAAATGGAGAGACTATAAGCAATTTTGATACATATGAACAATCACATAAGTTCACGCTTGGCTCAACCAAGACTCCGTATGTAGGAAATAATGAGTCGTTTTTCTCCTATAAGCTTTATACAACAAGTGCAAAAACAAATGAGGTAAAGCTTTCAAGCAAATATACCTCCGGAACGTCAATGGCGCCTTATACAGGAAACACCGTTTATGAAATTAGTCCCGAGAATAAAGTTGAGGGTAATTTCTTCCTTGAAATAAGCGCAACGGATTTTGCCGGAAATAACACAACACTCCCTGTTGATACAGTTAAAATAGACCAGATTGCGCCGAGAGCGTCATATACAAAGAAAGAGGTTACCGCAGGTACTACAAAGCGGCTTGAATACACCTTCAATCTTGATGATATTTCAGGAACGGGTAAGCTGTACTACTGTATTGTAAAGGACGGCGACAGCGTACCGGCTGTTGACACATCAGCGCCTGAGCACAGCGGAACAGTGGATACCACTATCGGAAAGTGGGCATTTATAAGCCAGACAAACGCTGACGCGCAGACAGTAGTGCTTAGTCTTGCTAATGGTGAAGTGTTTAACGGAACTCTTTACTATTATACAACTGACGCGGCAGGCAACGACTCAAGAAACGAGTCGGCATCGGGCAAGAAGAAAGGCTTGAATTATGTGGATTCAAGTCTTAACAATGAAAACCTTGATTGTAAGATTAATATAGATAATGTTACACCGGGATTGCCGGAGTATAACATATCCTTTGAAACAGCGTCTGTAAACGTAATCAAGTATAAATGGAAGAGCAGCAGCACTGCAACTGCTGAAATGACATATAAGGGCGAAAATGTCGGCAGAAAGAAGCAGAAAAAGAGCGACGGAAGCGAGACTATTCTTGACGGCGAATATACGCTTGAGTATACCGTAACAAATCCGGCTACGGGCAATATGAAAACATATACAAGAGATTTTGTATTTGATAATTCAGCGCCCGAAGTTACCGTAACAGTAAAGGAACAGGATATAAGTGACATGCAGGGCATAAGCATTTATGTCAAGGATATATCAAGTATAAAAACTCTTGAGTACAAATTGGTAAATCCCGATAACAGTGATGTTGACGGAGTTGAAACAATATCAATTCCGGCAGGACTTCCCGAAATGTCAACGGAAATTACAGTAGCTCCCGAAAAAACAGGCGCGTATAGAGTATGGGTAAGAGCGGTTGACGCAAACGGTGTTGAAACAGTGAAGTACACTGATATATTCTCAATAAGAAATACTGCTCCGTCAGTTGAGCTGGGCGCCGGCCCTATGATTCCTTCTACGAATATAGTAGCTTCATCGGATTATTATATAGTTGTAGATGTAACCGAAAAAGTCCAGAATGCCCGAAGCTTCAGAGATGATCAGGTATTAAAGTACAGAATTTCGGAAGACGGAATAAATTACAGTGATTGGATAAATGGCGGAACCCTTGAAGCAAATAATACGGACCAACTCGCATTGCGGGTTGAAGATAGATCATCGGCAGCTTTTTATGACGGTGAAAATAAGATATTTGTTCAGGCTGTATGCGTATCTGCTGACGATCAGATGGCAAATATTTCTCCGGAGATGATTGGAAGCGCCAGCATGGATATAATTTATGATATGGAACCTCCGCAGTATAATCTTGAATTTGATAATCTTGAGAAAACCGCAGATTCCGTATTTGGTACAATTACAGTGAAAGATAATTACACTGCTCCGGAAGATATAGAAGTTTCGAGTGTTGGTGGAGATGGCGGCGGCGTTATTATAGGAGATACCCCGGAAATTTTCGGCAACGAAGCAATTTATTCTGTTGAGATTACAAGAAATGTTGATTATGAAGACGCAATCAAGGTACAAGATTCCCATAACACCGTGAAGGTACCTGTCAAAATTGAGTGTATAGACAGAGAAGCGCCTGTGGTTGAATTCTTTAAGGATTACAGCTATACTAAATATCGTGGTGACAGATTAGATTGTACCATGAGCTTCTCCGTTGATGAAGCGCTTGAGGATAAAACAAAGTTTGCTCTTCTAAAAGGTGATTATGAGATTGGAACAACACCTGCTCCGGGGACATCAGACTCTGGAACGATCGGAGGGCCGATTGTTATTACTCCGGACGATATTTCTGACGAATTGTTTGAAGAGGAAAATCCCGCAATACAGGTTGTGAGCAGTAGTCAGGAAACATTATATGAGAACGGTGAAACGCGTACAAATTATACTGTGGACATAAGAGGCGCAGAAGAGGGTAATTATGTGCTTGTAGCGTATGTGGAAGACGCGCTTGGAAATGCTACAAAGTGTTTAGTCGGAGGAGCGTTTTATGTAAAAGACGCCGCGGCAGCGGTTTCCAAAACAGAGGTACATGACGCATACGCAGGAACACCTGTAAAGGTAGGAACAAAAGCGCTTGTTGATATAGAATTCAATGTGCCTGTATATCTGCTTCCGCAGAGTAATATTCCCGATCGCAGCGATTATGCAAGTGAGGCTGCATATACAGAAGCGGTAGGGGAAATTGCACTTTCAAAGGCAAATGGTTATAGTCAGTATCAGACGATTGTAGTTGACGGATACGATGACTATACGATATATTTCGTTGATGAGTGTAAGCGGGTATATGCAGGAACTGTAAGCGTTACAGCAGATGAGGTTACATTCAATGCGGATTTTGAACCAAAAGTGACGCTTTACGAAACGATTGATGAAAATGTGCTTACCCCCTCATTGTGGGAAAAAATAGATTCAATAGATGTATTTGATGAAACTAAGAGATATTTCATTACAATTGAATCAAATGATACATACAGCCAGACGTTTTCAAGTGGCTACGCTGACGGATTTTACTTTATGAGTACCTTATCAGAGGGCAGCAGCGGCTTGTATACAAAGGCGGTATATGAAGTTTGTAAACCTTATGATAATACAAACGATTTGGCTCTTTACTACACAATGCAGACTACTATTCCCGCAACGAGTGAGACTGTTGAAACATCGAACGTATATGAGCTTCATATCAAAGATGTGACTCCTCCGGAGATTAATGTGGAACAATACCAGTTAAGTCCTACTGCCCCCGTAGATGTAATGTTTACGTTCTATGATCCGGAAACAGCAACTAATCCGGACGCCGGACTTAATGATAATTCTGAGGAATCGGGAGAAAAGCATACTGAAGCTGAGCTTGCAGCTATGGCGGGTATTAGTAATGTGGAAGTGACAAGGATATTAAGCCCTGACGAAAGCATTGATTATAGTAATCTTGAATATACATCGCTTGGCGCGCGTGATTCTTATCCGATAACATTTGAAAATAACGGCGGGATTGTAATAAGAGTTACAAATACTCTTGGATTGGTATCTACACAAGAGATATGGGTTGACTCGATATTCAATGATCCTATCGCCGAAGATGAAGATTATGCAGTAAAATACTATTATAAGGATTCTGAGGATAATCTCCAGTCTGTTGAAGACGGAAAATATTACAAGAATGTAATTGCAAAGATTGAACCTACTGTGGATGGTGAAGACAGAGGGCTGTATGTTTCAAATAACCCCGGAGGATTTGAAAAAGAGCTTACAGAATATACAAATAAATTCACATTCAAGCTGAAAGATAAGTATGGCTATACATATGAGCAGGCGGTATCATTTGACAGATTTGATTCAAGCGGCCCTGCGATAACGTATGACGCAGGCACCGGCGCGAAAACAAATCAGCCCGTTCCAATAACTGTTACGGCTTCTGACGTTTCGGGAATAGGCGGTGTGACCATTACACAAAGAAACGGCGGCACGCTACAACTTACAAGAGATGAATCAGCTGCGGAAAATCCGACTGCGATATATACCGGCGAAATTTCAGCAAGCGGTATTTACACAATTAATGCGGTGGATAATCTTGGAAACACCTCTGCCAAGAACTTTTTCGTAAGCAATATTGACACTACCTTGCCTGAGATTTCAAAGACGGTTTATACCACAACTGAAATGACAAATCAGAATGTGGGCGTAAAACTGTATTATACAAAGTCGGGAGTAAAACTTACGTCGGTTGAGCCTGTTGCAGGAACGGCTCTGCAAAAAGGCGATGTAATAGTTGATTATTCTAATTCAATGCTCAGATTTGTGGAAAACGGCACGGTTGATGTAACTTTTGTTGACGAATATGGAAATGAGGGTACATATTCTGTTACGGTTGACAATATTAACCGCGAAGCTCCTACTCTGGAAGCAGTAGCAGAGGTTTCGGAGGATTTATTATCTGTCAAGGTTACATTTAAGCAGCAAACCAATGAGCAAAGTGTTCCGATTGATACTGTAAGAGAGCTTTCCGATATTCATATATTGTATTACGGAATATCAGAAACAGCGGATAAAGCAGAATTTGAGTTTGTCGAAAACGGCAAATACACGTTCCTCGCATTCGATAATATAGGAAACACACAGGTAATTGAGGTTACTATTGACGGTATTGACACGGTAGCGCCTGAGATTACTCAGGTTTCATGGATATATGATTATTATGATGAAACAGGGGTACTTAAGAGTGCAATCGGCAACGTGACGCCCGATGGTGAAGCAGGCTACAATGTTGTAGACGATATTAACAAGCCCACAAATCAGAATGTAACAGTAACCGTTACAACCGATAAGGACACTGTCTTTGTCGGAAGCGGCTCAAAAGACTATTCGACAACACATTCAATGGAATATGACGAAAACGGCTGGTTCAATTTCTATCTTGAAAGACAGAATAAACTGATGGCTCAGTACGGTGTGGGTATTTATCTGATAGATAAGACACCGCCTGTTATCGAGGGCGTTGACGACCTTATATTCTATGAAAATCCAAACGCAGGCACTGCCTATGATAAGAGTATGCTTACAGATTATAAAGCGTATGATATGAAAGGAACTGTTAAAACGGATCTTACAAGCAAGGTTGAAGTTGATTATGGCGACTTCAATCCTGATAATTTGTCGGCAAATAGGTTTGACAGAACACATCCTTATGAAATTGTTTATACAGTAAAGGATGCGGTTGGTAACGAAACACAGAAAAAGAGAACAGTAACCCTTGTGGGAATGTTCGATACAATTATGCTTGTAAACGGACAATTCCCTGACAGCGGCAACCGTATAGAGGTAGAGTCGGACACTGTTGAGCTTACGCTTCAGAACTTCGGCGGAAAAGCATATGCACGATACGCAAAGGGCTTCTACACGATTGGTGAAATGAAGAATAAGGGCACTGTTATACAACAGGACGGTGAAAAATTTGTTGTTAATGGACTAACAGAGGGTTGGTACACATTCTATGTGCAGACCGACCTGAGAGATTATTTCTGCGTTAACGTATACGTTATCAACAGCAAATAAGGAGGCAATTTATGAAAATTTTTAGAAGAGCGCTGTGTTTCTTCATCGCGGTAACAATGATTACCGCGCTGATTCCCAGTGCATTAGCTGAAAGTGATAAAATTTTCACTATACAAAACGATTATGTGAAATACTCTATTAATTCAGAAACAGGAGGCTTTTCCGTCGAAACACTCGACGGAAATCCTCAGAAAGTATTAGATGATAACATTCCGCTTTTGTATAAGGAGGATGAGGACAGAAGCAACGGCACGTCATTTACTACTATCCGTATTGATGGTAAGGACTATATATTTGGCCGTTCTTACGGATTTTTCGGAATTGACACCGAGCTTGGCACTCCGGTAATATCGGAGGAAGGCAGACTTATAACAGTAGATTGGAAAATCAAGGATTATACAGTTACACAGCAGGTGGCATTGTCAGCCGAAAATGATAATGACCTGACAGGTAATGTTGGTATTTCATACACTGTTAAAAATAACGGCTCATCAAGCGCGCCGGTAGGTATTCGTGTACTTATGGACAGCGCTCTTGACAGCACGGTCGATTCTCCGTATCTTATCAAGGATACCGATTCAATGCCTATAAGCGTGGAAACTGAGTATACAAGTGAAAATATGCCTTCTCAGATTCGCGGCGTTGATTCTCTTGAAGACCCGACAAAAATGATGTATACATTTTTAAGGGGCTGGAATACAGATTCGGAAATGGACAGAGTAATTGTAGGTCACTGGAGAAATCTTGCAAATACAAGATATGACTACACTCCGGACAGCTACTGTAATTTTACAAATTACTCCAATAAATACAGATTTCCGGATTCTGCGATTGCATATTACTGGGACGAAGCCGCGCTTGCGCCGGGAGCTGAAAAAACGGCTCAGCTTCTATATGGTGTAGGTAACTTCTCTTCAAGCGTAAGTGAAGACAATCTTGGCATCTATATGAGCATTGACAACAAGATAAGACTTAATGATAAAGGCGACGGCTACGAAAACGATGGTGAATTTGAGGTTACTGTAACAATTGATAATACCGTTGACGGCGCGCAGAAGCTTACAGAGCCGAATGTGACAATTGAAACGGAAGATGGTATCAGTCTTCT
>JBJEIU010000326.1:0-7256 GCA_051877355.1 Hominilimicola sp.
ATAAACCTGAGAAAGTCTTAAAAGCGTCTTTTCTTCAAGTCCCTTTGAGATATTAATTAGCTTTTGTCCCTCCTTTACGTGAGGTGAAAGCTGTTTCGCAGTTGTTCGTGTCGCAGGCGACGGTGCGGCGGTAATGATTAATTCCGCTCCGTCCGTACATTCGCCCATGTCATGGGTGCAGTAAATTGTTTCGGGGAATTTTACTCCGGGAAGAAATTCCTTATTTTCCCTGTCACGGGCAAGTCTATCCGTTTCCTCCTGTATCCATGACCACAGGTACACGTTATGTCCTCTCGACGATAAAAGTATGGCTATGGCTGTTCCCCAGCCGCCTGAACCGATTACAGCTATCTTCATTGATATACCCTCCTGTTTTTATCAGCGGGCGAACATTGTTCGCCGCAGCGTTAATTATTTCTTACTAAAGCTTAATTTATTTTCCGTTCCGCTTAATAATCTCTTTATATTCGCATGGTGTCTTGCGATAAGCAGTCCGCCGATTATCACAACGCACACAAGCTGTACAATATTGTGATTTCCCTTAACAATCGCCTTGACTATTTCTACAACAATATACGCCGCGCCGCCAAGAATTGAGCCAAGAGAAACGTATCTTGTCACAGCCATAACCGCAATGGCGCATACAGCCACGATAAGTCCGACTTTCCAGTCAAGCATAAGTACCACGCCAAGGGAGGTTGCAACGCCCTTGCCGCCCTTAAACCCGAAATACATCGGGAAATTATGTCCAAGTATTACGCATACGCCCGCTATGTAGGACAAAATCCCTGTATTTGCGCCGAAATTTTTATCAACTATCATAGCGATTATAATAGCTATAATACCTTTAATCACGTCAAGCAATAGTGTAAGCACACCCATTTTCTTGCCGTGCGTCCTTAACATATTAGTTGCGCCCGCATTGCCGCTGCCGCTTTCGCGTATGTCTTTACCGCTTATAGCCTTTGAAATCAGTATTGAAAAATTAACCGAGCCGATTAGGTATGAAACTACCGCCACGGCAATGATTATAATATATTTCATTTTTATCCCCCATTACATCTTTTTCTCGTTTTTCTCACGTACAATAAATTTAATCGGCGTTCCCTCAAAGCCGAACGCCTCACGCACCTGATTTTCTATAAATCGCAGGTACGAATAGTGGAATAAATCCTTTGAATTCGCGAACAGTATAAACGTAGGCGGCGCTGTGCTTGCCTGTGTTCCGTAGTAGACCTTTAAGCGTCTGCCCTTGTCTGACGGCGGCTGCTGTTTCGCCATCGCTTCATTAAGCACGTCGTTGAGCATACCCGTGGTTATTCTTCTCTTATGCTGCTCGTTTACTTTCTTGATAAGTTCAAGCAGCTTTTCAACTCTCTGACCCGTCTTTGCACTGATAAAAATAATCTCCGCATAGGACATGAACGCAAACTCCTCACGAACGCGCATGGTAAAGTTTTTCATGGTCTTATCGTCCTTGTCGACGATGTCCCACTTGTTCACCGCGAAAATACACGCCTTGCCCTGCTCATGGGCATAGCCGGCAATCTTTGTGTCCTGCTCCGTTATACCCTCGCTCGCGTCTATCATTATAACACAAACGTCGCTTCTGTCAACTGCCGCAAGGGAACGTACAACGCTGTAGTGTTCAACATTTTGGTCAATTTTTCCGCGTTTTCTCATGCCTGCGGTGTCGATAAACAGGAATTTGTCACCATTTTTCTCATAGTGCGAGTCAATCGCGTCACGCGTAGTACCTGCCACGTTGCTGACGATTACTCTGTCCTCGCCGAGAATTTTATTTATAAGCGACGATTTGCCCGCGTTCGGCTTGCCGATTACGGCTACCTTGATTTCATTCTCGTCCTCACTGGTGTCCGCGTCATCGGGGAATTTATGGGTTACCTCGTCAAGCAGGTCGCCCACGCCCAAACCATGCGTTGAAGAAATTGCAATCGGATCGCCCAGTCCAAGGTTATAGAACTCATAAAATTCAAAGGGCGGTTCACCTGTGTTGTCCACCTTGTTTACGGCAAGAACTATTTTCTTTTTCGCTTTTAAAAGCATCTGCGCCACGTCCTGGTCATTGGCTGTTACACCGTCCTTGACGTTCACCATAAGCACAACCACGTCCGCCATTTCAATGGCAAGCTGCGCCTGACGGCGCATCTGTACAAGGATTTCGTCCTTTGACGCGGGCTCTATACCACCCGTATCAATAAGCGTGAAATGTTTGTCCAACCATGACGCGTCCGAAAAAATCCTGTCGCGCGTAACGCCCGGAGTGTCCTCCACGATGCTTATTCTCTTTCCCGTTATCTTGTTAAATAAAGTCGATTTACCCACATTCGGTCTGCCGACTATTGCTACTACCGGTTTCATATCTGTCTCCTTTAAAATTCAAGTTCTTCATCAAGTATTTTCTCTACAAATTCATATCCGTCATTCAGTACAGGCACTATTTTTACGTTCAATGCCCTTTCCACGTCCTCAACCGTTGTGTCATCAAGGAATATGTTATCGTCATCACGGAGCATACTGTGCGGTATGAGAAGTGTATCCGTCTGAATTTTGCCCTTGAGCTGTTCAATTATGTCACAGCCGCACACCAGTCCCGACACGCTGACACCGCCGCCAAAAAAGTTGTTTTTTATGGGGTAAACGTCCACCTTAACACCCTCGCATGCCTTTTCTATTGTCTGTGCAAGACCTGTTATAAAGCCCTCCGCAATTTCGCCCGTTGCAACGGACACATGACGCGAACGCTTTTTCTTTTTCAAAAGCCGGATTGCGCTGTCAAATTCCTCCTGCATACTCGCAATAAGTCCCACGCCGTTTTCTATCTGCGGAAAACCCTCGTAGCTTTCCGCGTCCGGCACAGGGATACCAGCGTCCACATAGAACTCGTCCGAAAGATATACTAATCGTGTGCCTAATTTTTCAAGAAATTCATTCTGTATTTCCTCAACAAACCGTATTGTTTCCGCGCTGCTTTCCTTTGTAAATGGTGTAAGCGGATAAAGTCCGTCACGGTAGCGCGTAAGTCCCACAGGCACTACCGAAATACTGTTCACGTTCGGGAACAGCGCGCCTAAGTCTGAAAGTGTCCGCTTTAAATTTTCGCCGTCATTTATTCCGGGACACAGCACAATCTGACAGTTCATATAAATATCGTTCTCGGCAAAGCGTTTCATTATGTCATAGCATTTGCCCGCAAAACGGTTATTGAGCATTTTGCACCTGAGTTCCGGGTCAGTGGCGTGCACGCTGACGTTTATGGGCGAAACGCGCATTTTTATAAGGCGGTCAATTTCCTCGTCTGACATATTTGTAAGCGTAACGTAATTGCCCTGTAGGAATGATAAACGCGTATCGTCGTCCTTGAAATAGACCGTTTCGCGCATACCCTTAGGTAACTGGTCAATAAAGCAGAAAATACACTTATTCCTACAGCTCTGCGCCTCATCAATAAGTCCCTCCGCAAACTCAATGCCTAAATCCTCGTAGTCATTCTCGACGGTTATTATCTCCGTTGTGCCGTCCTTTTTCGCGACTTCCAAAGTAACCTCATATTCCGCTGTAAGATAGCGGTATTCGAGAATGTCATGGAAATCGTGACCGTTTATGCTTATAAGCTTGTCCCCTGCTTCAAGTCCCGCTTCCTCGGCTATGGACCCGGGTTCTATATATTTAATTGTGGTATCAGCTTTTCTCATACATATACCCCACTGCATTTTTATCCACTATGTATTATCCCACACAATGGGAAAATAATCAAGAGTTTTGAGAAAAATAAAAATCACATAAGTGAAACTCATGTGATTTTATCCATATTTTTCCGCCAGTATCACGCCGAGTATTATCATTGCGCCGCCGAAATACTGCACAACCCCCATTGTTTCTCCCAAAAACATCACGCCCAGTATTATGGTTGTGATAGGCTCAAGGGCGGAAACAATTCCCGCGGTAGACGCACCCTCGTAACGCACTCCCGCCTGAAACAGCGGTATCGCGCCAATTGTTATAAGAAACGAAATAATGACCGCAAATACCCACGCTGTGGTGTTCATTTCCGCAAAACTTATGCTTTTTGTGGCTGTGCCGAAAATAAACGTTCCCGCGCTCATAATAATCATCAGATAAAAGGTCAGCTTCACGTAATCCATTTCATTGAGTCCCGAATGGTCCATATATATTACAAAAAAGCTGTAAAACACGCCCGACAGCACCGCAAGTATAACGCCTATCTTATCGGCGGCGGTATTAAGGTCGACGAAAAGGAATATGCCGAGTGTCACGAGCATAACAGCCGCAAGCTTCATGTTTGTGATTTTTTCTCTGTAAATGAGTGCCGACACCACTACAATTATAAGCGGATATATGAAATGGAGCGTTGTGGCAAGTCCCGTTGAAATATAGTCATAGGCAGCATAAAGCGATATTATGGACAGCGAGCCACCGACCACACCCAGAATTACAATATCAAACAGTTCCCTTTTATTAAGCTGAAACGAGCCTCCGCGTGCAAGCATTAAAACAAATAAGAGCGGCAGCATAAGAACTGTACGCAAAAAAGTTAGCGTCATTCCATTTACTCCGCCAGCGTATGCAGTTTTCGCCAGCATAGGCGCAAGTCCGTAGATTAACGCGGACAGTATAAGACATATTTTACCCTTCAACACCGAAACCCTCCTGAATACAAAAAAATCCGACAGGGCATTAAGCCCTGCCGGAATAAGGAGCGTTACAGTGTTTCAAGCTCCTTTGCCCAAATTCCCGCAGAGGCGTCGGATGGCATACGCCAGTCCCCTCTCGGAGAAAGAGCAACACTTCCCACCTTAGGTCCGTCGGGCAGGCAGGAACGCTTGAACTGCTGTGCAAAAAATCTTCTGTAAAACACCTTCATCCATTCCAGTATGATCGTTCTGTCATACTCGCCTCTGAAAGCGATTTCAGCAAGACGGAGTATCTTCTTAGGCGACGAGCCGAAACGCATAAGGTGATACAGGAAAAAGTCGTGCAGCTCATACGGACCAACAATATGCTCCGTTTTCTGAGATATTTTTCCATCCTTAGGCGGAAGCAGTTCGGGGCTTACAGGAGTATCCAGAATATCCTGCAAGGTCTTTTTCAGCACGTCATTATCCGTGCGCCTTGCCTCGTAATCAACAAGATAACGTATAAGCGTTTTCGGTACGCCCGCGTTCACGCCGTACATGGACATATGGTCGCCGTTATATGTCGCCCAGCCGAGCGCAAGCTCCGACATATCGCCTGTGCCGATTACAAGTCCGCCGTTTTTGTTGGCTATATCCATCAAAATCTGCGTTCTCTCGCGCGCCTGTGAATTTTCATAGGTCACGTCGTATACGTTCGGGTCGTGTTCAATGTCCTTAAAATGCTGATTTACAGCGTCCTTTATATTTACCTCTTTCAGTGTCACGCCCAGTGAATGAGCGAAATTCACAGCGTTATTATACGTTCTGTCAGTTGTGCCGAAGCAGGGCATTGTGACAGCGATAATATTCTTCCTATCAAGACCAAGGCTGTCAAAGGCGCGCACTGTCACAAGCAGCGCAAGAGTGGAGTCAAGTCCTCCGCTCACTCCCACAACGGCTGTTTTGGAATGTGTGTGGTCAAGACGTTTCTTAAGTCCCAGCGATTGGATAGAAAGTATTTCTTCACTTCGCTTTTCACGCTTTCGGTTGTCCGACGGCACGAACGGCTGTTTATCCACGTACCGCGTCAGCTCCGTTTTTCCGGCGGTTATATCAAGATATACGCTTACATAATCCTCACCGCACGATACCTTATAGGTGTTGCTCTTTTTTCTCTCACCTACCAGTCTTTCCAAATCCAGTTCACTATATACACATTCGTTTGTAAAACGTTTACTCCGCGCCAGAATTGTGCCGTTTTCCGCAATCATATTATCGCCTGAAAATACAAGGTCAGTGGTGGACTCTCCGTATCCTGCGGAGGAATAGACATATCCGCAGTAAAGTCTTGCGGACTGGCTCTTTACAAGCATTTCACGGTACTCGTCCTTGGCTATTACCTCATTGCTCGCCGAAAGGTTTGCTATAACTGTCGCGCCCGCCATTGCATGATTTACCGACGGCGGTGCGGCTGTCCACAAATCCTCGCATATTTCAACCGCAAGAATAAAGTCCTCACACACATCCGTTTTAAACAGCATATTCGCGCCGAAAGGAACCTGTTCACCGTTTATATTGACGTACTCAACCTTATTTTTTCCTGCTGTAAAATGTCTTGCCTCGTAAAACTCGGAATAATTCGGAATATTAAGCTTTGGCACAAGTCCTTTTATATGTCCCCCGTTTATTACGGCGGCGCAGTTATAAAGCTTCTGATTTACAACATACGGAAGTCCCACAACCGATACAACATCAAGATTTTTAGTGTCCCCGGCAATTTTTATAAGGCTCTTTTTTGCGCCGTCAATAAGCATTTTCTGCAAAAACAAATCGCCGCAGGTGTAGCCAGTTATGCAAAGCTCGGGAAGCACAAGCAGCTTTATGCCGTTATCCGCTGCATTTTTTATCGTTTTTATTATATTTTCAGTATTATAATCGGTGTCCGCAACCCTTATATCAACGGTCGCGGCGCCGCAGCGTACAAATCCGTCTTTCATTGTTATAACCCTTTCTTTATCTTATCCCAGTATGTCTTTGCTGCCATTTCAGTTTTATTGTCCCCATATTCATAATATTTAGTGTCCCTTATATTATTTGGTAAATATTGCTGCTGAACATAATGGTTTTCATATGAATGTGGATATTTATATTCTGTCCCGTGTCCCAGTTTTGATGCGCCGCCATAGTGCGCGTCCTTTAAGTACGCAGGTATATCACCTGTATCCGTATTTTCAATATCCGCCATTGCTTTACTGATAGCCATAACGGCTGAATTGGATTTCGGTGCTGTGGCAAGAAGCAAAACCGCTTCTGCAAGCGGTATCTGCGCTTCGGGCAGTCCCACCTGCAAGGCGCTGTCAACGCACGCTTTAACAATTGATATTGCCTGCGGATACGCAAGCCCTATGTCCTCCGCTGATATGACAAGCAGGCGGCGGCAAATGCTTGGCAAATCTCCCGCAGAAATAAGCCTTGCAAGGTAGTGAATTGCCGCATTGGGATCGGACCCTCTTATGGATTTCTGAAACGCACTTAAAACATCATAGTGGCTGTCGCCGTCGCGGTCATAGCGCATAACCTTTTTCTGCGTTGCCTGTA
>JBJEIU010000327.1:0-1539 GCA_051877355.1 Hominilimicola sp.
TAAATTTTAAAGGGGACACTAAAAATCAGTGTCCCCTTTTTGTGTCCCTCTATCTTTTCCACTTGTCGCTGAGTCTGTCAATCTGGTCGGCAAACTTCGCCAAATCCTTATTTGCCATTCCCTCACAGCTTTTTGCTACAGCCAAAAGACGTTCTGCCGCCGCAATAAGCCGTGCAAATACGGTTGCGGCGCGCTTGGTGGGCTTCTTTCTCTCCTTGCGTATTCCGTAGGTCTGCGTTACAATCTTCCCCATCATCAAATCATAACAGGTTCCGCTGTAGGGAGCAACGGCGTTATAGCCGTATTCATCTCTGATACAATCCGTAAATTCATCGCAGGATGTTTCCTCACCGTGATTTACAAACACAATATCAGGCTTTTTCCCAAAGCTTTGCAGCCACCTGATAAGTCCGTTTTTGTCCGCATGACCGCTTATTCCCTCCAAGAACATAATTTCCGCATTGACCGCTATTTCTTCACCGAACAGTTTAACCGTGTCCACACCGTCGCATAACATTCTGCCCAATGTGCCCTCCGCCTGATAACCGACAAACATAATAAGACATTCACTGCGCCACAGATTATGCTTGAGGTGATGGCGTATTCTTCCCGCCTCACACATGCCGCTTGAGGATATTATAACCTTTGGCTTTGTGTCAAAATTAATCGCCACCGATTCATCTGTTGAAACAGACAGCTTAAGTCCCGGAAACGTAAGCGGATTTATACCGCTGCTCACAATTTCTCTTGCTTCCTCGTCCAAGCAATCAAAATTACACTGCAAAAATATTGCCGTCGCTTCATTTGCAAGCGGACTATCCACGTAGACAGAAAAATTACCGTGTCCCTTTACCAGACCGCGCTCCTTAATCTGACGTATAAAGTACAGCAGTTCCTGGGTTCTGCCCACGGCAAAGGACGGTATAACCACATTTCCTCCACGGTCAAAAGTTTTCTGTATAGCCTCGGCAAATGTCGCCACATAGTCGGGTACTTCGGTATGATACCTGTTGCCATAGGTGGACTCTATCACAAGATAATCAACGTCATCATTTTCTGCAATCTGTGTCGGATCCTTGATAATCGGCTGATTTATATTTCCGACGTCGCCGCTGAATACGATTTTCTTAGTGACACCCTCCTCAGTAATCCATATTTCTATACAGGAAGAGCCTAAAAGGTGTCCTATGTCATGGAAGCGTATCTCCACATTTTCCAATATAGGAAGCTTCTCGTTATATCTGCAAGGATAAAACCGCTGCTGCACGCCTATTGCGTCCTCAATATCGTATACAGGGATATATTCCTCCCTGCCTGAACGTTTTGCCTTTCTGTTACGCCATTTCGCCTCCTGCTCCTGAATATGCGCGCTGTCGGGAAGCATTATGGAGCAAAGATTAGTTGTTTCCTCCGTGGCGTAAATCTTGCCGCGGAAGCCGTTTTTATATAAAAGCGGCAGATTGCCCGAGTGGTCTATATGCGCGTGGGTGAGCAGCACACAATCCACATCGTTTGGATTTACAGGCAGTTCCTGATTTT
>JBJEIU010000328.1:0-7166 GCA_051877355.1 Hominilimicola sp.
TTTCATGGTGTGACGCTTCGATGGTGTAGCCCATTTCCTCCAGTGTCAGGCAGATCTCACGCCGGCAGTTCTCGCCGTTATCAAGCGGAGCAAGGTCAAAGTATCCGGCGTTATCGTGAGGCTCTATAGTAGGATTTCCTCTTTCGTCAGTATTAAACAGGAAAAACTCACATTCAGGACCTACCTCAAATGTATATCCCATTTCCTCCGCTTCCCTGATAGCCTCCTGCAATACGTATCTCGGGTCACTTTCAAGCCGCGTTCCATCGGGCTTATAAACGTCGCAGATAAGTCTCGCAACCTTGCCCTGATGCGGACGCCACGGAAAAATCGTGAATGTATCAAGGTCAGGATGAAGATACAAATCGCTTTCTTCAATACTTACGAACCCCTTTATGCACGAGCCGTCAAACATACAAAGGTTATCAAGTGCGTCCTCAAGCCTTGATGTCGTAATCGCAAGATTACGCATTGTGCCGAGCATATCCGTGAACTGCAAACGCACAAAGCGCACGTCCTCCTCCTCTACCAAATTCAAAATATCCTGTTTGGTCATCATGGTAAAATTCCTTTCATATATTACAACACTTTTATTATTCCTTTTATTGAAAAAGCAAAACTGCTCACCCTCTGAGCAATTTCCTATGTTACAAAAAAAGGCGCTTCTCCCCCTTGGAAGAAACACCTTTGTTCATACTACATTTTAGCACAGTAAAAAAAGTTTGTCAAGACTAATATTTCTTTTTATATATTTTTATGTATATTTTACAAAACAGCCTTATCTGCGGCGCAATAATATACCGTATCCGCTAAAATCTTCTATATTTTCAATTACAAGCGAATCATCTGCCATAGAGATATTTTTTTCATCATACGAATAAACCGAAACAACCTCGGCAGTTTCATCAATCGGTATATTAATCCTTGCGGGAGGATTTTCAAAGGCGTGTATTACGATAAGCGTCAATTCTTCGTTTCCGCGCAGCACAATCTGTATTCCGTCTGGATGGCGCTCGCTTTTTATAGGTGTTCCTATACGCTTTGTGATGCCTTTTTTAATAACAGGCACAGCTTTTTTATAAAAATCTATACCCTTTTCAATAATGCTCCACTGCTCTGCCGTAAGCTCTGTGACATCACCCGACAGACACATTCTGCCCAGAAATGCGGCTGAAAGGGAATATGCAAGACGCTTCGGACTGTCATTTTTGCGTATAACGCACCATATCTGGCTCTGGCGCGGCAGTATGGCTTTGTGCAAATTGGCGGCTATAATCGGTATCTCCACGCATTCATGCGCGTCCGAAAAAGATGCCATTGATGAAAGTGACATAAAGCACGGCTCAAGACGGTTTCCGCCCGAAGCGCAATTTTCAATTACAAGGTCAGGTATTTCACTCTTCAATTTTTTAAAAAATTCCACAGTTCCCTGCATATTCTGCCTCAGACCTTCACCGAGACTGTCAGGATTGTCACAGCCTATACCTATTGTTTCGTTATAATCCACCTTAATATAACCGAAATCATGCCTTTTCAGAAAACCGGTAACTCTTTCGTCAAGATAAGATTTAACCCACTCGTCATTCATATCCCAGAAACGTCTGTTCTGCGTGGTCAGAGTTATTCCATCACGCTTTAAAAGATGCTTTTCATTATAATATGCCTCTGACATTTTTCCGACATTTTCAACCTCAAACCATATTCCCGGACGCATATTATGCTCTTTTATAATTTTTACGGTTTCATCTATTCCCTCGGGAAACAATTCATATGACGGAATATAATCGCCCATACTTATATCCCATCTTACGCCGTCCTGTTTGAACCAACCGCAGTCTATCACAAAATAATCTATGCCCTTGCCGTCTATTATATCAAGTATTTCTGAAATATTCTCATACGATGGACAGCCCCATGTGGTGCAGTATTCGTTAAATATTATCGGAAGATTTTCTTCACATTCGGGTACATCAAGATTATCCTCCTGCGCTTCAAGAAGTCTTGCGGAAATGTCGTCAGCATCACCCATGCAGACGCTTATCACAGCGTCCATACCGCAAAAGCTTTCGCCCTTTTTGATTGTTTTCATCCAGTGTCCGAATTCCCTGTCGGCAAGTCCGCCGGATATACATACACCGTCATCGGCACGCGTAACCTCCATCTGCCATGAGGACGGACATCCCATCTGCACGCCCCACATTATATTGTTCTCCTTGTCCTCAACAGCCATAAACGGGAAATATCCCCTCACAGGCATTGAACCGACCTGCCCGAAACGCACACTCTTTGAATTGGCATAGCACCAACATTCCTCAAGCTGCAAATCCTCAAATGCTTCACTTATAAGCCTGCCCTCCTGACTCCATTTGCTTCTCAGACGATGAAGTATCATCGCATTTTCACCCGCGCCCTCAAGATAAGGGGAAATATTATAGAGCGCAAAGGAGGACAGCATTTCAAGCTTTATATCGCTGTAGGAATTGTTTATAAGCTCTGTTCGGATTGTCACGTATTTACGCCCGTTCTTGTGCGTCAGCGTATGCTTTATTTCAATTCCCCTGTCCGATTTCAGATATGTTATTATCCTTGTTTCCGTTTTGATTTCCTCGATTTCCTGCCTGTCATATTTCAGCGAAAGAGTTGTGTCGCTGTACTTCATCGACTCGCCGCCAAAATAACTTCCCGCGTAATTATCGCCGACTATTTTTGCCTCTGCAAGCGAATGGATTTTTACTTTTTTTTCACAAAATTTCCTGTTGATATCGGGCAATATACATAAGCCCACAAGATTAGTTTTCTCGTCAATGCTATAAATTACCCGCATATCCTCCATAACTATGGATAATATTTCTTTTTTCATATTACTTCTCCTTTTTTCATACTTAGATTTATTTTAACATTTTAACAAAAAAAGTCAATATATTTACAGATTTATTGACTTTAAACGAAAATTATATTATACTTAATAATATTGGAGGGAGATTTTATGAATTTTATAAAAAAAATTTTATGCGCATTGATTGTATGCGCCTTGACTGCGCCTTGCTCGGCTTTCGCAGCAGACATCACAGAATATGAAACTGCATCAACCATTTCGCTTTTCAACGAAAATGTATCAGGCGCTCAGCCTACAAATGATGAAGCGGAATTTATGGAATATCTTGCTTCGGAATTGAAACAGCGCCATACGGAAATTAAGGTACCCGAAAAATACAATATTGATTCTTCGCATTTTGGAGAGGTATACCGTGACTGTATGGGCACATTTTTGGAGAATGAGCATCCCGAACTGTTTTATGTAGGAGAAGAGATATACTACAATCTAGGAACATTAAAAAGTGTTAAAATGGAATTTATCATGAGCGATGCTGAAATTGATGAAGCGGAGGCGGCTATATCAAATGAACTTGAAAAAATTAAAGGACTTATTAGCGATGATATGACCGACGCCGAAAAAGTGCTTCTTGTGCATGATTATATTGCCGCCGGATATGAATATGATATGAGACTATACACCAATCCAGGCAGCGAAAGCCGCAGGCTTGACACAATGGTTATGCAAAAAACTGGCGTGTGTCAGGGATATGCAAACCTGTTTAAATACATAATGGACAATATAGATATTGAATGTGTAAATGTTCCCAGTAACGAATGCTATCATGTATGGAACAAGGTCAAAATAAATGTAAATAACGACGACAGTGATGCTCAGTGGTACAACATTGATGTTACATCAGACGATCCGACAATGGATATGGCATCAAACATTTCTCATAACTATTTTCTTTTAAATGATGATGAAATCAAACAAAAAGATATTGACCTGAACCTTGCAGATCCGCTGCACTCAGCATGGAATGAATATAAATGGGATAATAAAACACCTGTGGAAATATCAAACAGTGAGGATTTTTCGCAGTCGGTAGTTCACGATATACCCGGTCAGATGATTTACAAGGACAAGACATGGTATGGATTTGCAGATTTAGAGGAATCACAGAATACATTAATCACCATAGACGTTACGCAAAATACCGTAACTCCCGTATCCGGATATACAGATTCTTCGAACTTTATATGGTTTGCTTACGGTTCAGACCGTTCATATTATCCCGGTATGACAAGTTCCATTGTGCTTTATGACGGAGACATATATTTTAATTCCCCGAATAAGGTATACAAATATGATACTGAAAAAAACAGCGCTGATGTTGTTTATGATTTCGTCAAAGAAAATAACGACAAAAAGGATGATTCAAATACATATCTGTTCGGTATAAGGGTAAGAGATAACGCTCTGTATATCGAATATACCACACAGCCATATGATATGTGTAACAACCAGGGAGAACTGATAGTTTCTGCAAAAATGGACGGTATAATTCAGATTATTCCTGAGCCTTTCATCTGCTCATCATCTCCCAGTTTCAACGATGAAACAGGTGAGGTTACAGTTACGCTGTCAATCCCCGAAGAAATTGAAGAAATTGCAAAGGTTATGATTGCGGAATTTGACGAAAACGGTGTGTTTATAGGATTAGCGCAGCGTGAAGAAAATCAGAATACTGTTACTTTCACTCCTGACGATGAATGTAAATCAATAAAAACATTCATATGGGATATCTGCAACACTCCGCTGTCAGAAGCAAATCCATTCACTATTCCCGACTCGACGGACAACAGCAGTACCGACGAAAATATCCAGATATAAAGCAAAATGTGACAGAAAAATCTGTCACATTTTTTATTTTGTCTTAACGCTTTCCCGTATCCGCTCAATGGCTTTTTTCTCTATTCTTGAAATCTGAACCTGCGACACGCCTATTATTTTTGCGATCTCCGACTGTGTCTTTCCGCGGAAATACCTAAGTAAAATTATCTCCCTTTCGCGCGGCGAAAGATGGCTTAAAATATCGTCTATCATAACTTTATTTATAACGCTGTCCTCTATTTCCCCGCCCGCGATTACGTCCAGAAGATGTATTTCCTTTTCGCCGTTGTCATATACACTCTCATAAATACTTTCAGGAGGCGCAGCAGCTTCAAACGCCTCAATAAGACTTTCCGCATCTATTCCACATTCTTCGGAAATCTCCTTTATTGTCGGCTCACGGTTAAGCTTCCTGCGGAGCATTTCCTCACTCCGCCAGCCCTTCATGGCATTTTCCTTCAGTGTTCTGCTTATTTTCACTGCTCCGTCATCACGCAGGAAACGCTTTATCTCGCCGGTTATCATAGGAACGGCATATGTAGAAAATTGTACATTAAATTCGGGATTAAACTTCTTCACAGCCTTTATAAGACCTATCGCGCCAATCTGCGTCAAATCCTCCGTTTCATAGCCGCGTCCCGCAAAACGTCTGACTATACTGTATACAAGCCCCATGTTTTCCTCCACCATTATGTTCTCCGCCTGCCTGTCCCCCCCGCGCACGCGTTCAATCAAAGCAGCATTGTCCCGCATTTTATTTCACCTGCTTTATCTGCTTACTCATGGTTATTCTTGTTCCTTTTCCAACCTCACTTTCAACCTCCATTGAATCCATAAAGGTTTCCATTATTGTAAAGCCCATACCCGAACGCTCCATTTCAGGCTTGCCGGTGAAAAGCGGTTCGCGGGCGCGGCGTATATCCGGTATACCCACGCCCTTATCTGATATTACAAACTCTACAGTGTCATCAAAAATATTTCCCTCCATGGTTACAATGCCATCTGTGCCGTCGTAGCCATGAATTATTGCATTCGTTACCGCCTCAGACACGGCGGTTTTTATCTCCGAAAGCTGGTCAACCGTTGGGTCAAGCTCAAGTACAAATGCCGCCGCAACTGTCCTTGCAAACCGCTCATTATCCGAGTTATTCGGAAATTCAAGTTTCATGCTGTTTCTATACATTAACTACCGCCTCCTTTATTCCATCCTCCAGACTGTCAGCCATAACCACAATACTATTGATTCCGGACATGGTTATAAGTCGTCTGACGGAGTCCGAAGCACCGTATATTATAACCCTTCCTCCCAATGCCTTGGTTATCTTGCAGCGTCCCATTATGACGCCTATTCCGGACGAGTCCATAAAGGTTACTGCGCTGAAATCAAAAGCGACATTTACTGCCCCCGTACGGCTCAGCTCCCTGTCCACATTCTCACGCACATTTGCCGCTACATGGTGGTCAAGTTCACCGTCTATTCTGACTACCAGCGTACGGTATTTGCCCGATAAAAATAATTCCATAGTTTTTCCTCCTGTATATTATAATCTTATCATATTATATTTCCATTTTTTACCTTTAAATTCCTTTGATGAAATTTAAGAACATTTGCCGAAAAAACAAAAAAAAGTTCCTTTAAAAAAAGGAACTAAAAAACCCCAAGATAACCGTTTTTAAAAGTCGAGTTTCTACCTGCTCATGCAGGTGGGTTACATCCCGATTACTTTATATGTCCACTGGCATTCCCGAAGGAAAGGAGGCGTATACGCCGCAACCGGAGCAAGTATCCCTTTTAAGAAGTGTTGGTAAAAAAAAGACTTTTCAACGCGAAACCTCAGGGTAATTAGCTGTTTAATTTTCTATAAATATAATAGCATATTATGACGAAAAATTCAATAGGTAAAATGTACTTTTCTCAAAAAATTTTATATTAAATTATTCCTCTTCTGCCATTTCCTCGTCACGTCTTAAAAACTCATTGAAAGCTTCCTCAAGCTGCTTTTCATCATCAACCATTACAAGCTCGGCTTCTTCGCTTTCAACGTCGCCTTCAACCTGCATGATAAGCACCTCGTCGCTTTCCTGTCCCTCTGGAAGCACCTCAAGAAGCGCAAAATACGTAACTCCCTTGAACTCAAACACGTCTATTGTTTCAAATTCAATCATGCAGCCGTGTTCGTCCTCTAACATTATTATGTTGTTTTCCATAACTAAATATTCCTTTCCTTTTGTTGTTAATTTAATTTTAATATATACAGACGTAATTGTCAATCATTTTTATTTATTCTTTTGTGAATTTAAGTATCCCTCAAGTATTATGCACGCCGCAACAGTATCCAATACCTCCTTGCGTTTTTTCCCGCGTGTATTTGTTTCATTCAGATACCTCTTCGCGCCAAGAGATGAAAGACGTTCGTCCCAAAAAATTATTTCTCCCGTGTATATTCCCTTGAGC
>JBJEIU010000329.1:0-7125 GCA_051877355.1 Hominilimicola sp.
TGTTCAAAATTATTCTTATTCACTGTATTCTCTTTGTCCTTTCACCTTAAATATTCAATACATTATGCACATAAACCCCATTGCGCTTTGCATAGATAATGGTGTTTTTTGTCCCGCCGCTCTTACCGTTAAAGGCTGCGATAACCATTGCCGAATGGACTATCATCCATTCGTTTCTTATCTGAAAGCAACTGCGGCTATAATGATTACATACAAATCGTACCAAGTCTGCTTGTGATAAAATATCACAATATCTCTTTTGCTCTGTGTAACTCCATCTTTTTTCAAATCCTTCATACGGAGATGCGCATATGAGATGTATGCCGGAATTCTCCTTTCTTATTTCAAGCACAATCTCAGCCGCCCACACGTCAATACCTCTCGCCATACCGGATATAAATGTTACAAATCCATCGGTTACGGCCTGTTCTATGGCTGTTCTTAAAAGAGCCTTTGCTTTTAATTCTGATATACCCAGCTTTTCAGGTCGATGTCCTGTAAAACAACAGCGTCTTTTTCTTAATTCATATTCTATCATATCATTGCTCATATTTTCCCATAATTTTATAATTTCATTTTAATTGTTACAATATTGTAATTATACTATTATTACATCATTGTACATTACAAAATCACCCTTGTCAAGGTATAATTACAATAACGATTACAAATTATAATTATGGAGGTAATTGCTATGACAAAATTAGTCATAAAGTCAGATGTTGACGCAATAAAATCAATAAACCGCACCATCCGTATTAAACCGGAATGCTTTGATAAATTGATGGAACTTGCTGAGAAGCATAACATTTCCTTTAATAAGGTGGTCACACAATGCCTTGATTATGCACTTGCAAATTTAGAGGAATAAAAAAACGGGAGGCTATGCCTCCCAAAATACTGCACTTTATTTATTTGTCAGCGAATACGGAAATATTGTTCCGTCCTTGAACTCAAATTCAAGTCTGTTTTCAAAAACCGTTATTTTTTCGACCGTTCCACAGAACAGCCCTTCATCAAACTCCTGTAAAACACTACTGTTTCTCAAGGTTTTTATAAATGCCTTACAGCGTTTGCATCTATCCATCAGTTCTGTTTTTTCACGTTTAATCCGAGTATATTCGTCCTCTGCCGCCTGATATATTTCCATCAGTCTATCAAACTTTTCATTATATACCTTTTGGTCTATTACAACTTTTCCGTTCAACGCCATATATTCCTGTACGTTTTTCTGCTTGCCTTCCACAGAGCCTTTGGCAATAAACAGTCTTTTATCAATAGCTTTTGTATCCATAAGCTGTTCAACCGTTTGTTCTATTAACGATATAATTTCCTCTCGGTTATCTATCAAACCGTTAAACACATCAATATATGCTGATTTAAGCATATCCTCTGTTAAATGCGGAGTTTGGCATTTATGCTCATTCTTAAATTTGGCATTGCATTGCCATATGGTTCTGCGGTATTTTGAATTGCTGTGCCACACTTTCGAGCCATAAATACTTCCGCACTCTCCGCAGTACAGTTTTCCGGAAAAGGCACTCGCTGATGACTTATATCCTTTATTTTGCCGCCTCTTTTCAAGTTCTATCTGTGCAAGGTCGTAAACTTCCTTTGAAATAATCGCAGGGTGGCTATCCTCAACATAGTATTGTGGTATTTCACCCTCATTCACTTTCTTTTTCTTACTAAGGAAATCCACTGTAAAGGTCTTTTGCAGCAGAGCCGAACCTTTATATTTTTCATTTCTTAGAATTGATTCAATCGTAGTAACAGACCATTTATCTCTGCCTGTCGGTGTCGGTATTCCCTCCGATGTAAGATATTTTGCGATGTAAGTCGGTGTTTTGCCCTCAAGGAACATTTTATAAATCAGCCGTACTACTTTTGCCTCGCTTTCGACAATACGAGGCTGTCCGTCCTCTCCCTTTTCATAGCCGAGAAATGCACTGTAAGGCATTGATACCTTACCGTCCGCAAATCGCTTACGGCAGCCCCAAGTTACATTCTCGGAAATAGAACGGCTTTCTTCTTGAGCAAGGCTTGACATAATGGTTATCAGCAGTTCACCCTTACCGTCAAAGGTATAAATATTTTCTTTTTCAAAATATACCTCGACATTATGAGCCTTAAGGTCTCTGACCGTTACAAGGCTGTCTACCGTATTCCTCGCAAATCGGCTGACTGATTTTGTAATTATCAAATCAATTTTACCATCCATAGCATCTTGAACCATTTGATTAAAACCATCACGGTATTTAGTATTTGTTGCCGAAATACCCTCATCAGTATAAATACCTACAAACTCCCAATCATCGTTTCTTTGAATTAGCTTCGTGTAATAGTCAACTTGTGCCTCATAGCTTGTAAGCTGCTCCTCACTATCTGTCGATACCCTCGCATACGCTGCGACACGCCGTTTTGCGTTTTGCTTTGCAGGTTCGTTTGAATGAAGCCGTTTAGTAGGCATAATAACCGATACCGTTTTTGCCATTATATCCACCTCCTGCGTTGATTGTAATAATTTCGCTCTTTCATCTCATCCGTCCACTTACGGTTGATTTCCCATTCTTGAACGTCATCGTTTCCGTCAGCAAATATAAACTGAACTCTGCCGTTTTCAAGAATAAGTATTTTCTCAATTTCAATATCATATCGTTTTGCCATCTCAACAAGCACCTCATCGGGAATTTGCTTGTTTGAACAATACCTTTTCCCCTTATTGCTGTAGGTGTTGCATTTCCAAACGAAATGCTCATACTTCGTTCCCGTATGTACTTTTTTGCGATAATACTTTGCTCCGCAGTTTCCGCAGAAGACTTTACCCTTAAAAGAATAGTCATATGGCGCAATATGAGGATGACGTTCTGCTTTGCTCTCTATAATTTTCTGTACTTTCTCAAAAGTCTCACGGTCAATAATCGGCTCGTGATTTCCTCTGACATAATACCGTTTAAGACATCCGTCATTAACAAGCGTCCGTTTCGTGATATGATTTTCAGAATAATATTTCTGCAAATTCAAGTCTCCTATGTACTTTTCATTTCTGAGTATTTGCATAATTCGTCCCTGATGCCAATTTTCTCCGCCCGGTGCAGGAACAGCTTGTTCATTAAGTGTTCGTGCTATAATATTCGAGCCTTTGCCGTTCAGGTACATATCAAATATTTCACGCACAATAACAGCCTGTTCCTCATTTATAGTAAGCTGACGCTTTTTTACGTTATAACCGTAAACAGTAAAGCCGTTCGGAATACCTTCCTCAAAATTATGCCGTATCCGCCATTTACAGTTTTCGCTGACCGATAAACTTTCCTCTTGTGCAAAAGAAGCGAGGATAGTGATCATCAGCTCACCGTCCCCGCTTATAGAATGGATATTCTCTTTTTCAAACCACACATCAACACCGAGTTCTTTAAGTTCCCTCACTGTCTGCAGCAGCGTTACAGTGTTTCTCGCAAAACGGCTGATTGACTTAGTTATAATCATATCAATCTTACCGTTTCTGCAATCTTCAAGCATTCGCTGAAATTCATCTCTTGAGTCCTTCGTTCCCGTCACAGCCGAATCAGCATACACACCGACATACAGCCAATCCCCGCGGGATTGAATGTACTCACTGTAATAGCTGATTTGTGCAGATAACGAGTGTAGCATTTCGTCCTTGCCGGATGAAACTCTCGCGTATGCGCATACCTTTTTCCTGACAGGTATAAGCAGTTTCTTCGCTTCGATTTTCTGTACTATTTTGTCCATAAATCGTACTCCTTCCTTATATTATAGTGAGTTCATATTACCGTAGAAACCGCATTAAATCAAGCAATTCTGCCGTATTTTATACCTGTAAACTACCCAAGATTGGCTGATATTTCTTAAGCATTATTGTATCAATTTTATCGTACTCTTTCTTGGTCAGCATCCCGTTTTTAAGCATCGAACCCACCACAGCCATTGAAACCCTGTAACTGCTTTCTGCCTTAAACTGTTCCTTTGTCATTCGCTTTTACCGTCCCATCTGTGGTCATACATACCGGCGCGGTCGTTTGTAACGAACACTCGCAGCAGTTCGTCCGTAAGTCCGAGACAGCTGTTTTCATCACCCTGCAGGAAACCTTTGTCCATCATTTTCTGTATGGTTGGACGCGCCCATTCCGGCATATTCTTATCAACATAGTTATATATCATTTTGCCGTTCAGCTTATTAACTGCAGCCTGTAATCTTGATATTTCTGCTTTTAATTCCTCATACTGTGCCATTGTCAAATCCCCGCCTTTCAGCATTTCCTTAAATTCGTACCATTCAGCCCAGCCGTTCTTGCTCATACTTGCCGGACAGTTTTTGCGGCTTGCGTCATAATGGCGCACCACCCTTTCAATCGGAATATTCAGTTCAGACATCAATTCCCTAACAAGAGCCGCCATATTCTTAAGCGCCTTCTGCCTGTTACCGTCAGCATTTATACACATTTCAACACCAACCGAATTGCTGTTTGTAATTCCGTATTTTCCGTTTCCGTCACCGCAGTGCCACGAGTAATATTTATAGTAATCGTTTACACATAACGCCTGTTTGTCATCAGCGAAAAAGTCCGCCGATGATTTTCTGTTGCCGCCGTTAAAATAGTTATAGTGAGCCATTGCGTCCGCGCCTTTTGATGTGTTCCCTGTATCGTGAACAACTATGTACTTTATCGGCTCTCTTCTGACCGAATAGTTATATCCAATCTGCATAATCCCTTTATCTGCTGCTGACATCATCCTCACCCTCTCTGAGTTTTGCAAGAGCGTCCTTTAAAGCTTTCGGCAAAGGAAGTCCGAGTGCGCCCCAATTCTCTATAATAGAAAATCCCTCGTTTGCTATGTAATAGCTGATTGCAACCGTGCGTAAAATCACAGTTTCGCCAAGTATAATCGTATCAAGCTGTGTCGCAACCGCAACAATAAGCAGGATGCCGAATTTTTTTACTCCGCCGATATAAAACTTGCTTGAATCAAACTCCTTCAGCGCCCAAGCCTTAATAAATCCGCTCAGAAAATCAATGCAGATAAAAATAAGAAGTATGGACATTATCGCGTCCATACCTCCGAAAATATAACTCCCAAGCGCACACAGCGCCGTTAATACCGATTTTGCTCTTTCCATAAAAATCACCCTTACCTTTCCCTTAGTTGTTTTCCAAGTCCTCTACTCTTGCGAGTAAATCATTAACCAGTTCAAAGACATCACTCCTGCCTATGCAGACAGGCTTTCCGTCTATATAGATGTACTCCGCAACCGCTCCGTTCTCCGGCACGACATAAACAGTCCTTTCATCATCGCTTTCCACGCCGAACTTAGACACTATACATATATTGTCAATACCCATCTCTGCGTTATTTACATACGAATAAATCTCAAGACCTGTCACCTGTTCGGCTGCCGTATCGTAAAAATCAATCTTGCCGCTTAATGTAGCGGAAGTATTTCCGTTTGAAATATGATACGTTACCGTCTTCAACTCGCAGTTTACTTCTATACGGCTATGTACCCAGCCGCCAAAGAAGCTGTCCTTCCAAGTGAGGTCATTGTTTATGTAATAATACTTTCCGTCCTTTGTTCCCTGCGAGAATACAACTCCCGAACGGTCGTATGAGCTTCTGCTGGATTCTCCCGGTCTGCGTGTCAAATCCGACAATCCTATGTACCAGCGGTCGCCGTTGATTTTTGTATCAAACTCAATCACAAACTCCCTTGCACCCGCCGTATATTTCGTAAAATCAAGATATGCGAACGCATACATATTCGCAGCGTTAGAACCTGTGGTTATTTTCTGATACATATTGCCGTCCTCGTCCTCATCCACCGCCGCCGAACATCGGTTTGACGGATTGAATTTTGAAACACCGTCCGAAAACCCAAATTCGGCAGTCATTGACGGCAGAGCGCCGACCATCTTTTTCTTTAAGTAACCCTCAGTATCAAGCATAGACAAATCCGCCTTGCCGTTCCAATTCTCCTTATCTTCGGCAGTTACATGGATTTCATCGCTTTCAATATGGGTATTTACCTTTTCTGTAAGCGCGTCTAAATCCTCGCCCTTTGCCAAGCGTATATCCTCCGGCATAGTTCACATCACTCACCCTTCTCTCATACTTAGCTGTTATATACTCTGACTGAAGCAGTTTCATATAATGCGTATGTATAATCATCCTCTTCGCGCTCATCAGTCCAATCCGTTATATCTGCTGCATTGACAGTTTTATATGAACTAACCGCTTCACCTGCATACAAATTATTTTCAAGTGTTAATGCCGTTACAGGCAGAACAATGATGGCATTGGGATTAAATCCAATGACAAAGTTTCCAATACTGCCGCCCATATAACGACTGCCATAATCCGTATATTTACCTGACGTATTTGAAACATATGTCCCGTCTTTCAGCCTTGCTCCGGAACATCTGTAACGATAAAAGGCATACTCACTATGACCGCCGTACTGAAGATGAATAATGTCAATATCAATAAAATCAATGACATCTCCAAGATACGCATTTTCATTCTTTGTGTTATGCAGAAATTGAACCTGTTTTGCGAGTGCGTAAATTGCATCCCGTAGGCTATATTCCTTCGGTTCTTCCGCATTATCGTTTATATATGAGAATTCACTGTAAGTTGATCCGCCTGCTTGATGGTCACTGACCGTTGCAGTTCCAATCTCTATAATCGACTCCTCCAAATCGCTGGGATAATCATTGTAATACTCATCCCATTGGATTTGCGAATCTTTGAAGTAAAGCCGTATATATAAAGTGATTAGACTTCCGGGCTGTGCAGAAAACGATCCATAATGTGAACCGAACACAGCTTCACCGAATGTGGTCTGCACCTTATTTAACAAAGATGACTCATCAAAAAATCCTGTCAGCGTACCATGATAGAACGCTGTCCTGCCTGATGCGGATATTAATTCAAACGAATTTGCTATTGTGACAGGCTGCAGCTCTGTTTGCTTTAGATTATTTATAAGACTTTGTACAAAAGCAGTAGTAGCTATCTGTGTTGAATTTGTACCGCTTGCCGCTGTGGGTGCTGTCGGTGTTCCTGTCAGGCTCGGCGAATTCTTATCTGCCTTGCTTGACAAAG
>JBJEIU010000330.1:0-1513 GCA_051877355.1 Hominilimicola sp.
TAAGCTGCTCATGACTGCCGCGCTCAATAATTCCTCCAAGTTCCAGAACCATGATAACATCGGAGTTCTGCACAGTGGAAAGTCTGTGCGCTATAACAAACACTGTTCTGCCCGTCATAAGCGCGTCCATTCCGCGCTGTACTATGGCTTCCGTTCTCGTATCAATGCTTGAGGTTGCCTCATCCAGTATCATTACGGGCGGGTCTGCAACAGCGGCTCTCGCTATTGAAAGAAGCTGACGCTGTCCCTGTGACAGGTTTCCTCCGTTGCCCGAAATAACGGTATCATAGCCGTCGGGCAGCATTTTGATAAATTCATCGGCATTTGCAAGCCTTGCCGCCGCATAAACCTCCTCGTCAGTCGCATCAAGGTTTCCGTAACGGATATTTTCACGGATTGTACCCGTGAACAAATTCGTATCCTGCAATACAATACCCAGCGAGCGTCTTAAATCGCTCTTGCATATGTCGCTTATATTAATTCCGTCATAGGTGATTTGTCCGTCGGCAATATCATAGAAACGGTTTATAAGATTTGTGATTGTTGTCTTGCCCGCGCCTGTTGCGCCTACAAACGCAACCTTTTCGCCGCGATCGGCATACAAGCTTATATCGTGAAGCACAATTTTATCCTCGTTATAGCCAAAGTCTACACCAAAAAACTTAACCTCGCCCTTAAGACGCGTATATGTTACAGTTCCGTCAGCATTTGGCTGCTTCCACGCCCACATATATGTTTTTTCATCTGTTTCAATAAGATTATCGTTTCTGTCGTACTTTACATTTACAAGAGTTACATGACCGTCGTCCTGTTCAACCTCCTCATCCATAAGGTTGAATATTCTCTCAGCACCAGCAAGCGCCATGACGATTGAATTAAGCTGCTGTGAAATCTGATTTATTGGCATTGTAAAGGATTTTGAAAGCTGTAAAAATGACGCTATAACACCCAGTGTAAGTCCACCCACGCCGCCAAGCGCAAGTGCTCCGCCGATTACGGCAATAAGCACGTATTGCAGATTACCAAGGTTTCCCATTATCGGCATAAGGATATTTGCAAACATATTCGCCTGGGTGGCGTTTTCGCAAAGCTCCTCATTCAACTTATCAAAGTCCTCCTTTGAATGCTCCTCATGACAGAACACTTTAACTACCTTCTGTCCGTTTATCATTTCCTCAATATATCCGTTCACCGCGCCCAGTGAACGCTGCTGCTTTACAAAATACTTACCGCTGTTTCCTGCTATTTTACGCGTCAGAAGCAACATACAGCCGACAAACAGCAGCACAAATATTGTCAGATACACGTTTGACATAAACATTGCGCACAGCACCGATATTATAGTTACGGCTGACGAAAACATCTGCGGTATGCTCTGAGACATCATCTGACGAAGTGTGTCCGTATCGTTAGTATAATAGCTCATTATATCGCCGTGGGTATGGGTATCAAAATACTTTATCGGCAGCTTCTGCATATGCGTGAACATTTCATCACGTATTGTTTTCTGAAT
>JBJEIU010000331.1:0-3934 GCA_051877355.1 Hominilimicola sp.
ACTGCGCTTGTTGCGTATATAGGCAGTAAATTCGAGGACACAGGATTTACTGTTTATAATAATGATGGAAATACTGTGGACTTAAGCTCTTCCGATACGGTAAAAAGGACTATTACTTACGACACGGTTCCTTCATATGATTTTTCTGATTTTAACAATACCACAAGCAAAACAGATGTAAAAATTCTTACAGGCAGCAGCGGTGAAAACGTAATATCAATACTAAAGGACGAAAAAGTACGTCCGGGAGTATACAATATCAAGTATGAGTATGGAAGTGAAATATTTGCCCAAAGAAAGCTTATTGTTATTCCGAGACTTGGCGATATGAATATGGATGGATATATCAACAGTGTTGATGTATCCATGTATAACCGCGCCGATAAACCGGGTGAGGATACGCTCAGCGGCAGACTGTATCTGTATAGAGGTATGGATTTGACGCAGGACGGCGTTGTTGACGAAAATGACGAAAATGAGCTGAAAAACAGAACGGAATCATCAGTAAGACTTGTTTATCCGGACATATCTGTTTCGGAAACAGTCACACAGTCAGCGTATACCCCGTCTGAAATTCCCGATAATTCAAAAGTCCAGATGTATATGGAATATCTCGGTAAAAATAATGACGATATAACCAATTCGGCAAATAATCTGCCGTCATCGGCTCAGGAAAGCGAACAGCTCAGCAAAGATGATATATTTTGGGTTGGTTACAGATTGGATAATACAGAAGCGGTCGATGACCTGCAAAAGGGTATATATTCAATGACTGCGTCGATAAATTATGACTCAAGATATGTTTCCCCGGCTGTACTTTTGACGGAGAACGAATCTGCGGATATAACCGATTCTCAGGAACAGTGGCTGGCAACTCTTAAGAAGTATAATAATATATGGGACGGCTATGTATACAACGGGTTTACTAATTCTTCGACGGCATACAGCGCCAATAATTCGACTGCTGTGACGAATTTGGACTCGACTGCTGAAATAAAGACCCTCATTATGGATATAACGTCGGGTGAAACGATGAAAACTCTTTCTGACGGAGATTATATTTTAAGAATACCATTTAAGGTCAATATTGTTCCTCCAGAGGGAAGAAAAGTGATAGAAGCCTCCCTTGACGCAAATACATTTAATATTACAACAGGTGATAATGGCATAACAACAAGAGAATGGGACACTTCTGACACGCTTTCCAATAATCTTATGGATATAATTGATTTCAGAGGTTCATTTTCTCCCGAATTTGTGAATGAGGAACCTGCCGCAAGTGTTAATGAATATTATAACAATGCTGTTTTTACATACGGAGATTCGCTTCCTATATTTTCACTTAATAACCTTGTTACGGCAGGTACTCTTGAAGGTGATTTGCCAGAGGGAGTTACTTATAAGAAGAGTCTTAACCGTCTTATCGGAACTCCAAGCGAGGCGGGAACATTTGTATTTTACATAAGCAGTAAAAAGCTCAGCATCACTATAGATAAAGCGCCGATGAAGGTGACAGCTAACGATAAAACAAAAATGTACGGCGAAGATAATCCCGTGCTGGATTTTGTGTATGATGAAAGCTGCATAAAAACGAGTGTTGATACAAACGGGCTTGAATCAACCGGTTTCACGGATGGTCTTTCAGCCCCGCAATTGGTATGTGCTGCTGATAAAACAACGGAGTATGGTGAAGAAATTCCCATTGTAATTTCCGGTGCTTCAAGTAAGAATTATTACTTTGAATACGTAAACGGAACACTGACTGTAGATGAAAAGCGTCCGATAACGATTAATGAAGTGAAAAATATACCGATTTGTACATCGGAAATGGCATATGTAAACAGAGATTCATTCCCGTTTGACATTCAGGCGTATTCGCAGAATGATGACGGAACGCTGCTTGCAGACGGCATAATTAATGATGATATTGTAAGAGTTAATTATAAAACAGAATATCCTAACAATACTCCTGCTAAGAATGTCACTGTTTCCATTAAGGATATGACAGTGGACGAGGAATATGAGAGAAGCAGAAACTACACAATAGGCGAAAATAAAATGACCTCATCATCCCAGGGAGAGGTTCTTGATAAGCTTCTTACGGGAATTAATGTAAAGCAGCAGCCACCTCGGCAGTATACTTACGGACAGAAATATTCATACAATAAGGGAGTTACCAATATAGGATTGTCTTTTGACAACACACAGACTATAACAGGACTTTGCGTGGGCGATATGGCAGATTACGGCATAACGCTTGAGGTGCTTGATAAAGACGGAAATGTTATGAATGAAACTATTTCTGAAGACCTTAAGCTTACAGTGCCTAAGCATAACGGTATGGTTGTAACTCTTGTACCGCCTGAGCCGCAGGCAACTCAGTTCCAAATACCGAAGAAAAAGCTGGTGGCAGTTGAGGTGCTGAAAAAGGAAATGCGCGTAAAGGCGGATAATTTGCATCGGGTTTACGGAGATGCAAATCCCGAATTGACATTCCAATACAACAGTGATGATTTTGCGTATGATGAAAACGAAACTCATCCTGATTTCACCGAAAGTCTTGTCCCTCCGAATATTTCAATATTGGCAAAGCAGTCCTCAAATGTTGGAGTATATTCTATTTTCCTGACAGGCGGAAGTCATGACAACTATACATTCATAAGAACAGATGGCTCGCTTGAAATTACGCAAAGACCTATAGATATTATTTCTATAGATAAAGGACTCCCCGAGTTAACGGCGAAGGAAATTGCGAAAAATCCTGACGCTGCCGAATATGTATTGTCCGGCAGCGCGACACGTTCTCAGCTTACGGCGGAAAATGTATACAGTAATGATGATTTTAAAATTACGTATGATGCAGTATATAAATCTAAAGAAAAGAATGATAATTACACTGTGGAAATCAGAAATGTAAAGCTTGATGAATCCTATGAAAAAGGACAAAACTATTCATTGAGGAGTGTGCCGTCAGAAGCCGCGGGCGGTGTTATTCACGAAAAAAATGTTGAAAGCTACAGTATTGTTGAACAGCCAAAGCTTGAATATACGTATGGAGAAAAATTAGACCTTAACACAGGTAAAGTGCATATTGATTACGATAACGGTGAAAGCGTTGACGTAAATTTTGCCCAGCTTGCAGATAATAATATAGATTTGCAGTATGTGTATATAATTGACGCAATTTCAGGAGTCACAGTTACAAATGGAGACGCAGTGAATGTGCCTGATTATACCGACAATTTAATGATGCTTATACCGAAATCAATATATAATTTGTCATATCAATATACCGATACATTCACAGTCCATAAAAAAAGTATGAATATTTCGGTGGTTAACACCGAGTCTGTTTATGGTGACAAACCTGTTTTTGAGTATGAATATGACAGCGATGATTTTGTTAACGGCGAAAGTAAAGATTCAGAATCGTTTGTTAGAAATTTGGTATCACCGCGTGTTATATGCAGCGCGACAAATAAATCAGATATAGGCAATTATGATGTGAATTTGGAAAATGCCAAATCAAACAACTATGAATTTACATATACTCCGGGTAAACATACGATCAAGCAGAGAGGAATAGAAATAAAATCTATTAATGCAAATATACCTCCGCTTACTTCCGCAATTATAAGAGAACAACCCGGAAGTATACACAGGATTGACTCTGCGGCGGTCAATGAAGATATGACATTGAATAATCTTGTATGGGACGATTCTGTAAGAATTACATATAAGGCGGTATACAGCAGCATTGAACCTACAGAAAGTTATGTTGTAGGAATTGAAGATGTCAATCTTGATAATAGCTTTGGCAAAAGTGCCAATTATAAATTGGACAGAGTTCCGTCAACTGCGGGAGGCGGACGAATATACGATAAAGAGATAACAGCAGTAGAGATAACAGAGCAGCCGAAGCTAAAATATACAT
>JBJEIU010000331.1:4034-6993 GCA_051877355.1 Hominilimicola sp.
CAACAGCGCATAGCGTAACAGCTCCCGTGACAGAAGAAATAAAGGTAGAGAAAAAAGTAATAAATGTGACAGCAGATGATACGACAAGCGTATACGGAGCTAAGGCAGAGATAAGCTTTAAGTATAAGCTTGAAGATTTCGAAAACGAAGAAAATCCATCATCGCCAAGCTTCACGGACGGTTTGACAGAGCCGATAGTGCAGTGTGAAATAGATGAAAAAAGCGAAGCGGACGAGTATACAGTAACAGTATCGGGAGCGGAGGCAACAAACTATGCGTTTGAATATCATAACGGAACGCATACGATAACGCCGAGACCGCTGACGGTTACACGGATAACGGGAGGAGTACCGCCGCTGACATCAGATATAATCTATACACAGCCGGGAGAAGAGCATGAACTGGAAGCATGGGCAGATAACAGCAGAATGGAGGTAAGCAATGCTGTCAATGACGATGATATAAAGATAATATATAAAGCAGGATATGACAGCGTAACGCCGGTGGAAAGTACAGAGGTAAAAGTTCTGGAGGCAAAGCTAGAAGAAGGATACGGAAGAAATAAGAACTATACCCTTGAGAGCGTTGTTCAGACAGCCGCAGGCGGACGAATATATGATAAAGAGATAACAGCAGTAGAGATAACAGAGCAGCCGAAGCTAAAATATACATACGGAGAAAAGCTTGATTTAAGCGGAGGCAAGGTAAAGATAACGTATGACAGCGGACTTGTGGAGGAGGATCTGACATTCGCTGAGCTTACCAATCACAGAATAACGCTGACATATACGGGAACAGAGGAAGAGCCGGTAAACGGAGAAGTGCTGACAGTGCCGAAGCACAATACAAAGACGATAACGCTTACGCCTGCAACAGCGCATAGCGTAACAGCTCCCGTGACAGAAGAAATAAAGGTAGAGAAAAAGCTTCTCACATATGGTAAATGCATAGTCAATCCAATAGTTTATGACGGCATAACAACTCTTACGACAGGAACAATTGTGTTCATCGGCGCTGAAAATAATGACACAATAAATGCAAGCGGAGTATTTAATTTTGAAGACTATCTGGCAGGAGAAAACAAGACGGTTTACATAACAGATATCAAATTAGACGCTCAAAGTGAGCAGAATTATAAGCTTGCGGAAAATAATACCACGGCAACAGGAGTAATTAAAAAAGAAACTATTGAAAAAGAAGTAGTCGAATCTCAGCTTTCCGAAAGTAAAATCATTCTTTCAGAAGACAATGTCATAACGATAGTTCCTCCGGAAATGACTCAGGAACAGCTTGACGGCGGAGCTGAGTATGAGTATTCAATTGACGGCGGTAACACATGGGATAAGTCAAATATTTTTGATAATCTGGAACTGGGACGCGATTGCAATATATGTATCAGATTTGCCGAAACAAGTAACTATAATCAGTCTGTGGCAACAATTCCTGTTCCCATAAAAACCTATCGCACTAAGGTAACATTGATTGTGTATAAAGATGACACTCAATTGACGATGTTCTTTACAAATACTGAAAGTGTAAAAAACGAAAAAGAACTGAAGGCGTTGATTGGTGACGTAGGAGTTACATATTATCAGTGCTATTTAGATAAAGAAGCAAAAACGCAATTAAAATATCCTTTGGATTTAAACGGTGATGTTGTAATATATACAACCTTAAAAAATAACAGCAAAAAGGGCGGCAGCGACGCGGCAAGTACGCCGACACCTGCCTCAACACTGACGCCTGTTGCAACGTCAACGCCAAATCCAACATTTACACCGACGCCTGATGTGCCAACTGAAAAACCGGAAAAGAAACATGAACCGTATATGAGCGGTTATGATGGGATGATATTGCCTGATGCATATATGACACGGGCGGAAGCGGCAACCATTATGGTTAATATAAATGGTGATACAGGACTTGAATATGAAAATGTATTTCCTGATGTAAATGAAGAATTTTGGTATGCAAGATTTATATCGCAGGCAAGTGAAAGAGGACTTATATCGGGCTTTGAAGACGGTACATTCCGTCCGGAGGAGATTGTGACCAGAGAACAGTTTGCCTCCATGGTGGCAAGGATGATGAATTTTACTCCTGTAGAAGCAGAACCTTTTGCGGACGTACCTGTCGATAGGTGGAGCGCGGGATATATAAATGTCGTTTATCAGAAAGGGATTGTTTCAGGATATGATGACGGAACATTCAGACCTGAAAATCCGATTACCAGAGCGGAAGCGGTATGTATGATAAACAAGGCGACAGAACGTGTAGCAGATAGGAATATGTTAAATAAAATAAAATGTCCCTTTACAGACCTTCCAAAAGCGCATTGGGCATATTATGAAATGATGGAAGCGTCTTGTGAATATTAATAAAGGAATAGGGGCAGACAAAAATTTTTAAATCATATTCTTGTTATTGATAATTTTATTGTTTATTTAGTATAAAATACATTAGATAAAATTAGAACAAGCAGTATATTTAATATGAATTTATACCCTCACAGCTATATTGACCTGTGAGGGTTTTTGTTTTATCTCAGGAAATATTGAACTATATAATGTAATAGTCTATAATGGTATTAAAATGATTTAGCTGAACAAAATATGCTGTTTTTGCGGTCACAGGGAAATATTACCGGATGATTACTAGCAAAAACCGCAAATTTTATTCCCGATTTGAGTGATGTTCATTATAAATGAGCTATAACTATGCGCAACAGCTCTATGGCGATATTATGCTGTGTTATGCAGAGTACGAGCAGGGCGACGTTTACGAGATGATGAAGTATAAATCTACACCCATGCAGTAAGTTTTTCTTAAAAAACTATTGACTTTTTGAATATTTTATAGTAAAATAATTAGGCACATTGATATAGGGGTGTAGCTCAGTTGGTAGAGCAGCGGTCTCCAAAACCGCGTGCCCAAGGTTCGAGTCCTTGTACCCCTGCCA
>JBJEIU010000332.1:0-6927 GCA_051877355.1 Hominilimicola sp.
ATAACATTCAGCATAGACCCGTATTATACATCATGGCCGCAGGACACAAGCCTGCCGCTTGGACAGCCAAGTACGGGAGATATTCACATATTAGACTAATAATGTAATTTACAGGAGGTAATTCATTATGAAAAAGAAACTCGTATCAATTATATTATCAATTATCACTATAGCGGTTCTTATGCCTGCGGCGTATGCTTTTCCCGAGCCTGACTGGGGAGCGCTTTTAAAGGAAAGAGAGGCTATGGTAAACGAAACTGATTTCGATTTATATGTAGAAGGTAGTATAGAAAACGCTCCTTATTATGGCGCGAAATTTGAGCCGCGCGGCGGCGCGTACATCGGAATGCTAGCATCAGCTGCGGAAAGCTACAAGCCTTTGGGAAGTTATCTGACATATGTTGAGTCATATTGGCAGAATGACCTTTATGTGCCCGACAACAACATGGTAAAGAACGATAACGTAATCACAATGGTCGGCTGGACCGTCGGAGATGTGTACAGCGTTGATTATGACGGTGTAAGACATATGCTTGAGAAACTCAATTCCTACGGAAAGCCCATGCTTATCCGTTTCGCAAACGAAATGAATGTATCGTCTATTGGTGATGACCCTGAGCAGTATGTAAGTGTATTCCGCAATGTCGCTAATATGATACATGAGTATCCAAATCTCGGTGTAGTATGGTCGCCAAACGATATAGGCGCGCTCGACAGACCGTTTGAGCTTTACTATCCCGGTGATGAATATGTGGACTGGGTGGGCGTGAGCTGTTACACAACACAGTACTTTCTCGGTAATGCGAACACGTCATACAATGACAGCGTATATTTTATAACCGGAGACTATGGTTTTGCGACAAATAAGGTAAAGCCCGTCATAAAATTCATGCAGGACAACGGCATAAACAAGCCGGTAATGATTTCTGAGGGTGGTGTCGCAACTAACGCCAGCGCCGAATGGAATACGCCGAGAATGAGGAATATGATGTATAGCCTTATTATGAAGTACCCGCAGATAAAAATGATTAATTATTTTAACGTTCGTATGAAGAACGAATCGGAATGGTTCGACATCACAGATCATCAGTCTCCGTCCGATATATTTAAAGAGGCGGCGTCAAGCGGAGCTTATATAAGGAATTATGGCGATTCACCGCGTTTTGCGTTTAGCAAAGCTGATATAGGCGACACACTTGTAGCTGATGCAAATGGTATTGTAAACCTTTATACACTTGCATACATTCCCAAAAATCCGGATGTGAATGTAACCTATAAGGTTGACGGCACATGGTATCATGAAGCGCATGAGATGCCGTATAAATGCGGACTTAATGTGAATGGCTTAGCCGACGGCGAACATACAATCACAATTGAGGGCGCGGGACAGTCTAAATCATACAATTTCATCAAACGCAACGACCGTATCCGCTTTGGCGGCGAGCCGGATATGTCGAAAACTTCAAATATTCCTAAAGATAAGTCAAAGGGAAATGATATCCGCGTATTTGTGAAAAAAAACGATGGCAATACTTTGGAAATCAAATTTTATGAACAGTTTCCTGTTATAGTTGACGGTTCCACACTTGTACCTCTGAGGAATATATTTGAAGGTATGGACATACCCGTGGAATGGAACGGTGACACCCAAACGGTCAAATGGGATACCTGTACAATGGAAATAGGCAGCAGTTCTATCGAAAAGCTGGTTGAAATAAGCTACGGGAAAAATAACAGCCATCGCACAACCGTTAAAGAAACAATTGACCTTGCCGTACCTGCACAAATTATGAACGGGCGCACAATGGTACCGCTTCGCGCTATTGCGGAATGTACAGGGTATACCGTTGACTGGGACGAAAACGCGCGGACAGTTACAATCAATATGTAATTAAGAAAGGATTGATTGACATGAAAAGATTTGTAAAATCAATCGTAGCTGTTGCTACAATAATATCAATCGTGTTGTCTCTAATGCCGGCTGCTCTGGCATCCTCTGTTATGCGTGAGGATGACAAAACGGTTGTTCAACTTGATAGTGGCGAAGTAAGAATTATATATGATGACGGCGGATTGACAGTTGTGGATAAAAACGGAAGAACGAAAATCTATGAAAACTCATTGGCAATGGTTCATTCGGTTCGGAAAAGAGCCTTACAAGAGCGGAAGCCTCGGCGGTAGTCATAAGGCTTATTGATAAAAGTGAAAGAAAAAAGGATTAAGCTTCCGCTAATAAGTAGAAGTGAACTAACACTGCTGTAAAGCATGACATGAGTATTGAAAGCAAATTGTAGCGTAGATGAAATGGAATTCATAAAAAACTCAACCAAAATTCGGGTAGAGATTGGAGAAAATATATGAGCTATGTAAATATAAAGAGAGATTTGGATGCTTTTCACGCGTCCGTAAAAAGACTTGGCTATGGTGTGGGAAAGGCATCTGCGTTGTGGAAAGATGAGAAGTATACGGAATTATCCAATTCAATCAGGAATATTGCCTCCATGTCCAAAGATGTAATTATCGCCGGCAACCGCTGTCATGATTCTATTTCCAGATTTGACAGCATAGCAAACGAAAAGCATTAAGGAGGATTGAATTTATGGCTGATATAGCAATTGAAGCATTGCAAACGGTGAAAGCATCACTAAGCAATTTTGCAGCAGATATTATAGGAATAGGCGATGGAGATTCAAAGGTATGCCTGACAATCGGAGAAACATCTCACCATGGTATAATTGCAGGCGCTACAGGCTCTGGTAAATCTACACTGCTTCACACGCTTATTATAAGCAGCATGATGAATTACAGCCCTGACGAGCTTCATCTGTATCTTATGGACTTTAAGAGCGGTACGGAATTTAAAATTTAAGAAACAGTAAAACTTCCGCACATTCAGTTGCTTGCCCTGGATGCTATGCAGGAGTTCGGCGAAAGTATTCTTGAAAACCTCGTGGCAGAGATGGATAAGCGCAGCAAGCTTTTCAAGGCGGTGGGGCAGGAAAATCTGGAGAACTACCGTAGGGCAACTGGCGAACCGTTACCTCGAATTCTTGTGGTTATAGACGAATTCCAGGTTTTGTTTAACAGCGCAAATAACAGAAAGGTCGCAATGAACTGCGGTAAGATGGCATTAGACATCGTGACCAGAGGTCGTCCTTTCGGCATACATCTGTTGATGTCAACACAGTCATTGGACATTCTTTCAGAGCTGGAGCTGTCTTCCGCAACACTTGAACAAATGCGTATTCGTATAGGTTTAAAATGCGGAGAGCGCGATGCAAGATATCTTTTTACCGCAGAGCGTTCCGCAATAGCACTCTCAATGATGAACGGACCCAAAGGAACGGCTGTCATGGCTTCAGATTATATGGAGGATCAAACCGTCGCATTCAGAACGGCATATTGCAGTAAGGATGATAAAGAACGTTATTTACAACTGATAAGCGAAAAATATGCTGATAATCCGCACATTTCACAGGTTTTTGAAGGACAAAAAACTGAAAAATTGCTTGATTATTTAGGGTATACCGATGAAATTCCTGTCAATATCCATATGGGAACTCTTATTAAGGTTGCTCCGCCGCTTGCGATTTCTGTTGACAGGAGAAAAAATCACAATCTCCTCATCTGCGGTTCTGATGAGCGGATGAATAACATGGTATCGAATAATTACATAATTTCCGCTCTGCTGAATAAAAACTCGACCGTGTATTGCATTGACGGCGACAGACTGGTCGGCGACGATGTATCAGGAGATTTATACAATGTTCTTCTTAAATCAACTTCGCGCCTTAAGGTGGCGGAAGAATTAGGAGATATTATTTTATTCATCAGGGAGATTTATGAAGAGTATCAGGAGCGGAAGAATAATGGCAGCAATGAAATGATATTTGTTATCATAAAAGATCTTCAGTATCTGGATATTGTTCAGAAAATGTTCACGGGTCAAACATTTGATGAAAGCGAATACATTGACGAGCCTGATGATGAAAATGATATGCAGCCAGACCTTGGTTTCAGCGCTATTGATAATCTGTATTCATATGACGATTCGACCGGAAAGAAGCTGAATAAAATGATAAGAAACGGATTCCGGCACGGAATATGTTTTGTAGTTACATCACGTGATTTTGTTCCGGTAAAGGAAACTATGTTTCATTCTGCCGATAATCTTCTTTCCGTATTCAAAAACCGTGTCGTTTTTGCACTTAATGAATCTGACGCTTATAATCTGATTGAGGATGTGTCTGTGGAGAAGCTGCCTGAAAACATTGTTTATTTTACAGACGGCATCAACAAAAAATTTCAGTTGAAGCCGTATATAGCGCCAACGGCTGAGGAATTAGATGCATTTTTGCAGAAAAATTTACCTAACAAAGCGGATTTGGTGTCTCATTCATTTGTGGACTGATTGCATATTGGCGAACTTGCGGATAAGATGTAGAGATTTTTAATAAATATTGACATAATGAAGCAGAACTGAAAAAATCTGCATGGAGAAATTGTATCCATGCAGAATTTTTATTTTTGCGAAATAATATCCATAATTGCCTTTTCGGCGCTTTTTACCTCATGCAGAAATTCATCGGCTGAAATTCTTATTGCGCCGTTGCCGAGTATAATAATCTGTTCAAGACTGTCGGAGGTGGCAACGCACACGCGGTGTTTTTTGCCCAACTCATGGGTTGTTTTTTCGATATACATATCAGCCGTTTCGGCTTCCTTCGTATATACCACGTTGATGTTATGAATTTTTTCAATACTTCCCGTATTGCCCTTTACCTTATATGCGTCAAATACAAGTATCAGTTCACACTGTCTGAAGCCCTTATAATTGCACAAAATGTCAATCAGCCTGTCACGCGCAGCTTCAAGGCTGTTTTTTGCTATTTCCCTAAGATCGTCCCATGCAAAAATAATATTGTAGCCGTCAACAAGCAGATATTCAGGTCCCTGAGGAAGCGGTTTCGCCTTGCCGTATTTCTTCTGCGGTGAAGCGGTTTTTTTGACGGTATAAGAGGATACTTTTCGTGTAACGGGACCATATGTACGCTCAAAAATCTGCATAAGCTCATTATCGTCCGCCACCATATCAAGATAATTTTCTGCACGTTGTCTTACGGTTTTCTCATCGTTCTCATTGTCAACGTCAAAGCGTATTCCATCAAGGTGCATATGCCCGTAGACCTCATTCCATTTAACCACAAATCCTGCGCCGTGGGAACAGAATACGGAATCGGCGGGATTGTCTAAATCGGAGTCAGAATCGTAGCCGATTTCGGCAATTACCTCGTCGGTGTTATGGCATGGCTCATATCCGCTTAAAATGCAGTTAAGCCGACCTTTTCCTCCTGTGTAGCCGATTACATCCTTGCTGTAATCGCGCATGGTTGAAACGGGGGCATTTCCCGAAATAATTGTCATATCAGCATAGGTTTCAGGGGAGGAAAATGTTCCTCCCATCTGTGTGATGTCCGTCATGGCGCGTCCCACACACTCCGTGGGTACTTCAAGATGAAATTCATAGTATGGTTCAAGCAGTACACTCTGCGCCATTTTAAGTCCCTGACGCACCGCACGGTAGGTTGCCTGACGGAAGTCGCCACCCTCGGTATGCTTCTGATGCGCGCGCCCTGCCACAAGTGTGATTTTCATATCAGTTATCGGTGAGCCTGTCAGCACGCCGATATGTGGTTTTTCTTTCAGGTGCGTCAGAATAAGGCGCTGCCAGTTGCGGTCAAGTGAGTCCTCACTGCAATTTACGGCAAAGTGCATGCCGCTGCCCTTTTCGGCAGGCTCCATAAGCAGATGCACCTCAGCATAATGGCGCAGCGGCTCATAATGCCCCACACCCTCAATAGGAGCGGCAATCGTTTCCTTGTACGCTATACTGCCATGGGTAAATTCCACATCAAAGCCGAAACGGTCGGCAATAACGCGCTGCAATACCTCAAGCTGAACCTCGCCCATTACCTGAACGTGGATTTCCTGAAGCTGTTCATTCCATATGATGTGAAGCTGTGGGTCTTCTTCCTCAAGATGACGAAGCTCTGTAAGCGCGGTGTGAACGTCAATATCCTCCGGCAGCTCCATGCGGTATGTCAGCACACTTTCAAGCACAGCTCCCTTTGCGTCACTTGCGCAGCCGATACCCTCGCCGGGATATGTCTGTGTAAGCCCTGTTACGGCACATACCATCCCGGGAAACACTTCGTCAACGGTTTGATATTTTGCGCCGGAATAGATACGTATCTGATTAACTTTTTCGCTCCATTCATTGCGCTTGTTTCCAGTCAGCTGTGTTTTTACTTTCAGAGTGCCGCCTGTAATTTTCATATGCGTAAGACGCGTGCCTTGCTCGTCCTCAGAAATTTTGAAAACCTGCGCGCCGAAATTATCATCATATATGGCGCGCTTTGTATACAGCTCCAGTCCCTCAAGAAATTCCTTTATACCCTCCGTTTTCAGCGCAGAGCCAAAAAAGCAGGGGAACATATTCCGCTTTGATATTGCGTTCCGTATATCAGCAGTTTTGACGCTGCCGTTTTCAATGAAGCCGTTCATGATTGACTCGTCGCACATGGCAAGGGAATCCATAAATTCATCACTTGTCCTGTCTGCACCAAAATCAATACAGCCGTCGCCGAATCGATAGCGAAGTTCATGCATAACCGCGTCATGGTCGGCGTTTAAGTCCATTTTATTTATAAATAAAAACACAGGTACATTGTACCGCTTTAAAAGCCGCCAGAGCGTTTCGGTGTGGTTCTGCACGCCGTCTGTGCCGCTTATGACGAGAATTGCATAATCCAGCACGCTCAATGTGCGCTCCATTTCGGTGGAAAAATCCACGTGTCCGGGAGTATCAAGAAGTGTAAATTCTGTGTCCTTAAAACGCATAATCGCCTGCTTGGAAAAAATGGTAAT
>JBJEIU010000333.1:0-6915 GCA_051877355.1 Hominilimicola sp.
ATAGCTATTTACAAAAAAATTAAAAAAATTTACTCATGGGATAAACAGATACCGTTTATCCCATGAGTTTTGTTATGACTAATTTGCTGATTTATCCCACATATCTATAGGATACATATCAGAAGTCCACATGAATACCTTGTCAGGAGAGAATGAAACATCAATGGTGCTTTCGCCCACTGTCGTTGGTGTAATATCCTCAATACTTTCAAGTATGCCGCTGTCGCCGTATGCTGCGGCATAGACTTTTGTATTTAAGAGCATGCCTACGTTAACTTTTACCTGAGCGCCGTTTACTGAAACAATGCTGCCGCTGCTGTAAAGTTTGGCTTTGTCAATAGTTACGCTTGCGGTTGAGTTTGTGTTTGCCTGATTATAAATCTGAACAACTCCTAAAGGAAAGAATTTTTTTTGATCATCATAAGTAAGATTTCTTAGATTTAAGCCGATTCCCTGACCAACAATTGTTCCATCCGAATTGGTTATCGTCAGATTAACCGCCGCACCGCTGCCATCGCCGACATGGGTAAATTCGTATTTAAATGAGTATGTTTCTCCGATATTCAGAGGTGTATTTGTTATTGTTGACGTTGATGTGCTTTTCCATATTACCTTTGCCGCATTGGGTTCACTTGCTGTCAGATACCATCCTGCGCCGGTTCCGTCCGACGGACTGAAACGCATAAAGAAGCCGGCGGTTGATTCTTTCTTTGTACTACCGTCTGCCGGCATTGAGTTGATTGTTACAGTATGTTCAATTGTAAAGCTATCTGTATAGCTTCCAATAGGAATGGTATCTGCGCTGCTTGAAGTGGTTGTATATGTATTGTTAATTGCCGAAATGCTTATCGGAATAACCTCAACAGTGAATGTTGCCGTTTTGCCCGAATATGTTGCTGTAATTTTTTGCTCGCCGACTTCTTTTGAATCATATCCCGATAAAGTATAATTTGTTATATTTTTAGAAGTGCCATCCTCAAAATAAGCCTTAACAACAAGACCTGTGGTATCAAGATCTTGACCTTGTGTATAAGTAGTTTTTGAAGGCAGGCTGACAATTTCTATGTATGAAACAGGAGAGTAAAACACTTCTTCGCCCATGTAAAATCCAACGTGAGGCGGTTGGTTATATGCTGTCTGCTCCGCTGCAACACCGCTGCGGTATACGGGGTCATGCATAAGAGTTTTTATTTTATAGTCTGTCGGTGTTGTTGTGGTAAATACTCGCAAAGAACTATTGTCAGATGTCGGATAAACAACCTCCTCGCGCCAGTCACCGAACAAATCTGCCTGCAATGCGGGGGTTGATTTTGTGCCGTTAATGCTTATACTGCCATCAGCAGTAAATGCGTTTGACATGGTGAGCCCATTCCAGTTTGTTATTGATGTTCCGTCCAATAATTCGTCATATAAATCACCGTCCCAGAATATACGGAAATTATTACTCATGCCATTGCTTATTGCAGTAAATTTAGATCCGCCGTTTGATTGGAAGTTGCCTGCGCCTGACGAGCCGATTATCTGATAATAACCACCTGAACCAACATTTGCCATTATACCTCTGCCCGTGTCTGAGTCGGCACTGCTATGAAACATGATATAGCCTGTTGCCGCGTCAATTACCGACATACCAAAATCCAATGTAACATCTGTGCCGCTTTTGGTATTTGTGCCGCCGCCGTCCTCATGAATTGTAAAGAATTCCAAACCTGAGTGAGTTGGGTCGTAATCTCCTATATGAAGCGCATCACCGTGCTCCTTAAATGTACACCACTTTACGCCGAGTATATCGTTATCATCAAGCTCATAGCAGAGAGCGCCCGTAATAACCTCGTCCTTACCGTCGTTATCTACATCTGCCACAGTGCAGTTATGATTGCCTTCTCCGACATAAATTTCATTTCCGTCTCTGTAGCCGTCAACACCTTTATAATTGTCATTATCGTCATAACTGTAGGAGGCGGATTTATATGGGTAGCTGTTTACATCATATGTATCAAAGCTGTGAACACAGCTAAGCTTAGAACCATCAAAAGAAATTGCGCAGGCGGACTGACGTTCGCTGATTCCACCGCTTTGGCGCATATAATATCCGCGCATATATACCGCATACGGAGTTTCGCCGTCAAGATATGCTACATCAGCCGTAAAGCGGTCACAGCGGCCTCCGTAGGTATCACCCCATATAACCGGAGCTACAAGCTGATTTGGATAATAAATTGTATCTAATGCTTCACCTGTTTTACCACCGAAAATGGTAAAATATTCGTTGCCTTCAAGAATATATCCATCACCATTTCGGTAATCAGTTTCATTTTCGTCACTGGTTATCGCAGCAATTGTGCTGTTTTTGCTTGCAGCCGTTACATAATTACCTTTAGCGTCTTTAGAACCAAGAGCAGTCTTTGCTGTAATTTCTGCATTACCGTCACCATCAAAATCGTATACGAGGAACTGTGTATAATGGGCTCCGGCTCTGATGTTTTTCCCAAGGTCAATTGTCCAGAGCGGCTTGCCGGTACGTTCTTCCATGTCGTATGCCTGAAGTAAGACATTGCCTGTAACGCCGTTGTAGGAATTATCCTGAGCGTCGCAGTCCCATTTTACGATAAGCTCGTAATCGCCGTCGCCGTCAACATCTCCGGTTGAACAGTCACCCACGGTATATTCAGCGCTCTTATATGCAACATTGTCATTTCGCCAGTCATTTGCAACGATGACATTGCCATCATCATCCTTCTGCATGACCTTATTGCCAGTGCTGTCTGTAAAATAATGCCATTTATTTTCTGTGACATAAGCAGGCAGATTCGCTGCCGCAGGTTTTTCGAGAGGAATATCAAAATAGTTGCCACTGTTTACAGTTACAGCCTCGCATTTGTCGCCCTCAATTCCGTTAATAACAGGCGCAACGGAGTAAGTTGTGCCGACAGTAGTATCGGTATAATTTGTTGTGTCTGAAACGGTATCGATTTTACTTCCGTCACGATAAACGTTAAACGATACATTTTTATTTGCGGTTCCGAAAACAGCGTCCTCGCTGTCAAAAAGACGCCAGCTTAAATACACTCCGTCCGTTGTTTTTATGGCAACAAGGCCTCGGTTGAGTTTTTCCATTTCACGGGTGTACGTATCTGCGTTTCCATAAGAATAGGTGTAGCTTACGGTTTCGGTTGCTTTGCCTGTATCAGCCGCAGCTGGCAGAGTGATCGTTGCACAGACAATTGCCGCAGTTAATACTATACTTATAAATTTTCGCATAACAAGCCTCTCTTTCTTTTTTCACTTTAAATATTATCATATCATAATTGTGGTAAAAAAACAATAAAATAACAGGGGTTTTAGTTTAATTTGACGGTTAAATAAAATGTTTATTACTTTATTATAATAAAATACAAAATTTGTTACTAATAACGGTTGAAAAAATAATGTGAGGTGTGGTATAATGATATATTGATATAAAGTATTTAACGTCAGAAGGGGTTTAAATAATGAAAAAGAAAATCATAGCGATTTTATGCGCTGCGGCTCTCGCAGTACCGACGCTGTGCGTAAACGCAGAATATAAAGAAAGTGATTTAAAAGACGCTGTAAATGACGCGATTGAGTGGAAGGACGAACATGACAGCCCATTTTACAGCATTGGTTCAAACAGCTCCAATTTGTACATTATAGCGCTGAAGCGTATGGGTAAGAATTATGATTATACGTCGTATTTGTCGGGACTTGACGGTATTGCGGCAGGATACGGCAGCGAGCATAATGCCTCGGATATGCAGCGTACGGCGCTTGCAGCTATGTGTGCAGGCGGTGACGCGCAGAATGTTGGCGGCAGAGATTTGGTAGCAGACAGTACATATTTTAGGGACGCAGCGGCGCCGATTGATAAGGACGGCGCAGACGGATATTCATGGGCGCTTATAACCCTTGACTCAAACAGCTATCAGACACCTGACTGGGCTATAAAAGACAGAAACAGCATAATTGCGGGAATGCTTTCGCACCAGAATACGGACGGCAGCTTTGACGGCAGCGCCTATTCCACAGCCGTTGCTATAACGGCTCTTGCACCGTATTACGAAACAAGCGGAGCATATACAATAACGCAGAATCAGACAGGCTGGACGCTTGATTTAAGCCCGCGTGAGGCAGTTGAAAATGCGCTCAGCTACCTTTCCGAAACACAGGGCAAGGAAGGTGACTGGGGAGATTTGCGTTCCACGGCAATGACGGTTATTGCGTTGGATACCATGGGAATAGACTGCAACGGTGATGACCGTTTTACTGCAAGAAAGGGTACAGCCTTTGACGGACTGATGTCATATCAGGGTAAGGACGGCGGCTTTGCGTTGGACGGAAATAAATCGGATGGGGAAGCAACCTCATACGCGCTTTGCGCGCTTACAAGCCATCTGAGAAAGGTGCAGGGAAAATCAACGCTTTTCAATTTCAGTGTAAATGATTCAGTTACATTTGAAACTCCTGCAACACCCAAACCGACATCAAACACTACATCAGGCAGTTCATCGTCGGCAAAGACAACTCCAAAGCCGGCAGCAACAGCAAAGGCGACAGCTAAGCCAACAACGAAGCCGTCATCAACAAAAAATCCTGAAAAGACAATGCAGCCCACAAGAACAACCACGCCGCAATCCGAAGTAACACCGAGACCGTCATCAACACCGAGGGCGACAAAAAGACCGGCGCTTGTAGGTCCTGTGGAAATGCCAGGTCCTATGCAGCCAACAGATCCGCCCGAGATTAACAGCGGCGGAAGTCAGACAAAGGAGACCTCGCACGGAGCAGTTCCCGCAATTGTTGTGGGAATAATAGCAGTGATTGCGCTATGCGCGTTTGTGATACTCTGGTATATGAATAAGATGGGAAAGAATACGAAGAATAAATCAAAAGAAATTTATAGGGCAAAGCGTCACAGAAAGACAGAACAGCACAGACGCTTTGATGAGCGTGAAAGATACAGACGCAGAAAGAAATACGATAGGCGAAAAAGAACGTAATGAAAAAACAGGCTGATTTCAGCCTGTTTTCTTTATATTCAGCCCTCCATGTGCTTTCCGAGGAAGCCTGCGGCAGATTCGGCAAGCTTTTCTTCAACCTCAGACGGCTTTTCGCCGTCCTTCATGATGAAAAGTACAGAACCGATTGTATCCCCCTCTGAAACTATCGGAACAACAACTCCTGCGTTATATTTGTCAACGCCGTCAGCGATTGAAACAGGCTTGCCGTCCTTGTAGCTTACCACAAGCTTTTCGTTCATAACGTTTTCAAGCTCAGAGCTGACAGGCTTTTCAATAAGCTCCTTCTTCGGCAGACCTGAAACGGCGATAACATTGTCGCGGTCTGTGATACAAGCGCCGTGTCCGCTTGCCTTTGCAAGTGTTTCAACATAGTTTGCGGCAAAATCGCCCAGCTCGCCGATGGGCGAGTATTTTTTGAATATTACTTCTCCATCCTTTTCTGTATAGATTTCAAGAGGGTCTCCCTCACGGATACGCATTGTGCGGCGTATTTCCTTGGGAATAACGACCCTGCCCAAATCATCTATTCTTCTTACTATCCCTGTGGCTTTCATAATAAATTCCTCCTGTATATAATAAATAATTGTTTGCTATGAACTTATTATGATTTTTTTTCATGGGTATTATTCAAAAATTTACATAATTCTTGTAAAGGGAAAAAATAGGATATATCCGATTGGATATATCCTATAAATTTTATTCAACTGTAACTGATTTTGCCAGGTTACGCGGCTTGTCGATGTCGCAGCCTTTGAGAGATGCCACATAATATCCGAATAATTGCAATGGTATAACCGTGAGCGACGGCAGTAACATTTCATGCGTTGTCGGGATTTTTATTATATAATCCGCAACGTCCTCCATATGGTCGTGAACTTCGGTTGTAACGCCCATTACAACAGCGCCTCTTGCCTTAACCTCTTTTACGTTTGAAACGGTTTTGTCAAACAGCTCCTGACCTGTAGCAAGAGCAACAACAAGCGTGCCGTCCTCAATAAGCGAGATAGTGCCGTGTTTTAATTCGCCTGCGGCGTATGCTTCACTGTGAATGTAAGATATTTCCTTTAATTTAAGCGAGCCCTCAAGCGATACCGCATAGTCAAGGTTTCTGCCTATGAAGAAGATTGAACGGCAGTTGAAGAACTTTGATGCAAGATACTGAACCTCCTCTTTTGATTTAAGGATTTCGGCAACCTTGTCGGGAAGCGCTTCAATTTCGGAAATGAAATTAGCGTATTCGCCCGATGTAAGCATGCCCAGCTTTTCAGCCATGTATGCGGCGATAAGGTATATAACCGCAAGCTGTGTGCTGTATGCCTTTGTTGTGGCAACGGCGATTTCGGGACCTGCCCATGTATATATAACGTCGTCAGACGCATTTGCGATTGCGCTGCCGACCACGTTTACAATTGAAAGTATTCTTGCTCCGTGGTTCTTTGCCTCTTTAAGCGCAGCAAGCGTGTCAGCAGTTTCTCCCGACTGACTTATAACGATAACAAGGTCGTTCTTATTTATGATGGGGTCGCAGTAACGGAATTCGGATGCAACCTGAACTTCAACAGGTATGCGGCACATCTTTTCTATAACGTATTTTCCCACAACGCCCACGTGATATGCGCTTCCGCAGGCTACGATATAAATTTTATTAATGTTCTTAATATCCTCAGTTGTAAGGGAAATATCGTCAAGCACGATTTTACCGTCCTTAATCCTTGGACTTATCGTGTCACGGATTGCCTTTGGCTGTTCCTCAATTTCCTTCATCATGAAATGCTCATAGCCGCCCTTTTCAGCCGCACTGACATCCCAGTCAACCGTGAACTTTTCCTTTTTGACTTCTTCCTTATCTTTGTTGTAAACTTTTACACTGTCCTTT
>JBJEIU010000334.1:0-6903 GCA_051877355.1 Hominilimicola sp.
CGTCATATAGTTTTCAACATTGTGCATACCCGGTATCTTTATATCCTTTATATTCAGTACTTCAACATTTCCGCGTTTTATAACGTCGCCGTCAAGGTACACATCAGCGCTGTCCTGTCTTGAGAAATATCTTACAGCGCCCTTTGCCTCTTTGCCGATTTTTGCCGTAACCTCATTATCGGCATTGACAACCAGAATATTACCCTCCTGCTGATAAAGCATGATATTCTTCTTTGCGTCAATATATTCCTGATAATCCTTGTGCATATCAAGATGGTTGGGGCTTATATTCGTTATAACGGCAATTTCGGGCGACTTTCTCATAGTATGAAGCTGGAATGAAGATAATTCAAGGATTACCCAATCGTCCTCCTTCATTTTTTCGGTATCCGTAAGCAGCGGATTTCCGATATTTCCGCCAAGCCATGTGGTATAGCCTGCCTTTGTCATCATCTTATGGATAAGCGTGGTGGTGGTCGTCTTTCCATCACTGCCCGTTACAGCGATTATATGTGACGGACACACGTCAAAGAATACCTCCATTTCACTTGTTACTCTGCTGCCGTTTGCCTTAGCCTCAAGCAGCTGCGGCACATCATAACGCATTCCGGGTGTTTTGAAAATTATATCGCCCGAAAGATTGTCAAGATACCCGTCACCCAGATTAAACTTTATACCCAGCTTTTCAAGCACCGTATAATTATCGCCCAAATCCTCCTTTGTGCGTCTGTCGCAGGCTGTGACATTCGCCCCAAGCTGCACAAGATACTTTATAAGAGGCAGGTTTGAAATTCCGATACCGATTACCGTTACATTTTTGCTCTTCACATCATTTTTAAACTCGTCAAGTCTTGTCATTTTTCAATACCCCTTCTTGTAATGATACCATTTTATCCCGGTTTCGCTTTCCTCATGAGCAAAACCAAAAAAGGCAGGAAAAATCCTGCCTTTGGCTTTTTAAAATTATTCTGTTGCTTCTTCAGGCTCAATCTCAATTGCTTCTTCAACCTCAACATCAGGGTCTGTTGAATAAACAAGAGTTTCTGCCTTCTGAGGCTCTGCCGGAGCTTCCTCCTCTACCTCTTCTTCCTTTTCAGGTACAGGAATAAGCGCACGAATTGAAAGGCTGATTTTCTTTTCATCCCAATTAAGGTCTGTAACCTTAGCTTCAACTTCTTCTCCGATTGTAAGCACGTCCTCAGGCTTACCTATTCTTCTGTCTGCAATCTGTGAAATGTGGATAAGACCATCTACGTTAGGCATGATTTCAGCAAATGCACCAAATGGCATCATGCGTACAATCTTACACTTAACGACATCGCCCACATTAATCTTTGACTGCGCGATTGTCCATGGGTTGTCCTCAATCTTCTTGAAACCAAGAGAAATCTTCTTTGTTTCGGTATTGATGTCCTTGATGTATACTTCAAGAACGTCGCCTTCCTTAACAACCTCTGACGGGTGCTTTATCTTATTCCATGAAAGCTCACTTATATGAACAAGTCCGTCTACACCGCCGATGTCTACAAAAGCACCGAATGATGTAAGCGACTTAACTGTTCCCTGATACTTCTTGCCAACCTCAACATCAGCCCAGAACTTATCTTCCTTTGCCTTTCTTTCAGCCTCGATGATAACTCTTACTGAACCGATAACGCGTCTTCTTCTTTCGTCAATTTCAATAATCTTGTAATTAACCGTTGTTCCAACAAGGCTCTGAAGGTCCTGTACAAATCTGCCAGATGCCTGACGTGCAGGTATAAATACCTGTGAACCATCTGTAAGAGCGATAACGCCGCCCTTAACGGCCTTGATAATCTTTCCTTCCAAAGTTTCTCCGGATTCATAAGCCGCTTTGATTTTGTTCCAGCTTTCCATAGCTACCAATTTCTTTCTTGATAGAACTACTTTTCCCTCACCATCATTTACGCCAACAACGTAAACCTTGATTGTATCGCCTTCTTTTACAACATCAGACGGCTTAAGTGACGGGTCATCTGTCAACTGGTCTGCTGCCAATTGTCCGTTATACTTAAAGCCACCTAAATCAACAATGACCTCGTTGTTACGAACCTCAACAACCGTACCGTCGATAATGTCCCCGTTGTTTAGAGTTTTGCTTTCATACTGTTCAAACAGTTCTGCAAAGTTCTCCTCATTTTTTACATTTTCACTCATAGCCTTTACTACCTCCTCGATAATACTGCCCGGCGTCGATGCCCCCGCAGTAATACCTATTTTATTATATGTTTTTTCTTGAGGTAAATCCTCAAACGTTTCGATGTGATAGGTTACGGGACAGTTCCTTTTCGATATCTCAAACAGCTTCCTTGTATTGGAGCTTTCCTTTCCTCCGATTACAAGCATCATGTCCGAATTTCTCGAAAGTTCATCTGCTTCCTTCTGCCTATCCTTCGTTGCACTACATATTGTATCAAAAACCAGGGTACTTTTGCAAGTTTTTTTTATATTTTGTACGATTTCACCAAAAAATTCTCTATTTATTGTGGTTTGTGCTACAATACAAAGGTCTTTTTCGGCTAAATTTTCGTCAATTTTATAATTTACGTCATTTATGATGACAGCTTCGCCGCCGCACCAGCCGTTTATTCCTATCACCTCAGGATGATTTTTGTCACCCACAATAACTATTTGATACCCTTTATCGTGATGCTCCGATACAATTCTGTGTATCTTTGACACAAAGGGACACGTAAGGTCAATGTATTCCTTTCCGCAAAGCTCGTCATACACGTCCTTGCCGACACCATGCGCCCTTATAACAACGGTGCAGTCCGTTGGTATTTCCGATACGCTGTCATAAGAAATTACTTCCTTGCTCCTTAAATCCTCTATAACCTGCGGATTATGGATAAGATGCCCCAAAGTGGCGATTTTCTTTCCGTTTTCTATTTCCTTATACACGCCGTCCACAGCGCGCTTTACGCCATAACAGAATCCGGCTGTTTTTGCTACCTTTATCATTTATTGTCCCTTTCAGTTATGCCGTCTGCATTTTTCTTACCTCGTCAAGAATACTGTCGGCAATCTCCTGTATTTTTTCCTGTTCCATTTTCTGTCCGTAGTATTCCTCCAGGGAAATCGGCTTTCCGTATGTAACCGTTATCTTGTGCATCCATTTATATTCTCCCGATATGCATACCGGAACAACGGGAACCTTTGCGCGCTGCGCAATTAAAGCAACGCCCGGCTTAGCTTTTACCTTTCTGCCGTCTTTTATGCGGTGTCCCTCGGGGAACATAAGCATTACATTTCCATCATTAAGAATTTTCAAAGAAGCCTTTATCGCGCCGACATCGTTTCTGCCCCTGCTGACAGGAAACGCTCCCAGCGCCTTTATCAGTGCGCCGAACAAGGGTCTTTTAAAAAGCTCCTCCTTAGCCATAAATCGGATATGACGGTTACAGGTTATTCCCGCCATAATGGGGTCCCAGTTGCTTTTGTGATTAAACGCCACAATTACGCCGCCGTTTTTCGGAACATTTTCAATGCCGACACGCTTTATTCTGAACACGAAAAACATTACAATGTGCGCTATTACGCGCATTATATCATAAAACATTCTTAATAAGCTCCTTTATCTTTTCTACGGACTGTTCAAATGTCAGGTCGGTGGTATCCACCAGTACGGCGTCATCTGCCTTTTTCAGCGGGCATACAGCCCTTTGGGAGTCGTTTTTATCGCGATACTCCATATCTGCCTTTATCCTTTCAAAATCACATTCCATGCCCTTTTCGCAAAGCTCGTCATAGCGTCTTTTCGCTCTCGCCTCCGATGAAGCCGTGAGGAAAACCTTGACCTGCGCGTTGGGAAGCACGTGCGAGCATATGTCGCGTCCGTCCATCACAACATTATCATGCTGCGCCATTTTACGCTGAATCTCTACGAGTTTTTCCCTCACTTCGGGAATAACCGCTACATCAGAAGCCCCCACAGACACATCTTCTCTTCGTATACGCTCTGAAACGTCGCGTCCCGACAGAAAAACACGCTGACCCTCGTCAGTATACTTTATATCTATTTTTACATCGTCAAGGCGTTCTATAAGTCTTTCACGCTCATTTTTAATATCTATGCCGTTTTCTATTGCAAAAAGCGCTGCTGCGCGGTACATTGCACCTGTATCTATATATGTATAACCAAGACTCTTTGCAACCGCCTTTGAAACAGAGCTTTTTCCCGCGCCAGCGGGGCCGTCTATTGCAACCGAAATATACTTCATAATTTACTTTTCCTCCTGTACCAAATCAGGACGCAGTACCTTTGCTCCGCGCAGATACACATGGTTAATTTCCTCTTTTGTTTTATCAGTGTTTATATGTATCATAATGCGGATACATTTTTCCAGACTGCCGTCAATCGCGGGCGCTGCCATATCAAGAAGCGGTACAAACGTAAGTCCCATTTCCCTTGCCGCTGCCGCAGGGAATACTGCTGTTAAATCCGAGGTTACGGTGAATATTATAGATATTGCATCCGCTCGCTTCAAATCATTTTTTTCTTCTATTACGCTCAGAAGCTCCAGCGTTGCTCCGATTATTGCCTCTCTTGTGTTCTCCTCTGCGGTCGTTGCGCCGCGTATTGCTCTTACTGCCATATTATCATTTTCCTTTCGTAAATTTTATACTGCTCTGTGTCCCATGCCTATCGCTATATCATTCAGATTAAGCAATCCTATTGCAAAGAATACGCACACACTTATATGCGATCCGTATCTTGCAATACCTATCTTGCCGCCCATATTAAGTCCAAGACATTTATCCATAATCTGCTGCAAAGCCTCATGCGCTGCACCTGCAACTGCGCCCTCTTCGGCATGGGTCGAACCGATTACATTTTCACGCTTAGCAGCAACTACAGCCCTTTCAAGGATTTTCGGTACGGCGCTGCCAAAGTCGCTGCCGAAATCTATAGCAACGGAGCGTATTCCGCGCTCTGTGTTACTGCTTTTCAGGAGATTTTCCTCCTCACGCGTGTCCGTAAGGGCAATCTGTATTGCCGCCTTACACACCTCTTTGCTTCCAACTTCCATTGTCATTCCTCCATAATTTCCGCCGCGTTCATTCCTGCCAAATATCCCGTGGAAAATGCAGCCTGCAAATTGTAACCGCCTGTATATCCGTCAACGTCTATGACCTCTCCCGCAAAGTACAGTCCCTTTACAAGCTTTGATTCCATTGTGGACGGATTTATCTCACTTACCTTTACTCCGCCCGAGGTTACTATCGCCTCCTCGACGGGTCTTACTCCGACCGCCGTAAGCGGAAAATGCTTTAAAAGCCTTACTAATTCGCTTCTTTCTTCCCTTGTTATTTCATTGACCGCCTTGTGCGCGTCTATGCCCGACAGTGATACTATAACGGGTATCAGCGCCTTCGGGAGCAGATCGTCAAGGCTGTTTATAAGGTGCTTTTTGCTGTACTTCTCAAAATCACGTATTACCCTTGCCGTAAGCTGTTCCTCCGTAAGCGCTGGTTTTAAATCAATTTCAATACGATATTTTTCATTACCGATATTTTTCAGATACGCCGACATGGACAGCACCACAGGCCCTGAAATTCCGAAATGTGTAAACAGCATTTCACCGAAATCGGAAAACACCTTTTTGTTTTTTGCGTTATATGCCGTAATTTTAATATTCCTCAGTGACAGTCCCATTATGTCACGTACCCATTTTTCTTCTGTAACCACAGGTATGAGCGACGCTTTAGGGTCTATAACCGTATGTCCTGCCTGAGAAGCAAACTTATAGCCGTCGCCGGTTGAGCCTGTTTTCGGGTATGATTTACCGCCTGTACAGACTATTACACGCTCACCCTTTATAGTAGTGTGCGCTGTTTTTACTCCCTTAACTGCACCGTCCTCTGTTATAAGCGACTTTACGGTATCACGCTTTAGTGTGACATTATCCTTTAAGGCATACTTTTTTAGAGCCTTTACAACATCCTGCGACCTGTCGCTTTCAGGGAAAACCCTGCCGCCGCGCTCTACCTTTGTTTTCACGCCGTTGTCCTCTATAAGCCGTATTATATCGCCATTTGTGAACGTATACAGCGCGGAATAGAGAAATTTTGCGTTGCGCGGATACTGGGTAATCATATCCTCAATTTCGGCGGAATTTGTGATATTGCAGCGTCCCTTGCCCGTTATAAGCAGCTTTTTCCCGACAATATCATTCTTTTCCACAATTATAACATTATCGGCTTTTTCCGCCGCTTTTCCTGCGGCTATAAGTCCCGCGGCGCCTGCGCCTATTACTATAACCGTCATTCTTTCACGCTCCATGCTTCAACATTTCTGTACTGTCTTGTGACAGACGGCACTACCTCGCTCTTTATCTTAGAGCTTGACATTACGTCGCCCTTTCGGAAAAACAGCGGTGTAAACGGCATATCTTCAATTATGATATTGCTATACTGGCGAAATAAATCTTTCATCTGCTCCTCGTCACGCGTCATGCCTATTTGTCCAGCAAGCATATCGAGGTCAGTATTCTGATAGGAGAAATAATTGTCGCTTGAGGATACAAGTGGCGTAAGGTCAAGATTTGCTCCTATTTCAATTTCGCCTATCATTATATCATAATCCTTGGTAATAATCTTTGTCATATACTCCTCATAGGGCAGCGCCACAACCTTAGCAGGTATTCCGAAATGTTCAAAGCTTTCCGCTATGTTATTGGCAATGTTTACTTTTTCTGTGCTGTCTCCGTTCGTCAGTATTTCAAATCCAAGTGTCTGCTTTTCGCCGTTTACCGTTCTGACATATTTTCCGTCAGGGTTTATTCCCCAGCCGTCATTCCCCAAAAACTGCGTGGCAAGCAGCTCATCAGCCTTGAATTTCGTATTTGTGTCATAATAAAAAATTGATGAGGGATTTAT
>JBJEIU010000335.1:0-6862 GCA_051877355.1 Hominilimicola sp.
TTATATAAAGACATCGGCGTTAACTTCAAGAAGCTTGATAAATGGTCTTACTATATAATCACGTCAAATGAAAATTTTGAAAAGCTGTTCGGAAAAAAAGCGAACAAAAAGCGCAAGCTTTATAACGGAATGATAAAATGCAATCTGTATCAGTTCTTCGGCGAACGTCCGCCGAGGGTTCAAAAATAACATCAGCAAAAGCTGATGTTATTTTTGCATGTTTTTGCGAATATAATAATAATTGGCAATAAAAATTCAGTAATGTTACAGTTTAATAACATCAGTAGCAATTTTTTTTTGTTTGTGATATAATTTATACTGTATATTTATGAACAAATTTATTATTTACATATGAAAGGCGAGGTTTTATGGCGACGAAAAATAAATCAAGAAAAAGCACCTCAAAAAAGAAAACGCAGAAGAAAAACTATTTGCCGACCTATATTATTTCAATGATACTTATAACGATACTGCTTGCTGTATTCATGTATATTGATTACGGTGACGGGGGAGTTATAAATACAGCAGTAAAAAAAGCATTATGCGGCATGTTCGGCATATGCGGGTTCTTTGTGCCTGTCATTTCGGCTGGCGCGACCGCTTATCTTGTTAAAACAAAGGATATAAAAAAATTTTGGATAAAGCTGGGACTTGCGTTCCTTGCGCTTGTAAACGTAAGCGCCCTTATCAATCTTTCCACAGACAATACAATAGCGTATTCGTTTGTTTACGGATATGAGGGGTATGCGGGAGGAGGTTTCCTCGGTGCATGTGTGTCTGTATTTATGGAAAATATGGTGCAGAAAATTGCATCATACATTATTTTATGCCTGACACTTATAATTCTTGTCAGCCTTATAACAAATGTATCTATTTTTGCGGAAATAGCTAAGGCTCTTAAAAATGTCTTTTTCTCCGCGCAGGAAAAGTATTCTGATTTTATGGACGAGCGAGAGCGCCGTATGGAGGAAATGGCAGCCGAGGAGGAATACTATCTTAAACAGGAAGAGGACGAAAAGCACAGTATTCTTGACGCGGCAAATTCATTTGCCACAGATACTGCTGATGCGAAGCCCGATAAACCCAAAAGAAAAAAAAATGCTCAGAAAGCTGAAAAGGAAGAGATTGAAAAAGAAGGTATTTTTTCAAATGGTATTGATGATATTTTCGGCAGCATGGAGGAAATCCCTCAGAATAATGAGCAAAAAACAGATAAAAATATAGTCGAAGAACAACCTGCAACGGTGGAGGACAAAAGAGAAAAGGCTGATAAAATGTCGGACAAGGAAAAGCAGGAATACAATGACGAGTTTAATAAGGCGATTGAAAAGCCTGCCGCTCAATATGTGTTCCCGCCAATAAGACTTCTTAATAAGCCTGATGCGGTATCCGGCGATAAGCGTGAGGAAATGCGCAGAACAGCGGAAAAACTTATAACGGTGCTTGAGGATTTCGGTGTTAAGGCAAAGCTTATGCAGGTAACTCAGGGGCCTACTGTAACACGTTACGAAATTTCGCCTGATACTGGTGTAAAGCTGTCAAAAATTGTCGGACTTGCAGACGATATTGCGCTTAATCTGGCTGTGTCAACGGTGCTTGTTGCCCCTGTTCCGGGCAAAGCCGCAGTGGGTGTGGAAATACCCAATAATAAGGTAAGCTCCGTTTCAATACGTGAAATGCTTGATTCCGATACCTTTAAAAAGGCAAAGTCAAGACTTACCTTCGCGCTCGGAAAGGATATTGGCGGCAATGTGGTTGTCGGCGATATTGCGAAAATGCCGCACCTTCTTATAGCAGGCGCGACAGGTTCGGGTAAGAGTGTATGTATTAACACAATGATTATGAGCATTCTCTATAAGGCAAAGCCTGAGGACGTCAAGCTTATAATGGTTGACCCGAAAAGGGTTGAGCTTGGCGTTTACAATGGTATTCCGCATTTGCTTGTACCGGTGGTAACTGACCCGAAAAAGGCGGCTGGTGCGCTTAATTGGGCAGTGACGGAAATGATGCACAGATATGATTTGTTCACCGAATCGGGAGTAAGACAGCTTGAATCATATAACAAACTGATGGAAAAAGAGGGCGGTGAGAAGATACCGCAGCTTGTAATTATCATAGATGAGCTTGCTGATTTGATGATGGTTGCGGCAAAAGAGGTTGAGGACTATATCGTAAGACTAACACAGCTTGCCAGAGCTGCCGGAATTTATCTTGTCATTGCAACACAGAGACCGTCTGTGGACGTAATAACGGGACTTATAAAAGCTAATGTTCCCTCAAGAATAGCTCTTGCCGTATCCAGCCAGGTAGACAGCCGTACCATTATTGACAAGGGCGGTGCGGAAAAACTGCTTGGAAAGGGTGATATGCTGTATCATCCCGCAGGCGCACGATCTTCAACGAGAGTACAGGGCGCGTTTGTGACTGACGCTGAAATAGAATCGGTTGTAAATTATATAAAGGAAAACGTGGGTGTTACGCATTACAGTGAAGACCTTGCGGAGGAAATAGAACGCTGTGCAACGGGGGAAAACGGTGTTACGCCTGATGTAGAGGAGGACGGAGACGCGCTTTTGCCTGAAGCGATTGAACTGGCAATAAGTCTTGGAAAAATCTCCACATCAATGGTACAGCGCCGTCTGGGCGTTGGCTATTCGCGCGCAGGCAGAATAATAGACCAAATGGAGGCAAGAGGTATTATATCAGGCGCAAACGGCTCAAAGCCAAGAGATGTTCTTGTAAGCCACGCAGATATTGGCATACATGACAGAGCGGAGGAAACGGAAAATGAAGAAGAATGATTTTCTTCCTGTATCAAGAGAGGATATGGACAAGCGCGGATGGAATCAACTGGATTTTCTGTATATAGTAGGTGACGCCTATGTTGACCATCCCAGTTTCGGACATGCTATAATTTCAAGAGTGTTGGAAAAGCATGGATACAAGGTGGGTATAGTCGCAATGCCTGACTGGCATAAAATTGATGATTTTGTGCGTATGGGCAGACCAAGGCTCGGTGTGCTTGTAAGCGCAGGCAATATTGACAGTATGGTAAATCATTATACCGCTGCAAAGAAACGCAGACATGATGATATGTATGCTCCAGGAGGCAAGTGGGGAATGCGCCCCGACAGAGCAACTATCGTGTACTGCAACCGCATAAAGGAAGCATTTGGCTCCGATATGCCTATTCTTATCGGAGGAGTTGAAGCAAGTTTAAGGCGTTTTGCGCATTACGATTACTGGGACGATAAAATAAGACGTTCCATATTGCTTGATTCACGCGCAAGTATGCTGATGTACGGCATGGGTGAAAAGCAGATTGCGGCGATAGCCGATAAGCTACGCGACGGTGTGCCTGTAAAAGAAATAACAGATGTGCCGGGAACATGCTATATTTCATCTGTTTATGATGAAAATAATTCCGTGCTTATTCCGAGCTATGAGGAGTGTGTGGAAAGTAAGGAAAAATATGCAGTATCATGCAGGCTTCAATATTATGAGCAAAACCCGTATATCGGCAAAACACTTGTGCAGAAGCACGGCGACAAATACCTTATACAAAATCCACCCATGCCGCCTCTTGAAACGGATGAGTTGGACGAGGTGTATTCGCTTCCATATATGAAGAATTATCATCCGATGTATGAAAAGGATGGCGGCGTACCTGCCATACAGGAGGTTAAATTCTCACTTTCTGCGAACAGGGGGTGCTTTGGAAGCTGTAATTTTTGCGCACTTGCCTTTCATCAGGGCAGAATTGTCACCTCGAGAAGTGATGAATCGCTTGTAAAGGAAGCGGAGGAAATGACAAAAATGCCTGATTTCAAGGGTTATATACATGATGTGGGGGGTCCGACGGCAAATTTCCGCGGTCCAGCCTGCAAGAAACAGATTACATTGGGTGCGTGCAAAAACAAGCAGTGCTTGTTTCCGCAGCCGTGTAAAAATATGGAGATAACACATAAGAAATATCTTGCGCTTCTCAGAAAGCTTAGACAAATCAAGGGTGTTAAAAAGGTGTTTATCCGTTCGGGCATACGCTTTGATTACCTTATAAATGACCCTGATGATACATTCTTTTATGAATTGTGCAAATATCATGTGAGCGGACAGCTAAAGGTGGCTCCTGAGCATGTCAGCGATAACGTGCTTAAATATATGGGAAAGCCTGAAAACATTGTTTTCAACAGGTTTTCTGAAAAGTTCTATAAAATAAATGAAAAGATAGGCAAAAAACAATATCTTGTGCCGTATCTTATGTCAAGCCACCCGGGAAGCACACTGCGCGACGCGGTAAAACTGGCAGTATATCTGCATGAGCATAATATAAATCCGCAGCAGGTGCAGGATTTTTATCCGACACCCGGAACAATATCCACCTGTATGTTTTATACGGAAATTGATCCGTTTACGATGAAAAAAGTGTATGTACCCAAAACTGCGCATGAAAAGGCAATGCAGAGAGCACTTTTGCAGTACAAAAATCCCGATAATTACAAGCTTGTGTATGAGGCACTTACAAAAGTCGGACGAAACGATTTAATCGGTTATCAGAACAGATGTCTGATAAGACCGCCCAAGGGCGATATTTTATCAAATAATCCAAATGACAAAAGGAGGAAAAACAATGGCAAAGCTGTTAATGGGAAAGGAAGTTTCAGCAAGAATAAAGTCAGAGCTGAAAGCAGAGGTAGAGGAGTTAAAAAAGCAGGGGATAAACCCAGGTCTGGCGGTAATCATCGTCGGTGAGGACCCTGCAAGTCAGGTGTATGTGCGCAATAAGGAACGTGCCTGCGAGGAGTGCGATATATATTCTGAAAAATACGCGCTTCCGGAGGAAACAACACAGGAGGAACTTTTGCAGCTTATAGACACTCTTAACAAAAAGGAAAGCATTTCAGGTATTCTTGTACAGCTTCCTGTCCCGAAGCATATTGATGAAAAGACTATAATTAACGCGATTGACCCAAAAAAGGACGTTGACGCGTTTCATCCCGTAAACGTTGGTAAAATCATGGTTGGCAATTATGATTTTGTACCGTGTACACCCGCTGGCGTTATGGAGCTTATAAATGAATCCGGAATTGACGTGTGCGGTAAGGAGTGCGTTATTGTAGGAAGAAGCAATATTGTCGGCAAGCCGCAGGCTATGCTTTTGTTGCATCAGAACGGTACTGTCACAGTATGTCATTCAAAGACGAAGAACCTTAAAGAAAAAACAAAGAATGCCGATATTCTTGTTGCGGCAGTGGGGATACCCAATTTTATTACCGGGGATATGATAAAAGAGGGCGCCGTTGTAATAGATGTGGGTATCAACAGGCTTGAAAACAAAAAGCTTTGCGGTGATGTTGAGTTTGAAAGCGCGGAAAAGGTTGCAGGGGCAATTACACCTGTTCCTGGCGGCGTAGGCCCGATGACAATCGCAATGCTTATGAAAAATACAGTTAAGGCGGCTATTGTAAACCGGACAAAATAGTCCGTCTGACGTAGGTGTGTGGAGGAAAATTAAATTATGAAAAATTCAAATGATGTATTAAATCATTTTACGGACGGATTTGGATTTTACAGGCTGTTTTGGATTTTTCTAATAGGCTGTGTTTTGGGAGTAGTTGTGGAAACGCTTTGGTGTTTGCTGACAAGACATCATTTTGAAAGCAGGGTGGGTCTTATTTATGGACCGCTAAATCCTGTTTATGGAGTAGGTGCGTTGGCTCTTGCCATAGGACTTCATCCTGTACGTAATTCACGTGATATAGTAATCTGTATAGCGGGAGCAATTCTGGGTAGTATAGTCGAATATGTTTGCTCATGGGTTCAGGAAAAGAGCTTTGGCTCGGTTTCGTGGGATTATTCAAAAATGTATCTTAATCTTCACGGGCGCATTAATCTTCTGTATTCTATTTTTTGGGGAGGGCTGGCAATCTTCTGGGTTAAGGATATTTATCCGCGTATGATACGCTGGATTTCACATATTCCTAATAAAATAGGAGTACCGCTTACATGGATTTTGCTTGTGCTTGTAATTGCCGATATTGCTGTATCCGCGTGTGCGGTATACAGATGGAAGCAAAGAATTGAGCAGATTGAACCGCAAACGCAGTTTGAATATTTTATGGACAAGCATTATCCTGATGAGCGTATGAAAAAGATTTATCCCAATATGAAGTTCAAGAACGTTGCTGTGCAGCAATAAAAAAATGTCGGTATGATTAATTCATGCCGACATTTTTGTCAACCGTCAATTACATCGCTGTTCATACGGTTAGCAAAACTTAGCAGCTCTTTGCGTGAAGAAACTCCAAGCTTGCTGTAAATGTTCTTATTATGAAATTTAAGGGTATTTTCTTTAATTTGCAGCAATTCACGAATTTCTTTTGTGCTTTTGCCGGACAGATAGAAGTTGTAAATTTTTCGTTCTGTTGGTGTCAGCATATTCAAGTTGGAAACAAAATACTGATAACGTTCAATGAAATCCTTGTTATACTCATCTTCGGAACTGTTTGTTGTATCAGCAGGTGTGACGGCTGTTTCCGAAGCGCATTTTTGATGAATATTTTCAGTTTCTGCATTTTCACTGCGTTCTTCACAAATAGATGTTTTTTTCTCGGTGCGTGTGGGCAGTAGTCCGTAATCCTGAAGCATCATATATAAAAACAGCAGAAAAACCTCGGTTATAATGTATGAAACTGAAAGAAATTCGAAATTTGTATCAATCAACTGCTCAATAAACCAGATAGCAATATTACTGCCGACTATAGCTATGAGTGTATTTGCAATCTTATTGGAATTAATCCGGTTTTTAATAAGAGATAAGATGATTGTTCCCAACATCATTCCAAAATAGGCGATTAGGTAG
>JBJEIU010000336.1:0-6826 GCA_051877355.1 Hominilimicola sp.
CTTGACTATTCAGTATCCATTCAGAGCCGTCTTCGATAACAAGAGCTTTCGAACCATATATATAAACTCTATGTATGTGGCAGATGATGAGAAACAGTGCCGCAAGATGGCGGCATAGGGAAAGGGAATAATCCGTTATGATAGAAACGGATGGAATTCAAAAATACTTGTCCGTGCAGCAAAGAATGTAAAGGATTTTACAGGAGGCTTTAATCATTACACTTCGTTGAAATCCTTTGCAGTCAATGCGAGACAAATATTGAATGCTAGTACAAAATCATTATCAATAGTGTAAATATCTGCAAAATAAATATAGTAAGGTCCCGAGAATTATCTAAAACAATTCTCGGGACACTTTTATGTAATGATTCGTTAATTGTTATAAAAAATATATTTACAAAAACAAGATAATATGGTAATATATAATAGAATATTTACATTGAAATAGAGGGATTTTAATTCCATAAAAACTATTACTGAACGCCGTGAATGCGCACGATAGAAAATTGTTTTAACTGAAAAAACTGCATTTTGGTGATAATTTGAATATTATCTATGATATAGAGAAAATGGATTAGAAGCTTATAGGGAAAGGGAACCGTGGCGACAAGTAAATTAATAATTAATAAGGAAGAAATATATGAGGTGAACAGTAATGTATATTTTAGTGGTTGATGACGAACAGCTTGCGTTAAACTCACTGATAAACGAATTAAAAATTGCATTTCCGTCTGCTGCGCTACACGCTGAGAGAAATCCTATGGTGGCTGTGGAATGGGCAAAGGAATTATCTGCGCAGGGCGAAACGCTGTCATATGCTTTTACAGATATTAAAATGAACGGCATGAATGGTCTGGAACTTGCGAAGCAGTTAAAAAGCGTATATCCGCAGGTTACACTGTTGTTCTGTACGGCATACAGCGAATATGCTCTTGACGAATTCGGACTGTTTGCAAAGGGATATTTGATGAAGCCTGTCCGAGCGAAGGATATAGAACGCGTCCTTGATGAAATGGTAACCGATTGGCGCGCGGAGCCGACAGGACTGACGCGGGATATACGAGTTAAGACATTCGGGCATTTTGAAGTTTTTGTCGATGGTATACCGATTACCTTTGAACGTGAAAAATCAAAGGAACTGCTTGCATATCTTGTTGACAGGCACGGTTCGTCCGTGACAACGGAGCAGATTGCAGAGGTATTATGGGAGGATGAACCCTATGACAGAAAATTGAAAAACCGTGCCACGGCAACAGTTACCTCGCTGAAAAATTCACTGAAAACGGTTGGGGCAGATGATATTCTGATTAAGACATGGAATCATCTTGCGCTGGACGTCACGAAGATAAAATGCGACGCTTACGATTATGAAAAATGGGATGCTGTCGCGGTAAACTCCTTTCACGGCGAATATATGGTTAATTATTCTTGGGCGGAGTTCACCACAGGAAGATATGTCAAGATGGGAGCGGAACGAAACGAAGCTTAAAATATACATACGTGGCAGCAGGAAAAATCCTGCTGTTTTTTTTTGAAAAAAATCCGTTTTTTGTGTCCTTTTGGTGTCCTTTGGGGTGTATAATGATTATAATGACTATTATATTATTGCAGAGGGTGCGGTTTAAACTATAATTTTGAGGAGTGATATACCATGAAAAAGGCACAGTGGCAAGCTGTCGGACAGGGCTGTCTTGTTATTCTGGCGGCTATCGTGTTGCTTGCGGCGTGCATACGCAGCAATCAGTCGATAAATCCAATACCATTGCGTGCGTCATTCCGGGGCGAATACAAAATCGCGGACGGCGAATGGAAACCGATTGTTAAGGGTGAAAAAATATCCTCTATGGATGGCGATGTTACACTTAAGGGATATTTCCGGACGGAGGGCCCTGATGGAGAGGTGATTGGCAGAGTCACGCAGGGAAGTCCCATTTCGCTGTATTTCAATCATATCGGAGCGGAGATTTTTATAAACGGTGAAAGCGCACATGTTTTTGATGCTGAAAATCCGCAGATAGGCGAGAGTGCATGCGGTAAGCAGAGGGTTACTTATACATATACAGGCACTGATACGGACACAGTGGAAATTGTTCTGAAAAATCCTCATAGGTTCGGGAATTATAGCGCTGTAAACGATTTCCTTGATTCAATGTATATGTATTCTGGGCCAACCCTTGATAAGCTTATGCTAAAACAGGGTGTGCCTGATAGAATAATCGGTATATTTGTTATGATTGCGGCTCTTATGGTGCTTGGTGTTGCAGTATGTTCGTTTTTGCTGCGTATGCCGCAGGGCAAGACTATACTGCTGATTGGACTGATGATGCTTTTTGCCGGAGGGTATTATGTTTTAGACTCTCCCAATGTGGGTATTTGGAATGAATCAGTAGTATTTAACACCTGCGTACTGCAGTTGTGTATGATGCTATATGTATTCTTTATGATGTGCTTTACTGTTAAGTGCCTGCCTGAAAAAATGAAAAAGGCAGGCGAAATTACCGTCACTGCTGTGGGAGCGCTGTCGGGTGTTTCACTTATTATATCTCTTGCCGGCGGTATCGGGCTGTATGATTTGAACATATATTGGGCCGCTGTGCAGATTTTGGCTGGATTGGTACTGCTGGGAGGCTGTATATACGCCTTAAAAAACGCAGACAAAAAACAGAGGCTAATGTTAATTGTCTGTATTCTGCCGCTGGGCGCAATGCTTGCGGATATTCTGGGAACTGCCGCGGGCTGGTGGCAGGGCGGAATGGTTTCCAAAATTGTCTTTATATTAATATTTGTTATAGCGCTGATTATTGTGCTTAAAATTATTCCGTCAAATTTCCGCGCCGCTGTGGAAGCTGAAAAAATGGCTGCTGAGCTGAAAAACAGCCGCATATCCATAATGCTGAGTCAGATACAGCCGCATTTTCTGTATAATTCCATAAATGCTATCCGTGAGCTTTGCAGAATAAATCCGGAGCAGGCGCGTGAAGCGTTGGGAGATTTTGCCTCATATCTGCGCGGTAATATGGATTGCCTTGCAAGCCACACGCCTATTCATTTTTCAAAGGAACTGTCTCATGTCGAAACATATCTGAAGCTGGAAAAGATGCGCTTCGGCGATAATCTGAATGTTGTTTATGATATACGGGAAAAGGATTTCTTCCTGCCATCCCTTACGGTACAGCCATTGGTTGAAAACGCCGTTAAACACGGTATATGTGAAAATGAAAACGGCGGCACGCTGACACTCAGAACCCGGAAAGAAGCCGGAAATATTATAATTGAGGTAATAGATGACGGCGTGGGCTTTGACATGGAAAATCCTGCATTGTGGGAGGATGGACATTCTCATATAGGAATTGATAACATAAGAATGAGATTACAGCAAATGTGCGGCGGCAGCCTGACGGTTAAAAGCTCTGCGGGAAAGGGAACAGTGGCGGTAATTGAACTGAAAATAAAAGAAGAAAGTAGTAAAAAGAGCGTGGACGGCAATGTATATGTCAGCGGCTTATTATAAAAAACAGAGGAACAGGAACATCAGAAAAAATAATTTTTTGAAAAATTTTTCGCTTTCTGTGTCCTTTTGATGTCCTTTGGGGTTTATAATTGATATAGAACAGATATTTATGTGTATATTCAGAAAAAGAATGAAATTTGAAAGAGAAGAAAAAATGAGAAGAAAATATATAGCTTTAATCATTATTATTTGTACGTCAATACTTTCGGGTTGCGCCGGTACTGCGGACAAAACCGTGAAAATTGCGGTTATGGGTAATCCTGAGGAATTTTACTCCGGCTATGGGGAGGGTATTGAACGCGCAGTACAGGATCTGAATAACGATTATTCGGACAGCGGATATAATGTTGAATGTGAATTTTACAGCGATAACGGCAGCTATGAGCAGGGCGCGGCAATCGTGGATTCGCTCTTGGAGGATAAAGACGTTACTGCTGTTATCGGTGCGATTGATATGGAAATAAATAAAACGGCGGCGCATGTTTTCAATGAGGAAGGCAAGCTGTTTGTCGTGCCGTATTTCTTATATGACAGAGTTTATAGCGATAATCACTACGAAACGGTTTTTTCAATGTGTAATTCGGGACGGAACGTGGGCAGAATACTGCGCCTTGCGGCAGCGCAGACAACAGCAAAACGATGGGCGGTCTGCTCTGCTGACGGTGAATTTGAACGTTCGGAAATGAACGGCTTTCTCAAATACACTGTAAATGATGACATCAGTGTAGTTGACTGTACTGATATATCTGTAGCTGAAAATCAGTTTGACGAAACATACAAAAAATGGGAAATTTTAGACGTTGACGGGATTGTAATATTCCCCGGAGGCAATGATGGTTTCAATATTCTGAAAAAAATAAAAAGCAGAAATCCGGATATTGTGTGTGCCGGGGACACCTCTTTTGACGACAGCGAACTGCTCAACAGGGACAGCGAGCTGAAAAAAGCAATGGAAGGATTTATCATGGCGGAAGAATTTGCACTGCGCGACGGGAACAATGAAGAAAATAGCAAGCTCTCTGAACTTGTCAAGGATTACATGATAAAGACGGGAAACGAATTTGATACATGGTATGTTCAGGGATACAATGCTGTCAGAATGGTGGCAGACACAGCGATTGAAAATAAAACCTGTGATTCTATGAAAATAGCGCAGCTTTTGCATGAAAACGGATATAAGGGGCTGTATCAGAGCTTTGAATTTACAGAAGACGGCTTTTTGAAAACGGATATTTATAAGTATCATACATTTGACAAAAACGGATATGTACGTGAACACACACTGAATAATTAGGAGGAAGGTATGAAGGATTTATTCAGAAAAGAGGCGCTCGAAAACTTTTCATCAAGCAGTACTGCGGGCGGCAGAGTACGCGCGGTAAACATAAAAACGGCGGCTTTTGCAGGATTGCTCGTGATATGCGCGGCTGTGTTTGCAATATGGCTTGTTTTCGGAACTGTTTATGAAACGGTATCTGTCAGCGGCGTAATATGGCCCGATAAAAATAATGGAGAGGTCTATGTAACATCGGGCGGGATTATATCCAAGGTGGTTGCCGCTCCGGGCGATGCGGTAAAAGCAGGTGATATTCTTGCGGTAATTCCACGGGAGGATATTTTAATTAAAATAAAGGAAGGAAAATCAAACGGCATTTCTGACGTGCAGCTTCAGGAGCTTTATGACGAATATGACAGGTGCTCTGTAATACGCTCCAATATTAACGGAATAGTTACACAGATTGCTGACGAAAATTCATACATGCAAGCCGGTGAAAGAATTGCAGAGGTAGTCCCCTATGACGAAAGCGGCAACAACAAGACGCTGACCGCGTTTATACCGTCTGCCAAGGGAGGACTTGTCACGCTCGGTATGGAGGCACAGGTAATGCCGGATTTTGCGGCGCGTGAGGAATACGGCTACATAAAAGCGTATATATCGGGTATTTCAAATTATCCGGTTACGGGGCAAAGCATAAAGGAAAAACGTAAGGAGCTGTTTGTTTCCGGACTTGACGAAAGTGAAAGCTATCTGCAGCTTGAAATAACTCTTATGCCTGACGCATCGGCGCAAAGTCATTTGAAGTGGTCAAATCCCAAAAGCGGTGACACTGATGTAAAGCTTGGAACCGTATGCAGCGCAGATATTGTGATAAAGGAATGCCATCCTTATGAATGGCTGTTTTAGGAGGTATTATGGAAAAGGTGAAAAAAATACGTCCGGTACTGCAAATGGAAATAACGGAATGCGGCGCGGCATCACTGGCAATGATTTTAGCCTATTACGGAAAAACGGTGACTCTTGAGGAACTCAGACAGGAATGCGGTGTATCGAGAAACGGTGTAAACGCCGGAAACATTGTAAAGGCGGCACAGTTTCACAATTTAAAGCCGCGGGCGCTGAGAGTGAATATTGAGGGCGCAAAACAGCTTAAGACACCTGCTATTTTACACTGGAATATGGATCATTTTCTTGTTCTGTGCGGATTTAACAGAAAAGGCGCGGTGATAGCCGACCCTGCGCATGGAACACGTACGGTAAGCATCGAGGAATTTTCAAAATCCTTTACAGGCATTGCCATAGAGTTTAGCCCAACGGAGAATTTCCAAAAGGACAATGGTAAAAGAGCAGTAAATAATTACATAGACTCCTGTACAAGGGCATTTATACCGAATGTGGTTTATTTTATACTGATTGAATTATGCGCTGTTACAGGAAGCATAGCGGTGATGTTTCTGAATTCTGTGTTTATAGATAAAATCCTTATCGCAAAGAATGCGCAGAATTTGGAGTTTGTGCTGAAAATGCTTTTATGTGCGGGACTTATAACCGTTGCAGCTATGGCGCTTAATGAAAATATCCGGCATCGTATAGGCAAGCAGCTTAATATGCGTATAAATTCCGGCTTTATGGAGCGTATGCTGAAACTGCCTATTGAGTTTTTTTTGCAGCGCAGCGAGGGTGATTTGACAAACCGTCAGAATGCGAATATGCGCATGGGAGCAAATATCTGCCGTCTGGCATCTCCTATTCCCGGATATATATTGCAGATGATAGTTTACCTTGTGCTGCTTGTCGTGCTTGACGTACATATTGCCGTAATAGGCATATTATGTTCCGCGGTAAATATTGCATCAATGGTTATACGGGCAAGGAAATACGAAGAAAAGATGTACGCTTACAGCCGTGACATGGGCGCGCTGCAAAGTGATATTTCAAGAACAGTTGACACTATTGAAACGACAAAGGCGTGCGGCTCGGAGGACGCGGTGTTTACACGTCTGATGGCGGCGGGAACACAGGCGGTAAATACAAAA
>JBJEIU010000337.1:0-1383 GCA_051877355.1 Hominilimicola sp.
GGGAGCTGCTTATTATAGAGCCGTATCTTCTTCATTTTTTTCAAACGGGAACGGAATACATATCAAGGTACGTTATGAATATCCCACCGGAAATTTTGAACGGTTTTCTTGACGGTGATGAAATTAAATATTTGCTTAAAGGTATTCCCTCCTGCGTGATACCGCTTGAGGGCGAAACGCAGGATACTATAAAGCGTTATTTTATACGGACAAAGAGCTATAATTACAGGACAACGCCGCTTGCCGGAAAGCTTATGGTATGCTATATGGTACAGTTTCTTGATTATATAAACGAGCTTGCGGAAAAGGCAAGTACCGTATTTAATTCGGAAAGCCTTATAGTGCGTCCCGATATGCTTGAGGCTATTACGTTTATACATAATCATTATTCGGAGGAGGATTTCGGACTTGACGATGTTACGGAGCATATTCATATGAGTAAATCTCGGTTTTGCGAGGTATTCCGCCAGACTACGGGACAGACGTTTTTGAAGTATCTCAATCTTGTTCGGATTATGCCTGTTGAAAAGGAACTATGGACGACAAATAAATCTCTGACAAGGCTCGCGGAGGAAAACGGCTTTTCGTCCGTAGCGCATATGACGCGTGTTTTTCATTCGGTTTACGGCAAAGCACCGTCGGAGTATCGAAAAGAGGAAAGACTGAAAAAAGGAATTTTTGAACGATAAACACAAACAAGATAGGAATTTTTTTGTCGCGTAGAAATCCCTCACGTGCTAAAATTAAATTAAGAATAATATCGGCTTTTGCTTTAATTTTAGAGGGAGGAACGAACATGAAATTAAAAAAGGGAATTGTGGCAGCGGCACTTGCCGCAGTAATGGCAATCGGAAGTTTTGCTCCGGTAAGCGCGAGCAATACTTATGATGAAACAAACAATACATACACTTGGAGCAGCAATGGTGAAACAAAGATAACGACAGCAAACAGTTCCATTACGGACGGACAACTTCAAATAAACATAGCCAGCACCAGTGACGGCATATACGGAACGGATGGACGATTAGTATGGTGGAACGGCGTAAATGAAAATGGTACATCAAACAACAGGAAGCTTGTTTTTAAGCCGGAAAAATCGGGCAGCGTAACAATGAAGACTGGCAAAATTGCGAGTGGTTCACAGTATTCGGCAGATATTGTTGTAAACGACGGTTCATCAAATGTTAAAGAGCAAAATATAACTGCTTATAAGAGTGACTTTACAAGTACTGAAGATGTGACATTTAATGTTGAACAAGGGAAAATCTATACGATTTATCCGGAAAAAAAGTCGGATAACAGCACTGGCGTGTATATCACTTCTTTTGCGTTTACACTTTCAAGTGAGCCGGCAGCAACACCAACCCCAACGGCTGAACCAAC
>JBJEIU010000337.1:1483-6812 GCA_051877355.1 Hominilimicola sp.
ACCAACCCCAACGGCTGAACCAACACCAACGCCGGCCGGTGGTGATGATGACAGTAAAGATGAGGACACGGAAATGAGTATTTATGCTATGCGGACGGATGATATGGAAAATCCGATTGGGATTGATAATATACAGCCGTCATTTAGCTGGAAATTAAAATCGGATGAGCGCGGAGCAAAGCAAACGAACTATAAAATTACGGTTGCATCTGACGAAGAATTTAATAATATTGTATGGAGAAGCGGCACAGTTAGCTCCGATAATTCGGTAAATATCGCTTATGAGGGAAACGCACTTAAAGCTTCAAGTCGATATTATTGGCGCATTGAAATCGTAAACGGCAGCGATAAAAAGGTGACAAGCGATACCGCGTATTTTGAAACCGGTCTTTTGGGTACGGATGCGAGTGTTTGGAAAGACGCGGAGAACAACGAGGCGAAGTGGATAGGCAATCCGAACGCTTCAACCAATACGGACTATCTTTCAGCTTATGCGATTTCAGCGGACTTCACGGTAGAGTGCGGCAGCAAAGCCGGAATTGTAATAAACGCGCGCGATAAGGATAATTATGTGCTTGTCGAGATTGATATGGATAACCGTCTTGTGAAGGCGTATGAGTATAACGACAATGCGTGGTCTGACGGAAAGCCTACTGTAACGGCTCGCGGAAACGCTGACGGCTACGCAATTACAACCGATGCGGTCGCGGAGGGAAAAGAACACGAACAAAACAGCATAAAAATTCTGGTAAACTCAAACAGAAGCGCTTCAATATACATTAACGACATCGCGGTTGCCGATGCCGTTTCGGGCTTTATTCCCGCAAATCCGTCAAATCAGCCTCGCAGACAATATTTAATGAATATCGGCTTTAAGCAGGAAAACTGCAGTGCGGTGTATGACAATATAAAAATCGAAAGCGGCGACGTGTATCAATCGGATGATTTTTCGGACAATGGCGGCGCACTTTCAGCGCTTGGAACGGTTACAAACGGTCAGCTTGTTGTCGAAAATGAATTTAATCTTATAAATCCCTGCCCGTCGGTGAACGTGAGAAAAGCGTTTACGGCAGATGAAAGTAAAACAGTACAGTCGGCGCGTCTTTATGCGTCCGCACAGGGCTTTTATGACGCATACATAAATGGGCAAAAAGTAAACGATGATTTTTACAATCCGGGCTTTACCGATTACAGAAAAAGAATACAATATCAGACGTATGACGTGACCGATATGATACGATCGGGACAAAACACTGTCGGCGCGACAATTGCGAAGGGTTATTACACAGGTTGGGTAGGCTATGCGACAAAGCCTATGATTTACGGCTCGAAAAATGTATTTTTAGGTAAGCTCGTGATTAACTATACGGACGGTACACAGGACGTTATCGTGACCGACGATACATGGCAGTTTACCGACAAGGGCGCGGTTGTATGCGCGGACTATCAGCAGGGTGAAAGCTATGACGCGCGTCTGGAGTTTGATTGGAATAATACAGAGGATACGCGCTGGATTGCCTGCGGTGTTCAGGCATGGCCTTCGTCAGTAAAACCGACGAACGGCTCGTTGTCAGGAGAAAAATTTGAATTATCAGCGCAGTCCTCACCGACGGCTAAGGTTGAGCGTACGCTTACGCCTGTATCGGTAAAGGAATTCCCTGAGGGACATTTTGTGTACGATTTCGGTCAGAATATGGTCGGAACTGTGCGTATCAAATTAAAGGGTGATGCCGGAACGTCAATAAAGCTCCGCTACGGCGAGATGTGCCGCGCGGACGGAACCCTGTATGTCGCTAATCTGCGTACAGCAGCTAATACGGATACATACACATTGAAAGGCGATGCAGACGTCGAGACGTTCATTCCCTCGTTTACATCTCATGGTTTCCGCTATGTTGAGATTACAGGCAACGGCTATACACTCGACAGCGTTGCTGATTTAATAATAAGTATAGATGGACTTGTAATTACAAACACAATTGAGGAAACAGCGTCTTTCGAATGTTCAAATGACGATATCAATCAGCTTTACGGCAATATAATGTGGGGACAGCGCGGAAATTCACTTCTCGTCTACACAGATTGTCCGCAGAGAAACGAGCGTATGGGCTGGACTGGTGATGGTCAGGTATTCGCGAAAACCGCCGCGTACAATATGGATGTGAAGTCATTTATGAATAAGTGGCTGCTTGACCTGCGCGACGGACAGCTTCTTTATAACAAAAACGGCGCTGTTCCCGATACCGCGCCATTGGGCGGTGACAACCGCTCGGACGGCTGCGCGGGCTGGGGCGACGCAGCGGTTATCATTCCGTGGGAGATGTACCGCGCCTACGGTGATATAAGTGTCCTTGAGGATAACTACGATATGATGAAAAAATGGGTTGAGTACCAAAGCCGTGCCGATCGTCAGAATTACGGCATACGCACGGTAAACGGTGCAGAGGTGCCGAAGCAGTCGGATTTGGCGACCATTCCCTATATTCAGGTACAACAGCGGCGCGGTGACCACCTTACCTACGATGAATCAACACCGTTTATTTTATCGGCAACGGCATACGCGGCACGGGTATCTGAGATTTTAGCCGATACTGCGGAAATTCTCGGCAAAGCCGACGACGCAGCAAAATACCGCAAGAGGTATGAAAACATTAAACAGGCGTTTAACGAAGCATGGGTACAGGAGGACGGCTCAATCGCGTATTGGGGTGAGATGAGCAAGTCAAACAAGGACGCGAACGGAAATGTAATAAATCAGACGTATTACAGTAATGCCGACGGAAGCAATGCAACTCCAAGCCAGACGGCATACGCGCTTGCGATAGATTTCGGTTTAATTCCGCAGGGAAAAATGGCGCGTGCGGCAGAATGTTTCCAAAAATCCATAGACGAACAGGATGGGAAACTGTCGGTAGGTTTTTTGGGAATATCGCATTTAGCGTCCGCTCTTACAAAGGCGGGACTTACGGACACGGCGTTCGCACTTTTGGAGCAGACCGAAAATCCGAGCTGGCTTTACAGTGTTAAAAACGGTGCTACTACAATATGGGAGCGTTGGAATTCATATATTGCTGAAACAGACACATTCGGAGATGTGTCGATGAACTCGTTTAACCATTATTCCTACGGAGCAATCGGAGAGTGGATGTTCAGCGATATTCTTGGTATAAACGCAGATGAGGCCGGATATAAGAGCATAATATTAAAACCGACTTTAGGAGGAAATCTGACCTATGCTAAAGGAAGTTATGACAGCGCATATGGCGAGATAAAGTCTGAGTGGTCGATTGACAATCAGACGCTTACATATAAATGTACTGTTCCAGCAAATACAACTGCAACGTTGTATCTTCCGGCGAACAATGCGGAAAATATAACAGAGAGCGGAAATAATATAGAAAATGCCGTGGGTGTAACGTATAAGGGCACGGAAAACGGCGAAGCTGTGTTTGCACTTGAGAGCGGCAGCTATGAATTTGTTTCTACAGTAAATGGCAACACAAATGAAGCGTATTGGCTTACAATAAATACTCCGTCAGGCGTCACGGGGACGGCGAAAATAAACGGCGAGCATACACTGCTTCCGACAGCCGTATCTGCTGCGGCGGGGACGACTGTTGAAATTGAAGCTGAGGATTCGAGCGAAACTTTGAAATTTGCAAAGTGGAGCGGTGACATTGAAAGCACGGACAAAGAAATATCAGTCATAATGGACAGTGCGAAAACAATTCAGGCAAATTACAGCTATACAGCACCGCCGACCGAAGACGAAAAAGTAGTGTTAAATCTGACATCAGATGTAAGCGGCGCATCAGTTAAAATAAATGGGGAAACTTATTCTCTGCCATGCAATATTGAATATGAAAAGGGAACAGAAATAGAATTAGAGGTAATCGTACCGAACGGATATAAATTCGTATCATGGAACGGCGACAATCTCGGCGCGGCAAGCGTAACCGTATTAATGAACGGTAATGTTACGTCAAAAGCGGTGTTTAATAGAGTTTTAACAGGTGAAAAAACAACGATAAATATCGCCAATCCTGAAAAAATATCCGCTCACGCCGTAATAGGCGGCGATGACTATCCTTTGCCGGTAACAAATGAGGAAATCGCGGTTGAATACCTTGAAAATATCACGATTGTAAGTGATGATGAAAATTATGCTTTTGCATACTGGAGCGGTGACATTGTTTCGTCTAATAATCCAATAAAAAGCGAACTGCCTGAAAATCCTAATCTTTCCACACATTTCGCCTATATCGGCGGCAACGGTGACAGCGATACAGTTACACTTTCCGTAACAGGAGATGATGGTGGAGTTTATATTAATGGAAAAGAATACTCTCTGCCGTACTGCGGAGACTTTACAAAGGGAGATCAGATTGTAATGTTTGCAAAAGCTCCCGATAAAAAGCTGTTTAAATCGTGGACTAATGATAAACTTATAGGCAGTGCAGCAATTCTGACGCTGAATGATGATTTTGAAACGGGCGTAGAATTTGAAGCAGCCATCAAAAAAGAGGTTGCTTCGACAGGAAAAAACGTAACGTCAAATAACAGCCTTGAAAACAGCGATTGGGGCAAAAGCAAGCTGACGGACGGCGTGACAATAGGAAGCGGCTATACATCGAACGCATTTGGAAGCATTGATGCGGTGTCAGATCCGCCGTACTTTGAAATCGACTTGGGCGCGGATACCGAAATAAGCCGTGTGGTTTTATATCCGCGAACGGATGCGTCCGCACTGGCGGCGGGATATTATCAATTTCCTCAGGATTTCAAGATTGAAGTAAAAGCTGACGGAGGAGAATATACACAGGTTTATTCAGTAGTGGGTGCATCCGACAAATCAGAACCATATATTATTGATTTTGACGCAGTATCAGCAAGATATGTAAAGGTTACGGCAACAAAGCTTTCTCCTAATCAGGTAAAGAACGGAGGAATACGTTTTCAGCTTGCGGAGTGCGAGGTTTATAAAAACGCCGGAGAATTGCAGAAGATTGAAAAAATCAGTATTACAGATGACGGAATAACAGATAAAAATAATCTCAGAGCAGAGGTAATGCCTGAGAATTCGGATAGCAAAGCTGTTTCTTGGTTTATTCTTGATGAAAATGGTTTGAACGGTGATGCTGAAATAGTTGATAACAGACTCATAGTGCTTACAACAGACAGCACAGCATCAATCGGGGCATACGCAGAGGATAACGGCGGCGCATTTGCTTTGAGACCGCTTAATAAAAAGGAAGAACCAACACCGACAGAATATACTGTAACGTATTACAAAAATGACGGAACGATTGAAAATGAGGACGCTTACACA